>DASYCK010000304.1:0-11270 GCA_036500205.1 Polyangia bacterium | reverse complement strand
CGGTTCGTGCTTCCATCGACACGACGATCGAGCCGGGCGCGAATCTACGCGGCGTTCATTCGATTTCGTCGATCTGCCGGCGCAGGAAGCTCCGCTCGCTCTCGTTGCTGGCCAGCTCGAGCGCGCGCTGGTAGTCGTCTCGGGGATCCTCCCCCAGCCGGCGGCGGAAGTCGGCGCGCATGGCGTAGAAGAGGTGATAGCGGGCGAGCGGCGGCTCCAGCTCGGCGAGCGCCGCCAGCGCCGCGGCCGGACCGCTGTGCATGCACAGCGCGACGGCCCTGTTGAGCGCCACCACCGGTGAGGGAGCGAGGGCCAGCAGCGCGTCGTAACAGCGCAGGATGGGGCCCCAGTCGGTGCTCTCCCAGGCCGGCGCCGTGACGTGACAGGCGGCGATCTCTGCCTGCAGAACGTAGCTGTCCCGGCCGTCGAGCCGGCGGGCGCGTTCGAGCGCCATCAGCCCTTCCTTGATCATCGGCCGATCCCACCGCGCGCGATCTTGCTGCGACAGCAGCAGCAGCTCCCCGCGCTCGTCCGTGCGGGTCGCGGAGCGGGCGAACGAGAGCGTTATCAGCGCGAACAGACCGAAGGCCTCTGGCTCGTCCGGTAGCAGGTTGCAGACCGAACAGGCGAGGCGCAAGGCCTCCTTCTGCAGGTCGAGCCGCATGAGCGCGCCCTGCCGCGTCGTGTGCCCCTCGTTGAAGACGAGGTAGATGACCGCCAGCACGGCAGCCAGGCGCTCCGGCAGGTCGGCGCGCTCCGGTACCTCGTAGGCCAGTTGCTTGTCCTCGATGGCCCGTTTGGCGCGAGTGATCCGCTGCGCCACGGTCTTCTCCGGTGACAAGAACGCGCGCGCGATCTCTTCGGTGGTGAAGCCGGCCACCACCTTCAACGTCAGCGCGACCTGGGTCTCCAGGGTCAGCGCGGGATGACAGCAGGTGAAGATCAGCCGGAGCTCGTCGTCGCTGATCGACTCGATCGTCTGCTCGGCCATGAGGTCGTCCTCCACCAGCAGCGGGGCCTTCTTCTCCACGACCCGGCGGTGGCGCTCGGCGTCCCGCGCGTGATTTCGGGCCGTCGACGTCAACCAGGCGGCCGGGTTATCGGGGGTGCCATCGCTCGGCCAGCGCGCCAGCGCCGCCAGGACGGCGTCTTGAAAGGCCTCCTCGGCGGCGTCGATGCCGCCGAGGAGACGGACCAATCCTCCGACGACGCGCCCCTTCTCGCGTCGGAAGACCTCGTCGAGCGTTCGGCTCAGCTCCTCCACAACTCCCGGATCTCGACCGCGCCGTACTTCACGAACTCACTCTGCGTCGCCCAGCCGACCGCCTCTTCCACGGTGGCCATGCGCATGAACATCAACCCGCCGATGACCTCCTTGCTCTCGAGAAACGGGCCGTCGAAGACCGCGCGCTGGCCTCCGATCGAGGTCACCAGACGGCCCTGTCCGGGCGCGTGCAGGCGCACGCCCCCCAGCATGCGGTCGGCGGGAAAGTTGTTCTGCGTGGTGGCGTCGATACGATCCATGACCGCGATCCAGTCCTGCTCGCTCGCGGCGCTTCCCAGAACGGCGAAGGCGAACACCCGCCCCTGCTGGCTGGCCTTCTCGGGCCTGAGCTTCCCCTTCATGACCGGCCGCACGTCGAGCGAGGTTCCCGGCGACCTCGGGCACTGCGCGGCGAGCGCGACCGCTCCGTCCAGGCTGTCCGCCTGCAAGAGGTAATAGCCCCCCAGCGCGGTCTCTCCGAATGGGCCAGCCTCCACCCGGGGCGCCCCGTCGAGGGCGCTGACCCGCCTCCCCTCCGCCGACGGACGTAGACGCTCGCCGTCGAGGTAGGCCGAGGCGGCCCGTAGCATCCGCTGGTAGGCGGAATGCCCCTCCACCAGGACCTTGGTCTGGGCCGGCGCGAGCTGGGCCTCCTCGGCCTCGTTCTCCAGGATCATGACCATGAACTCGGGCATCGCGGTTCCCCCTCCTGACACTACGACGTTCGAGGGGCCCCGAAATCTACCTCGCCGGACGGAATCTTTGCCGGCCTCTAGTGCCCCCGTCTGATCTCCGGCGGGTGAAACCGGATCTCGAAGCTGTGAAGCGACCTGTCCTCGCAGGTGATCTGGCCGGTCTGGACATCGAACGAGCGGGGAACGGGGAGGCGCTGCTCCTCGTAGACGACGTGGTAGCCGCGCTCGGCCAGGGTATCCAGCACCATGTCGACCGCGGTGGGATTCCCGAACAGGGGGCTGTCGGTCTTCACCAGGCACTGGCCCGCCAGGGCGTGCCGCACGATGACCGGGACCATCCGCGTCTCGATGAACACGGCCACCTCCTTGAACAGCGGAGCGGCGGCGTGCTCGTAACTGTCGAGGCGGCGCACCAGCTCCTGGCGGGCATACAGGGTCACGTCGGACGCGACGGGAATGTGATGAATGATGTCATGAATGGCGTGCCCCAGCTCGAGCGAGCTCTGGTACTGGAACTCGGCGTTGATGCTCTTCTCGACTTCTGCGAGCGGGGCATCGGCGTTGACGAAGTGATAGTGAAAGTTCCGGCGCAGGCTGGTGAGGGCCTCGTACGTCTGCTCCTTGAAGGTCCGGTAACGATTGCGGGCCAGCGTCTCGTCGACATCGGTGGGGCGCAGGTCGAGCAACTCGCCGACCCCGGTGCGCCGCACGCGTTCGTTGTGGGCGCTGATCTCGCGCCCCCGGCTCAGCTGCCGCTCCAGGGACGTCTGCTCACCGACGAACAGCACGGTGATGCGGAAGATGGGGCGGCGAAACCGCTTGCCGGTCGGCGTTCCCCAGTACAGCGCGCGCAGCTGCATGATGCGGTCATGCAACAGCTTGACCGCCTCGGCCTGCACCTTGGTTCGGGGGAAGCCGTCCACCACGACGCCGGTCTGGTAAACGGGATCGAGCAGCTTGCGCAGCAGGACCTCGAGCACCTCGCGATCCCCCACGAACTGCCCGCGATCCTTGAGGACGCGCATCTCGGGAGCATCCAGCAGATCGCTCATCACGATGGGCGGCGCCGTGAAGCCGCGCTCACGCAGGATGAACGGCGTGTTGGTCCCCTTCCCCGAGCCGGGGGCGCCCCCCAGCCACATGATCTCCTTGGGGAAGACCATGTTCTCGAGACCGATCTCGTGGATGAGACGGTTCCACACCTGCCCGAAGATCAGCGGCGCGTCCTTGATCTCCAGCTCGGGGCTGGCGAGGCGGCCGGCGCCCGGTTCAGCGGGCGGCTTGGGGGGTGGCTTGGGGGCGGACATCGGTGGTCTCACCGGTCCTGCTCAGGGCGTGACGAACGTCTGGTACTGGCCGTTGCAATCGGTCTGGACCTCGGAGGCAGTCACCGGCGCGAAGCTCCAGATGACGCCGCAAACGGCGCCGGTGGCGACCCCGCAACCTCCCACCGTGGCGGTCGTATCACACGGGCCGGCCGACAAGACCTGGTTGGGGTGGTTGCAACCGCTCATGAAGTTGGCCACCGAGGCGGCGTCGTAGCCGGCCCACTCCTCGCAGCTCAGCCCCCCATTGGAGGTGCACGATCCTTGAATGTTCGTGCAGCCATGCAGACCGCCGGTCGACGTGGTTCCCGTCGCACCGCCACCGCCGCCGGGCGTCCCCGACGAGCTGCCGCAGGCAAGGCAGAAGACGTTCGAGACGACCACCAGGGCGAACGCGAGCAAGCGCCCTCCGTGCACACGTGTTACGGCGAGGTCTTCACCCGATCTGTCGCGAGGTGGAATGATCGTGATTCTGTGACCAGCGAATCGGTCCCGTCAAGGTGCCGCCCGCGTGGCGGTGACGAGGAACGAGCTGGGAATGCCCGGCGTCCCCCGCGGCAGCGTGGGAAACGGCCAGCGTCCAAAGTTCATTCCCGGGTCGCCCGGTCGCAGCGCGGTGGCGGCCCAACCGAAGTCCGCCAGCAGCGCCTCGGGCTCGTCCGTGCCGAACCGCCACGGCACGTTCTCCCGCTCCAGCAGCGCCAGGACCGGACGGGCGAACGGAGATTCGAGGAGCGACTTCCCGACGAAATCGGCGGCGAGACGGGAGCCCGGCGCCGCGAGCGGCGCCCCCTCGGCCAGCAGGGCGCGCGCCCCCGCTTCGTCGAGGTACGGGAACAGCCCCTCGATCAACCAGACCGCCGGGACGCGCGCGTCAAAGCCGTGGGCCACCAGCGTGTCGGCCCACGGGACCGTCAGATCGGCCGGCACCACCGTCCGCTCGCACAGCGCGACGGCGCCCGCGGCCTCGAGCAGCCGGTCCTTGGCGGCGAGCACGTCCGGATGGTCGAGCTCGAACAGGCGGGTCGCGGGCAGCCACGGCAACCGGAAGGCCCGCGTATCCAGGCCGGCCGCCACGATCACCACCTGTCGAATCGGCTGCCCCGCTTCCGGCACTGCCACCGCCTCGCCCAAGAAGTCATCGAAATACCGCGTGCGCATGGCGATGTAGGGATTCTCGGGCGCCGAGGTCGCGCCGGGGGCCTGCGCGCTCTCCTCCCACCGCCGCAGCAGCGCGAAACCTTCGGGTCCGGCCAGCGCCTTCGCCCAGGGATCCTCGAACAGACGATCGGGGCGCTCCGTCTCGCGCGCCCGTGCCGCCGCCGTCAGCCGCGCCGTCTTCGAGATGGGATCGACGAACGTCATGTCCGCTGAAAGCTAGTGCTCTCGATGGCGCCGCGCCCGAAAAAAGGGTGGGCTAGTCGGCGCCCCGGAGATCGTCCTGCCAGGGTGAGCGGTTGACCGCGTCGCACAGCCAGGACAGCACCGCGCGCAGCTCGACGTACTCATCGAGGGCCAGCTTCGCCAAGGTCACCGGCACCCGATCGATGGGCACGCCCTCCCAGTCGAAGCCGGGGATGCCCTTGTTCAGGGCCAGCAGCCCGCCGGTGGTCAGCCGATCGCGACTGCGCCAGACCCGCTCCATCGTCATCACCGCCGCGCGCCCCAGCGCCGCGGGGGGCTGGATGGCCACGGGCAGGGCCGGGGCGTCGAGCCCCACCGCCCAGCAGAGCCAGGTGAGGCCGCTCCAATCGACGCGCGCCCGTCGCAGGAGCTGCAGCAGGGTCGCGCCGTCCGGCGCCAGCTCGCGCGTCTCGTCGACGGTCAGCTCGACGGTCTCGCCGTCGGCCGTCGGCTCCTCGCTCTGCCCCTCGTACATCGCCGCCGACATGGTGAACGTCCAGCGCGCCAGCCGGACCGGACCATCGGGTAACAGGTGCGCGAGGTCGGGGATCAGCGACGCCGCGTCGGGCGGGCGCAGCGCACGCACCGCCTCGCGCAGCCGATCGAGGCGGGTCGCGTAGCGCTGGATGGCGTCCCTCACCTCCTGCGCCGTTCGCTCGGGCACCGGCACCGGATCGTCGGGCAGTGGCCGCAGCGCCTGGTGCGCCGGCCAGAAATCGAAGCGCGGGAAATAGGCGCGCAGGGTGAGCCCCAGCAGCTCGCGCTGATCGGCGGCATCGGCCGGGAGCAGCTCGAGATCTGCGCGAGCTGCCGCCACCTCGCCCAGCGACACGTGCAACAGCGCCCGGGTCCCGAGCGGCGCCGTCGACCGCGGGTCCAACAAGATTGCCGCCGTCACCAGCTCGATCGCCGCGCGATCGTGGCCCGTCATCGCCCGCGCGATGGACCACAGCAACGTCGCGGCGTCGCCCCCGCGCTTCAGGCCGTCGATCAGCGCCACCAGATCTTCGGACGCGCGCTCGATCAGCTCGCGCGCCTCGGTCCGCGCCGCGGCCGGGCCGAGCGGGATCACCGCCTCGGCGAGCGCATCGGTCAGCGGTTTCACGTCGCTCGCGGCGCTGGCGGCGCGCGCCATCGCGAGCAGGGACTCCCCCACCCGACGCTCGGTCAGCAGCGACCCGGCCAGCGCGCGCCACGCCTCCGCCGAGCGGCGTACGTCGGCAAGCGCGGGCGACGACGACAGCGCCTCGGCGTCGAGCGCCACACCCAGCTCGCGCGCCTGACGGAGCGTGCCGGCGGCGTCGAAGGCGCGCCACGCCCCGACCGCCTGATCGCGCTCGAACATCCCCTCCAGCCGGACGATCGCGTCTCCGTTCACCGGAGACAGGTGCTCCGCCGGCAACTCCAGCGCGGCGAACGGGCCCGACAGCCGCCCGTCGGCATAGTGCCCCTCCCACGTCGGCGCGCCGTCCTCGGCGAAGATGCGGACGGCCCCGTGGCGCTTTCCGCGACTCAGCCCCTCGCCGAGCCGAAGCACCCCCTCGAGCGACCAGCGTCGCCGCACCCCCGTATAGCCGGTCTGGTCCCAGATGACGCCTGCCTCCCACTGACCGAGATTTTCATCGAACGAAGCCTCGGCCGGCACCTCCTCCGGACGATCCGGGTATGGTTCGCCCGTCGACAGCAGGCGCCCGCCGGCGCGATCGAACCAGGCACCGTCGTCGACCATGCCCCGGCTGTCGTAGCGCTGCCTGAATTGCCAGGCCCCCGGGGGGACGCAGCAACGTTGCAGCTGCTCGGCCCCGGGGTGGTCGCTGGCGTAACGGCGGTGGTCGCCGCGCGGGATCCCATCGACGAAAGGCGCGACGCTGAACAGGCTGCCGTCCCGGTGCAGCCGAAATGAAACTCCCACCTGCTTGCCGTGCTCGAAGCGGGAAATCTCCGCCGTCGAGCCATCGCCGCGCCACGAGCGAAACGGCCCGTGCGGCCGGCCCGTCTCGTCGCTGGCGCACTGTCGCCACTCGTCGACCGCCTCGACCCACGAGGCGGTCGGCGGAACTCCGGCGGGGCGCGGACGCGGAGCTGCCACGCTCCGGAGGATAGGACCCCTGCCCCGCCGATTCCAGGCGCGGCGCGCCGGACCGCTAGAGTCCCGTCTGGCTCACGGTCAGCGGCAGATCGAACTGCCCATCGCTCAGCGTCTTGGTACCGCCGGCGGTCAGGGCGATGACGGCCGAGAAGGTGCCGATCGCGTGCGCGCCCGTGGTCGTCCCCACCGTCGCCAGATTGATCGCGCAGCTTTGCGTCGAGTTCGTGGCGTTGCCCGTGGTGGTGTACACCAGCGAGACGATGATGCCGTTCGTCCCGACCTGAGCGCACGTGAAGGGTGCGGCCGCGATAGGCGTCGGCGTGGACAGCGCGAAGGCGATGGCCATGCCAGCCGTGTCGGCGCCCGAGACCTCGAGCAGGTCGGTCACCGACGTGCGCGCGAGGACGCCCGTGGCGAACGATGCGCCGTGGGCGGCGCCGTCGTCCTTCCAGGTCATCGACCCACTGCCCGTCGCCGTGGTGCCGCCCGCGCCGCCCCTCAGACCGCCCGGAGCGCCGCCGCTCCCGCATCCGAGCAGAGACGCCGCCATCAAGAGACTCAAAATTCCAGGCTTCATTTGCAAACTGACCTCCCCCATGAGTTCGTGATCTCACTCAACATGGCGCGCGCGGGTTTGGCAATGGGTCCGCCAGGAATCTGACACTCCCCTGCTCCCCGCCTGGCGCGACGCTTGCTCCTACGTCCCGCATGCCCCTCGACCCTTTCGAGAACGCGTCGTCGACCGCCACGCCTTTGACCCGGGCCCCCCAGCCAAAGGCGGTCCCCGAGACGACCATCGCCGCCATGGAGGCGTTCTCCTGTCTGGCGGACAAGTGCCCCGATACCTGCTGCCGCGACTGGGCCGTGCCGATCGACCGCGGCGATCTCGACCGCATGAAGACGGCCATGGCGGCCACGGCCGAGGGGCGCGAACGCCTGGTTCGCCTCGTCGTCATTGGTCGTCCGTCGCGCGGGAGCGCGGCGCCCGCCCACCTTCACCTCGACGAGAGCGGCGCCTGCCCGATGCTGGACGAAGACCAGCGCTGTGGGGTCCACGCGACCCTGGGGGAGCCGGTCTTGTCGACCGCCTGCTCGATCTTTCCGCGCACCGCCCTGGACGTCGGAGAGCAGATCGAGGTCGGTGGCTCGCTGGGATGTCCTGAAGTGGCGCGGCTGATGTTGCTCTCGGAGCAACCCCTGCGACTGGCGCCCGCAACGAAGCCGATGTTGCCGCGCGCGTACGTGGGCAAGACGATCGCGGCGGACGCGACGGACGCCTACAAGCGTCATTTCATCGACGTGCGCGCGGCGCTGTCGCTCTGCTTCCAGCAGCCCATGCCGCTCGGGACCCAGCTGGCCCTGGCGGCCGATTTCGCCGAGCGGGTGCAGCCATTCTTTCACGCGGGAACGCGCGACTTCGACGGCGCGCAGCGGCCGTTCGCGGAGCGCCGCCTGCGTGGCGAGCTGGAAGCGACGGCGGCGAAGCCGTTGCGGGAGGCGCTCGACGCCGACCTGCGCGCGCTGAACGTGCCGGGCGAGCCGACGATGAGCCGGATCGCCACGTTCCTTCTGGAACGCAAGCAGCTGCCCCACAGCGCGCGCTTCGCGGCGCTGGTCGACCAGGTCTTCGCAGGCAGCCCCGAGCTTTCCCCGACGACGCTGTGGCGGGTGTATGTCCAGCGTCGACACGCAGTCGAGACCCGCGCGGGCGCGGCCGCCGCCACCGTCTTCCGGAACTACTGCCAGCACTTCTTGCTGCGCAACCCGTACACGGACAGCGCCACCTTGCTCGAGCACCTGTACCTGCTGGGAATGCACCTCGGGGCCGTCCGCCTGCTGACGGTCCTGCACCCGGACGTCGAGGCCCGCCTGGCCGAGGCGCCCGAGCCGGACGCCGACGCCGAGACCTTGCGACGGGTCGCCGTGCACGTCGTTCAGACGTTCACGAAGGCGATCGGCCATCACCCCGAATACCTGGAGGCGGCCCTGCGCCAGACCGGGCCAGTCACGTTCGGGCGCCTGGTGCTGCTCGCCAAGTTCGTCTGACGAGCGACGTCAGGCGCCCTCCTTTCGTAAATCTCTCTGTAAATCCTCGCGTCGTTCGGTCGTTCGGCGGGCTTCGGCGTCGGCCCGGGTCGCATCGCGTTCGAGCTCGCGCCGTCGCGCTTCCGTCGCCTGGGCCGCGTGCCGTGCCTCGACGACGGTCGCCTCTGCCTGGCGCAGGGTGTCGCTCGCTGCGTCGTGCACGGCACGCGCTTCGGCGAGCGCCGTGGCGGCGCTCGCCGCGCTCTGCCCCGCGCTGGCCTCCTCTTCCCGCGCCACTTCCAGCCGACGGGCATGCTCCTCGCGCCGCGCTCTCTCTGCGGCCTCGTGGGCACGCCGTCCCTCCTCTTCGCGTTCGGCACGCCCGTCGCGCGCCTTCTCTTCGATGACGGGTACCGCGGGCTTCTCCTCACGCCGCCCCGGAAGCACGGCACCGGCCGCGCCCGCTTCCAAGGTCCCCCCCAGCAACCCCAGCAACGCCGCCTCTCCCGCGTCCAGATCGGCGATCAGCTGCCCCGTCAACAGCTCGGCCCGCCGCGCGGTCACCAGCGCCGCCGACCGCACGTTCGACACCACTCGCTCCACCAGCGTTCGCTCGGCCTCGCGCCCCGCGGCGAGCAGCGCCTGGCGCGCGGCCTCGGTGAGCACCGTCGTGGCCCGCCGAAACGCCTCGGCGGCGCTTTGATAGGCGGCGCGCGAGCCGCCGCCGTCGCGCATCGTCCCCTGGCTGTCGCGTAGCTGGTCGCTCGCCAGCAGAAACGCTTCCACGGCGCCTCGGTCCCGGCGCACCACCCGATTGGTGACCCAGGCGGACGTCGTGGGCCGGCGAAGCTGCTTGAGGGCGCGGCTGTCTTCCTTCTTCCCCTCGCGTGCCAGCTCGGCCGCCAGCCGGGTCCTGACCTCCACGAAGGCGTCGAGCGGGGCGTCGAAGAGCTGTTCCGTTGCGGCTCGAAGATCCATCTCGTTTTCCCGATCTATCGTGGTCGCGCCCTATCGCGGTCGTCGCTCCTCAACCGAAATCGCAGAGCTTCTCGACGAGCTCGCGGGAGCCATCGCGGATCCACCCGTCGAGCTGCGCGACGTCCTTGAGCTGCTGACCCCGCTCGCGAGGAACCGAGAAATACTCGACGCTCACGTCGGGCAAGGTGCTCATGTCGCCCCACAGCTTCTCGAACTGCAAGACGGGGAACACATCCTCCTGCGCGTTCCCCCAGCGCCGCTTCACCTCCTTGAGGGTGATATAGGTCGGCAGCCGCTGCGCCAGCTCGCGCACGCCGCGCACCACCGCCTTCTCGTCGGCGAGCTGGGCGCGGGTGAGCCCGAAGTGACTCAGCAATTGATCGATGGCGATGAACGTCGTCAACGAGTTGTAGTAGCTGAGCTTCGCCTCGTCCTCCTCGCGTGGCAGGGCCAGCGACTCGACCAGCCGGGGGCGCCCGCTCACGCGCGCCAGGCCCCCGCCCCGGTCCTCGATCCGCCGCTCCACCACCTCGAAGCTGAGGCAGCTGCCGCTGTCGATGTGACGCCCCAACCAGCGCGGATCGAGATCGGCGCCCAGCGTGTCGATGTTGTGCAGCATCGCGTACTTCAGGGGAGGGCGACGGTCGAGCAGGCGCTTCAGCGTGCCGTTCAGCAGCAGGTTCGCCACCTCGTACCAGTGTCCCACTGGATGCAAACACTGCGAGGGCACGTTGTCCCGATAGTCGCTCGCCTCGCCCGTTCTCACCGCCCACGCCATGAGGGCCGCCCGACTGTCGTCCTTGACCTTCTGCTTCCGCTCCTCGAGCTTCTGCTCGCGAAGCTCGGCCCAGGCGAAGCGCAGGTCGTGCGCCGTCGGCACCAGGCGCAGACCGATGGAGCGCCCCTCCGAGAGCAGCGTGCCGTCGCGCAGACCGTAGGCGCCCTCCCGTTCCAGCACGCCGGCGATCGCGTCGTGGGTCAGGTAGCTGGTGGTGATGACGTGAGGGGGCATCACCCCGAACTGCCGGCCGCGGCGGCGCGTCTTCGCCAGGTGGACCTCGATGAACGAGCGGAACCTGTCCGCGAGCTTCGCGAACGGATAGATCGCCTTCACGGTCCCCGCGCCGTGCGTCCAGCGCGTTCCCGCTCCCGCGGCCAGCGTCACCACGAACACCTCGCCGCGCTCGAGCGCGCCCCGCCCGGCGGCGAGCGCCCGCTCGGACACGTCGGCGGCCTTCACGACGTCGGAGGGGCGCACGTCGTCGATGGGCGTGTCGGCGGCCAAACGATTCTTCGCAAGACCGATGCGCTCGGCGCGCAGGTCCTCGCGAATGCTCTCGTGCAGCTCGGGGTCGAAGCCGTGCCGCTCGAGCAGCGCCGCCAGCGACGTCTCCCCCTCCGACGCGCGCGCCGCGGGCAGGAGCCGGCCGAGGAGCTGCGGGCCGACGCGGGCGGCGCGGGCGCCCCGCAGGTGCTCGCGCGAGAAGGCA
>DASYCK010000303.1:0-19377 GCA_036500205.1 Polyangia bacterium | reverse complement strand
CCCTCGTGCTCAGGGAGGGGGCGAGCCCCCTCGTGTCCGAGGCAACCCTAAAAGCGCCATGGCTATCCAAGATCCGAATTCATCCATGCTTGCCACAGCCGACCAGAACCAGGCCATGACGCTCGGCGCGGGGGAGCGGGGCGCCGACGAGGCCGCCCTCGTCGACGCCATTCGCCGCAGCGCTCCGGGCAGCCGGGAGGCCCTCTATCATCGGTACAAGCGGCGCGTCTTCGCGCTGTCGTCCCGCATCGCCGGCCCCGCCGACGCCGAGGAGGTGGCGCAAGAGGCGTTCATCCGCATCTTTCGAGGCGTCCTGCGCTTCCGCGGTGATTCGGCGCTGGGGACCTGGATCTACCGCCTGACCGTCAACGCGGCGCTCTCGCACCGCTCGCGCCGGCCCCCACCCGCCGAATCGTTCGAGGCGCGCGCCTCGGAGCTGCCGCTGGTGGCCGAGCCGCACGACGGCGACGCCGCCCTGCGCGCCCGCCTCGAGCAGGGGCTGCGCGCGCTGCCCGTCGGCTACCGGACCGTGATCATCTTGCACGACGTCGAGGGGCTCGAGCACGAGGAGATCGCCAGCGTGCTCGGCTGCCACGTGGGGACGTCGAAGTCGCAGCTTCACAAGGCGCGGGCCCGCCTGCGCGAGATCCTGGCCGAGCGCGGCATCACCGCCGCCGAGCTCGGGCGCAGCCGCTCCACGAAGGAGGCGCCGTGACGACCTCCCCCCGCCACGTGGCGCCCGAGCGGCTGTCCGAATGGCTGGCCGGCGACATGAATGATCGGGACGCCGCCGTCGTGCGCGCCCACGTCGACGGTTGCCCCGCTTGCGGGGACGTCGCCGGCGAGCTGCGTTCGCAAGGGGCGTCGCTGCGCGAGCTGACCCGCCCCGAGCCGCCGCCCACCTTATGGCCGACGATCGCCGGCGCCCTCGAGTCGGAGGAGAGCCGCGGCTGGTCGTGGCCGTCCTGGCTGTTCGGCGCGCTGGCGGGCGCCACGGTGGCGGCCTGCGTGGCCTGGCTGCTCGTCGGTGGCCGCGAGCTGCTGGGACACGGGGGCGCGCTGCGCGCCGGGGAGACGGGCGCGCAAGCGGCGCAAGCTGGAAACGATCCGCTGCTCGCCGAGGCCGAGCGCGAGCTCGATCGCGCTGCGTCGTCCTACGCGGACGCGGCCCGCAGGCTGCGGGCGATCCTGGACCACGAGCAGGTGCTGTGGGCGCCGGAGACGCGCGCCCGGGTGGCGGATCGTCTGGCCCGGCTCGACGAGGCGATCGTGCATTCGCGCGCGGCGGTGGATCGGGATCCCGGGGACAGCGCCGGGGCCGAGATGCTGTTCTCGGCGTATCAGCGACAGATCGACTTTCTCGCCGAGGCGGTCCACCGCGGCGCGCCGGAGCCCGACGAGGGGTTGCGTTGATGCGAGCCGCCCGACACCGATGGGCGGGGCTCACCATCGCCGGCCTGGCCTGCGCCGCCGGCACGGCCCACGCCACCGACGGGGGCGCGGCGCCGCCACGCGCGCTCGACGGCCGCGAGATCATCGTGCCCATCCCGGGGGCGGAACGGCTGCGCATCGACAATCCCCTCGGCGCCATCACGGTGCGCGCCTGGGATCGCGGGGAGACGATCCACATCGTCGCCGACAAGCAGTCGACGTCGCCGGAGGCGCTGTCCCGCCTGCGGGTTCACTTCACCGCCTGGGCCGGGGGCGAGATCTCGATCGAGGCCCGGGTCGAGGCAGGGGGCCGCGAGCGCGCGCTGCCGCTCACCGCGAGCCGTGTCGATCTGGTCGTCGAGGTGCCCGCCGAGCTGGGCGTGGAGGCCAAGACGTTCGGCGGCGATCTGACCGTCAGCGGTCTGCGCGCCGGGGCGCGCCTGGAGACGACCGGCGGGCGCATCGCCATCTCGGACGTGCACGGCCGCGTCATCACCCATCAGCTTCGCGGGGGGCAGACGGTGGCCTCCGTCGAGGGGGATATCGATCTCGACGGGGTCGAGGGGCACCTGCAGCTCGATCGCCTGGGAGGGACCCGGGTCGAGGCGCGCGTCGTCGACGGTGATATCCGGGCCGACGACATTCGCTCCGACGAGGTGCGGCTGTCGGCGACGACCGGCGCCGTGGTCCTGTTCGGGGTGCTGCGACCGAACGGCCATTACGATCTGCGCAGTTACGGCGGCGAGGTGCGGGTGTCGGTGGTGGGCGCCCCGGCCGGCTTCGAGCTGCGGGCCCGCTCGCCGGTGCCGATCTCGTCATCGATCGCGCTGGCGACCCTGTGGCAAAAGGGCGATCGTCTGCGCGCCGTGACCCCCACGCTGGCGGCCCGCGCGGGCTCTGGAAACGGCGATCGGCGCCCCATCGTCGAGCTGAGCTCGGTCCTGGGGCGCGTCGTCGTCGATTCCGCGCCGCTGGTCGACCGCGTGCAATAGCGGACAAGGGCCGATATCAATGCTAGGTTCTCGCCTTCACGGGAAGGCTCGATGCGGCTCGGAATCGTTTCTGACATCCACGCGAATATTGAAGCCCTGCAGGCCTGTTTCGACGCCATGGATGCAGACGGCGTCGAGCGAACGATCTGCCTGGGTGATGTGGTCGGCTATGGGGCGAGCCCCAACGAGACCTGCACGCTGATCCGTTCGCGGGCGGTCCATACGATTTTGGGCAATCACGACGCCGCCGTGGCGGGCCGGATGGACTACTCGTACTACTATCACGCCGCGCGCCACGCCCTCGATCTGCACGCGCGCCAGCTCAAGCCCGAGCACATGGAGTGGCTGAAGAGCCTGCCCTACCAGGTCCGCGAGGGGGACGTGCACTTCTGTCACGGCTCGCCACTGAACGTCGAGGAGTTCGACTACATCTTCGCCAAGGATCAGGCGGCCGAGTGCCTGGCGATGTGGCCGGACATGGCGTCGCTGACGCTGATCGGACACTCGCACCTGTGCAAGGCATTCGCGCTGTCACCCGACACGGGGGCCCGCGACGTGGTGGCGCAGAAGTTCGAGCTGCGTCCCGGCTGGAAGTACATCGTCAGCGTCGGGTCGGTGGGGCAGCCGCGCGACTACGATCCGCGCGCCAGCTACGTGCTGTTCGACACCGAGACGAAGGTGTTCGAGTTCAAGCGGGCGTCCTACGACATCAAGGCGTCCGCCGACAAGATCTTCGCGTCGGATCTCGAGCCCAACTTCGGACACCGGCTCTTCATCGGCGTCTAGGACCGACCCGGTGCGCGCGTCACCAAGCGTGGTCGTCCGAGGCGCCGTCGCGACCTGCGCGTTGAGCCTCGTCCTCGGCGGCCCCGCCCGGGCGCTGCCGCTCGGCCCGGCACCGTCCCCCGGAGGCGCGGCGACCACGAACGCCCCGCTCGGCGCCAAGGTGGGCGATTCGCCCGGCGCCACCTCGACCTGCGTGCAGGACGATCCGGTGATGACGCCCCGAGGCTGGCGCGGCTGGGATCGCGCGGCGGTGGTGGCGTGGGAGACGATCGAGAAGGCGGGCGGCGTCGTCCCCGAGATCGAGGAGGATCGCACGCAGGCGCCGCCGCGCTGGTGGCGTTATCCGAGCGCCCTTCGCTCGGCGACCTTGCTCGAGGCGGAGGCGAAGAACGAGCACACGGGCCTCTACGGCGGCGTGGCGCCCGACAGCCTGGCCAAGGGGGACATCCTGGTGCGCACGGTGGGCGCCGGGACCTGCGGCAAGATGGCGGTGATCGGCGGCAAGGTCGATGGGCAGTGGACGACCATCGAGGTCGACCCCGAGGACGGCGACACCCCCTCGAGCCAGCCCAGCAACCCGCTGTTCTTCGCCGCCGACGGCAAGACTTTGCTGCCCCAGGCGCGGGCCTATCGCATCCGCGTGAAGAAGGACGACACCATCGGTCACGTCCGCGAGCTCGCGCGCGACCTCGACCACCTGGATCGGACCATCGGCGATCGGCCGCTGTTCCTGGCGCCCGGCGACGAGGGACGCGAGGTGGTCGCCCAGAAGGTCCACGATCTGATCGACGAGGCCTGGTCGCTGCGCGCCGATACATCTTATGAGCTGGACCGGCGCGAGCTGATGGGGCGCGGCTGGGTGCTCGCCGCGTACCTCGGTTGGCCGGGGGCGCGCGTGGTGGCGCGCGCCATCCTCGACGACGTGCTGGCGAAGGCGCCCGGGCGCGCCGAAGCGGCCGTGGCCCGCGCCGGCCTGGCGCTGCTGGAGGGGGATTTCACGCGCGCCGTGAGCCTGTGCCAGGCGGTGCTGGCGCTCCCCCGACCTCCCTCGCGCGCCGCCTGGATCCTGGGGCGGGCGCTGACGGCGCTCGATCGCCCGGCCGAGGCGGCCCCGGCGTTCGCGCGCTTTCGCGCCGCCGAGCCGCGCGACGTGCGGGTGCGCCAGCCGCAGGAGAAGCTGAAGCGCGAGCCGTCCGCCGACGACGCGAACGCCGACGTGCGCTACGTGGCCACCGCCGACCAGGCGGGGCTGGAGAACCCGGTCATGGGCTTCGCGCTCCACTGGCCGCTGACCTGGAGGGTGCTGGGCGTGGCCACCGGGCCGGCGACCGGGACGCTGGCGAACTTTCTCACCGGGCGCGTGCTGCTCGACAACGGCAGCGCCGATCGCGCCGCCGCCGTGCTGCTGGCGCAGCGGCCGGCGACCGCGGCCGCGCGCGCCGCGCTGGTTCGTGATGGCGCGCGCAAGATGTTCCCGGCCGCCAAGCTCAAGACCTTGCCGCCCCTCGTCCCAGGCAGCCGGCGCGAGCAGTTCCGCGAGAAGCAGGACAACGTCGCCCACGCCGGTGAGGTGACGACCATCGAACGGAACGGCGAGGTGTTCTTCCTGGTCCTGAACGCGCCCGCCGACGTCTACCCGAAGCTGCGCGACGAGTACGCGGGCTTCGTCCGCGGCTTGACGATCCTGCCGGCGCCGGCGGCGAGCGCCGGGGCAGGGGGACACACGGGCGGCGGGGGCGCGGGCGGCCCCTGACCGCGAACGATACGTTGACCCTGGGCGATCGAGGGGTTAGGGTCTCGCCCGCCCATGGGTCGTGAAGAGCACATCGAGTTTCAAGGTCGGGTCGTGGAAGTCCTTCCCGCCGGTAATTTCCGGATCGAAATCGAAAACGGACACCAGATTCTCGCGCATCTGGGAGGCAAGCTGCGCAAGCACCGAATTCGCGTCGTGCTGGGGGACAAGGTGACGGTGGCGTTGACGCCCTACGATCCCACCCGCGGGATCGTCGTCTACCGCGGCTGAATCGACATGCGCGCGCGCGCGGGACAACCTCCAGGTCACCGCCTTGCCCTCGCGGTGACGCTGCTCCTGGCGACCGCCCGCTGCACGCCGGGCCAGGCTCGCTCGGACGTGGCGCCGGCCCCGCAGCCGAGCGCGCCGCCAGCGCCCGCGGTACCGACGGTACCGGTCCCGCTGCCGACCGCGGCGCTCGCCGACGTCCCGGCGCCGGGCGAGATGCGCGACTCGGTGGCGCCGCTCGTCGACCGGGTCAAGTCGTCCGTGGTGACCATCCTCAGCACCAAGATCATCCGTCGCGTGCTGCGCGAGGATCCCTGGAGCGCCATGCTGCGCGAGCAGTTCGGTGGCGGGGGACCGCAGACGACGCAGGAGCGCTCGCAGAGCCTCGGCTCGGGATTTCTCCTCGACGCGAGCGGCGTGGTGCTGACGAACAACCACGTGGTGGCCGGCGCCGACGAGGTGGTGGTGAAGCTGTCCGACGATCGGCAGCTGGCCGCCCACGTGGTGGGCAGCGATCCGGCGACCGACGTGGCGGTCGTCCAGATCGACAAGGCCCCCCCCAGCTTGCGCGCCGTGACCCTGGGCGACTCCGATCGGTTGCGCGTGGGCGACTACGTGCTGGCCATCGGAAACCCGCTGGGCCTGGGACAGACCGTGACGATGGGCATCGTCAGCGCCAAGAACCGCGCCATCGGCGACAAGCTCGGTGATCTCGATCCGCGCTACCAGGACTTCATCCAGACCGACGCCGCCATCAACCAGGGCAACTCGGGCGGCCCGCTTTTTAATTTCAGAGGAGAGGTGATCGGCATCAACTCGGCCATCATCAATCCGGGCGTGGCCATGAACGTCGGCTTCGCCATCCCCATCAACCTGGCGCGCCAGATCGCCGATCAGATCCGGCAGACCGGCACCGTGGCGCGCGGCTATCTGGGCGTGGGGGGCGAGGACTTCACGGCGGCGCGGGCGGCCGAGCTGAAGGTCCCGTTCGTGGCCGGCGCGCTGGTCAACGTGGTGGGGCAGGGCAGCCCCGCCGAGGCGGCCGGCGTGCGGCCGAACGACGTCATCGTCGAGATCGGCGGGCGCCCCATCGAGTCGTTCCGTCGCCTCCCCATCGTGGTGGCGTCGCTGCGCCCGGGCGAGAAGGCGAACGTCGTCTATCTGCGCGGCGGCAAGCGCATCGAGACCCCGGTGACGATCGCGGCGCAAGGCACGGGGAACGGCGGCGCCCATCTGTTCCTGGGCGTCGACGTGCGCGGGCTCGACGCGCGCGAGGCTCACCTGGTCGGCCTGGGAAATGGACAGGGGCTGGCGGTGACGGCCGTCGATCCGCGCGGTCCGGCGAGCGGCGTGCTCGAGGAGGGCGATCTGTTGCTCCAGGTCGAGGGCCAACCGGTCACCCTCGAGCGCATGCGCAACCTCGGGGGGCGCCTGGGCCAAGGCGCTCACGCGCTGCTCGTCATCCAGCGCGGCAACGCCCGCTTTGGTTTGCGCCTCTGAGCGCCATCCGCGCCGCCTGAAGACGTTCGAGATGCGAGCGAGGCCTACAACGGACCCGCATCGAAGTCGTCTCATCGCTGGCCGTGCGTCGCCTTACACGTTACGCTGAACCTATGGCGGCAGAGAGCAAGCTGGCTGTCGCACCGCACACGGCGCCCCCCATGTTGAAGGAACCCGTCGACCCGACGGCACTGGAACACCTGCGCATTCTGCGCGGACCGTTCTGGCAGCGGATGCCCGCCTACGCCGCCGTCAGCGAGGCCGAATTCCTGGATCATCGCTGGCAGGCCAAGAACAGCATCACCAAGATCTCGAAGCTGCTCGAGGCGCTGCAGGGCATGGTCTCGGAGTCATTCATCAAGGACGCCGAGGAGGGGTTCGCGCGCGCCCCCATGTCGGTGCGCGTGTCGCCGTACCTGCTGTCGCTCATCGACTGGACGCGCCCTTACGAGGATCCGCTGCGCTTGCAGTTCATCCCCCTCGGCTCGCGGCTGCTGCCCGACCACCCCAAGCTGGATCTCGACTCGCTGCACGAGCGCGAGGACATGCCGGTCCCCGGCCTGACCCACCGCTACTTCGATCGCGCGCTGTTCCTGCCGCTCGACACCTGTCCCGTGTACTGCCGCTTCTGCACGCGCAGCTACGCCGTGGGGATCGACACCGAGGAGGTGGCGAAATTTCAGTTGAAGGTCAACGCCGAGCGCTGGCAACAGGCGTTCGCGTACATCCGCTCTCGCCCCGAGCTGGAGGACATCGTGATCTCGGGCGGCGACGTCTATCAGCTGCGCCCCGAGCAGATCACCGAGATCGGCGAGACCTTGCTGGCCATGCCGAACATCCGCCGCTTCCGCTACGCCACCAAGGGCCCGGCGGTGATGCCGCAGAAGATCCTCACCGACGACGCCTGGACGGACGCCCTCACCCGCGTCGTCGAGCATGGTCGGGCGCTGCACAAGGAGGTGGTGCTGCACACGCACTTCAACCACCCGCGCGAGATCACCTGGATCACCGAGGCGGCCATGAACCGCCTGTTCGAGCGCGGCATCACCGTGCGCAACCAGACCGTCCTGCAGCGCGGGGTCAACGACACCGTGCCCATCATGCAGCTGCTGGTGAAGCGGCTCGCCCACCTGAACGTGCACCCGTACTACATCTACATGCACGATCTGGTGAAGGGGGTGGAGGATCTGCGCACGACGTTGCAGGCCGGCCTCGACATCGAGAAGGGCTTGCGCGGGCTGACGTCTGGCTTCAACACGCCGCTGGTGGTGGTGGACGCGCCGGGCGGAGGCGGCAAGCGCGACGCCCACTCGTACGAGCACTACGACCGCGCCACCGGCATCTCGGTCTTCACAAGCCCCAACGTCCACCCCGGCAAGCTGTACTTCTATTTCGACCCCATCGATCTGTTGCCAGCGGCGGTCCAGGCCCGCTGGCGCGAGCCGGCCCAGGTCGACCTGATGCTGGAAGAGGCGCGCGCCGCCGCGCTGGCGAGGCGACATTGACATGAGTGAAGGGGGCTGCACGAACTGCGGGAACAAGGGGGGCTGCGACAGCCGCAAGCACGGCATGTTCGCGGCCGTCGACGAGGCGCTGGCGTTGCTCTATCCGACCCGACGCTGGGGGGAGCGAGACGACGCGGTGGCGCTCGAGCACGGCATCACGCGGGAGGAGGGCGAGGCGCTGTCGTTCGCGCTGGCCAAGCGCATGGGAACGGCCGTGGTGTTCAAGCCCGGCGAGCCCGAGGAATGGTGCGACTACATCTATGTGCTGTGCCTGGGCCGCACCCCGTGCATCGCCGAGCTCCGCGACAGCCTGGCCAGCGACGGCGGCGTGGCGCTCCCCGACGGCGCGGAGGACGGCGACGAGGTCGGTCTCGACGAGCGCTATCTCCGGGTGGTGCTCTCTGGAATCGCGCGCCTGGCCGGCGTGCAGGAGGTCGCGATGACCTTGCGCCGCCAGGGCGAGGATCTGGTGATCACGGAGAGCGCCCGCAGCGGCGTCTTCGATCCGATCCTGCTGCCCCGGTTCCAGTCGCTGGTGGCGGGGCTGGCGGTCGCCGACATCCGCCACGTCGACTTCGGCGAGATCGTCGAGGCCCCCGAGGGTTTCGATCCGGGCGGGCACGCCGCCCGCTTCGGCGCGGAGCCGGTCATCGCGAACTATCTGTTCTATCCGCAGTCGCCCACGGCGGTCAGCACCGTGGTGTTGCGCCCCGGCGCGGACACGCTCACTTCATCAGCTTCGTGACGGTGGGCATGAGCCCGTCCCCCAGCGCTTTGGCTCGCCGCTCCTCTGCGGCGTCGTAGCGACCGAGCGGCGCGGCCGCGACCTCGTCCAGCAGGCGCTTCGCCTCGGGAGCCCGCCCGTCGTGAGCCAGCGTGTCGGCCAGGAACACCCGCGCCCGCAGGTTGTTCGGATTTTTCCCCGCCAGCACTCCCCGCAGCGCGCGCTCAGCCTTGGCGCGATCGCGCTTCGGCCAGGGGAGCTTCTCGTAGAAGCGCCCCCAGGCCACGCCGACGCCTCCGAAGTTGTAGTCGGGCGCCAGCTGCTCGGCCCGCTAGAGCCGCTCCTTGAACTTCCCCTCGAGCCCGCCCGCCAGCGCCTTCACCACGCCCAATCCCAGCGCGTAGGTCCCGATGTTCACGGCCGCCCAGTAGTGCCCGTCGGGACGATTCGGATCGACGGTGACGGCGCGCTCGGCGTAATCCCAGCCGGTCTTCCCCAGCTTCGAACGCTCGTCGCTGGTCAGCGACGGATCGTCCCCCAGCCAGAAGTACAGGCGAGCCGCGCGCCAGAGCACCTCGTAGTCGGACGGCGCCAACCGCGCCTGCTCATCAACGAACTTTCGTTGCTCCGCGAGCACGCCACGATCGTCGCGCCGGGCGTACAGACCGTCGATCCGCGCCCAGAGCGCGGGGCCCGACGGCACGCTCGCGGTCGCCGCCGGGAGAGAAAAAAACAGGAAAACGCCCAGAGACGAGAGGCTCACAACGGGACTATATAGGTTATGCTCGCCTCGAAAAAACGTTGGAGGAACCAGTGGCTGATCGCGCAGAGCTGAAGTTCGGAGACAAGAGTATCGACCTTCCCGTCGTCGTGGGGAGCGAGGGTGAGGTCGGCATCGATATCGGCAAGCTGCGGGGAGCCACCGGCGCCGTGACGCTCGATCCGGCGTTCATGAACACGGCCAGCGTCACCAGCGCCATCACGTTCCTCGATGGAGAGAAAGGGATCCTGCGCTACCGCGGCATCCCCATCGAACAGCTCGCCGAACAGGCGACGTTCATCGAGGTGGCGTACCTGCTGATCTATGGCCATCTGCCGAACCAGACCGAGCTGTCCGGCTTCTCCGATCTGTTGACCCGCCACTCGATGCTTCATGAGGACATGAAGCGCTTCTTCGACGGGTACCCGGGCACCTCCCACCCGATGGCGATCCTGTCGGCCATGGTCGTGTCGCTGTCCAGCTACTACCCGGACGCCCTGAACGTGAAGAACCAGTCGGAGGTGGACATCACCATCGCCCGGTTGATCTCGAAGCTGCGCACCATCGCCTGCTACTCGTACAAGCGCGCGCACGGGCAGCCGTTCGTGTACCCGAAGAACTCGCTCAGCTACGGCGCGAACTTCCTGAACATGATGTTCTCGGTCCCCGCCGAGCCGTACGAGATCGACGAGGAGCTGGTCAAGGTCCTGAACCTGCTGCTCATCCTCCACGCCGATCACGAGCAGAACTGCAGCACCTCGACGGTGCGCATGGTGGGCAGCTCGCAGGCGAACCTGTTCGCGGCGGTGGCGGCCGGCATCCTGGCCTTGTGGGGTCCCCTCCATGGCGGCGCCAACGAGGAGGTGCTGGAGATGCTGCAGGAGATCCACGCGGGCGGCGGCGACGTGAAGAAGTACGTCGAGCTGGCCAAGAAGAAGGACTCGGGCTTCCGCCTGATGGGCTTCGGTCACCGCGTCTACAAGAACTACGACCCCCGCGCGAAGATCATCAAGGTCGCCGCCGACAAGGTCATGAAGAAGATGAAGACGCCGGATCCGCTGCTGGACATCGCGCACCGGCTGGAGGAGGCGGCGCTGACCGACTCGTACTTCATCGACCGCAAGCTCTACCCGAACGTCGACTTCTACAGCGGCCTCATCTACCGGGCCATCGGCATCCCCACGAACATGTTCACCGTCATGTTCGCCATCGGGCGCCTCCCGGGCTGGATCGCCCACTGGAAAGAGGCGCACGACGATTCGACCACCAAGATCATGCGCCCGCGCCAGATCTACACGGGGCCGACCGAGACCTCGTTCGTCCCGATGTCGAAGCGTCCGTAGCGCGCGGTCCGGTCAGCCAGGAAAAAGGGCGTTCACGGCCGCGTGATCGCCCCCTTTTCATGTCTGTCTTGCAGGTGCGATGCCGCGGCGCGGAAGGCGTCGTCTGGCTTGGCAGGGACGGTGCGGTGCGATACACTCCCCCAGCCAATGCGTCCTTCGGAGCATGGGATTGGAGTCGGCGTCGGGGAGGGGGTCCCCGACTGCAGCGTCACGGGCGTAGGCCTTCCCAACCTGCTGTCCTTTGGCGTTTGCGAGCTGGCCCGCGGCGACGTGCTGGCGGGCCGGTTCCAGATCGAGGCGGTCATCGGAAACGGCGGCAGCGGACGGGTGCTGCGGGCGTTCGATCGCGAGTCGCGCATGCTGGTGGCGCTGAAGATCCTGCGCCAGGAGCTGGCCGGCGAGGCGGTGTGGGCCGAGCGGTTCTCGCGCGAGCTGCGCGTGGGCCGCGCCATTTCGCATCCCAACGTCTGCCGCGTCTTCGACATCGGCGACGCCGACGGCCACAAGTTCTTGTCGCTCGAGCTCGCCACCCGGGGCAGCCTGCGCAGCGACGTGCCGAAGAACGACGGGCGTCCCGGGCTGCCGCTGCCTTCGCGGGCCTGGCAGGAGCGGGCGGCCGACGCGCGGGCCATCGTCGAGGGCGTGAGCGCGCTTCACACCGCCGGCATCGTCCACCGCGATCTGAAGCCCGAGAACATCCTGCGCATGGAGGACGGCCGCCTGGTCGTCACCGACTTCGGACTGGCCACCGATCCCGGCTCGGGTCCCGGCACGACCATCATGGTGGGGACGCCGTCGTACATGGCGCCCGAGGTGGTGATGGGCGATCCGGCGACCGCGCGCTCCGACGTCTGGGGGCTGGGCGTGGTGCTGCACGAGGTCTTCTTCGGCGTACGTCCGCGCTGGAAGGTG
The DNA here is from genome assembly GCA_036500205.1 of Polyangia bacterium. GTDB lineage: Bacteria > Myxococcota_A > Polyangia > Fen-1088 > Fen-1088 > DASYCK01. The sequence goes on along the minus strand of DASYCK010000303.1, from coordinate 7,404 downwards.
GTGGGGCGGGGCTACCGGCGCTACCTGCGACCGGAGGACGTCAAGACCGCTGTCGAGTGCGCCGTGGCCGACCTGTGCGGCCGCTGCGCCGACGACGCGCCGGACCTGCGGCCCGCGTCGGCGATCGAGGTGCTGCGCGAGCTCGAGCGCGCGCTGCTCGGCAAGAAGGTCGTGGCGCGACACGTCCGCCGCCGGATGGTGTGGTCCGCGACGGCGGTGGCGACCATGGCGGCGCTGATCGTCGTGAAGGCGCGGTTCACCAACCAGGCGGAGGCTTCGTCGGCGCAGGTGGCGGCGGCGGTGGCCGGGCAGGTGTTGCAGCCGACAGGCACAGCCGCGGACTGGAGCAAGGGTTCGACGAAGCTCGCGTCCTTGGGAGGGAATCTGCACTGCTATGCAGCCGTGGAAGGCGGAGCGAAGGTGCGCGTCATCTGGGGCACGCCTCGCAAAGCCGAAGACATCGATGTGACGACGGGAGGCAGGGCCCCGGCAGACCTCTTACCCGAGACGTATCTCGATGGTTGCCCTGCGCTGTCTCCCGACGGAAAGAGCCTGTTGTTCGAGAAGGGGAGCGAGACGGGGAGTCATGTATTCCTGTCGCGATCGCCGAACGGAGCCGCCGCGAAGCAGTTAGTTCGGGGCAGTGAGCCCCAATGGCTTCCGAACGGGCAGGAAATCGTGTTCGCTGTCGACGCGCGACATGCCGCCATGTTCTCAATCCCCACGGGGGACCTGTCGTTGCTCAGCGAGCCAAAAGGCGGCATCGGTAAAGACATGTTCGCGGGACTGGCGGTGGACTCGACTGGAACACGTTTGGCCGTTCGTTATGCGACGTTGGCACTCGATAGCCTGATTGTCGTGTACGCATTGCCTGGTCTCGAGCCCCTGGGCCAAGTGCACGTGCCGTTTTCAAACGGCCCCCTCCGGTTTTCAGACGATACCGTTCAATTTTCCTACGAGAGCAGCACGGGGGGAACACAGCTTGCTTCTGCCGACTGGAGATCGATCTCGGTGCGCAATATTGCCGCCTTTCCGGGCGCCAAGCTCGATGGCGTCGTCGCGGTAAACCCCGATCAGACCGTATTTGCAATGGCCCGCCGTCGTTATGACTTGTGGTCCAAGGGAGTGAACGGCTTCTCGCGGATTACGGACGACGGAGACTCGCTCCATGGAGCATATTCTTCGCGAGGAGATCTGATCTTCCAGCGCAGACTGGTCGGCGGAAAACGCGCGATTTTCGTGCGGAAGCCGAACGGAAACGAGAAGCAGGTGACGTCCGGTCCGTTGGATCTCACACCGACGTTTCTGCCAGGAGGGGACGCTTGGTTGTATGTAGCGTTCGATCGAGCAGAGATTGTGAAGTGCGAAACGGAAGGACTGAATTGTCGACCGTTACACCGGGACGCTTCGGTCCCCGGTTTCCCCAGTGTCAATCCATCGGGTACCACGGTGGCGTACGTCACCCTGATGACCGCGCAACGCGTGCGGACGTTTTCACTGGCGCGCCCCGACGAGTATCGCGACCTGGGCCCAGTAGGAGGCACTTGCACCCCCTACTGGACCACAAACAAGCTATTTTGGGTCGCGGAGACTACCTCCGAATCGGCCGCCAATTGGGTCGAAATTGATTCGGAGGCCGGACGCAAGACCGGGCGAATTCAATCTGTTGCGGTCCAAAGCCAGGAAGAATGCGCACTCCCTGAAAAGGTCCTGGCGTTGTCGGAGAAGAAGGGCGAGAGCCGTGTGCTGACGTTGGCCGAAGACTCAGCCGCCCTCTTGAACTTCTCATCTCCGCGCGCCCTGGGACAGAACATCGCTGGGCGCTGAACGCCGTCCGGGCTCAGCAGCCGAATGCCCCACAGGCCCGCAAGCCCTTCATGACGGGCGCTCCCACAATCGATGTCCGGGTGGACGATTGCGCGGCACTCACTCGGGTCGAGTTGAGCGAGACGACGGAAATGACGGCGAAGATCCCTACGAGCGCGATTTTCTTGAGCATGTGAATTCCCCCTGAGATGAAAAGTGGACGGGAACGTCCCATCCGCGTCTGGGATTCAGCAACGCTCGGACCAATCGAACAACGGCGGATTCATGCGCACTTCCGCTCACGAAAGTCTTTGGTATGGTTGGGGTTCCGAAACTTCGGAAATAAGTTAACGCATTCTTAAGAACACAAAGGATTTCGCTAAGTTGTCTCAGACGCCGCAGACCGGCAATTCGCGCGATAGCGTGACGATGGTTCCGGGGATGGGACGTCCACCAGGGGCGCCGGCCAGACCTCTCCTGATCTGGGTCGGAGGGGCCGACGACCCGGCGCCGGCGCACAAACGGCGGGTGGTCACTTTCGACCAACGGCTGTTCATCGGACGGCATCCGCCGGACGAGCTCGACGACGACACGGCCACCTGGGTCGTTTCCGACCGCCTGCTCTCCAGCGAGCACGCCGAGATCTCGGAGATCGACGGCGCCTGGGAGCTGTGCGACCTCGAGAGCCGGAACGGCAGCGTCGTCGACGCGGTCTCGGCGCAGCCGCGGCTGAAGCTGCGCGACGGTTCGATGATCTTCGTGGGCAGCCAGATCGCGATCTTCCGGCTGGTCACCGACGGCGAGCGCGCCGCCATCATCGAGGAGCTAGACGGCCCCGTGGGCCCCGTCGCCACCTGCAATCCGGCCTTCGCGCTGCTCTGCTCGATGCTGCGCAAGCTGGCGCCCACCGACGGTGAAATCCTGCTGACGGGCGAGACCGGCGCCGGCAAGGAGGTGTACGCCAACGCCATTCACGAGCTGAGCGGACGCAAAGGAAAGTTCGTCGCCATCAACTGCGCCGCCGTTCCGCGTGAGCTGGTGGAGAGCGAGCTATTCGGCTACCTGCGCGGGGCGCACTCGCAAGCGAGCGCGCCGAAGAGCGGCATCATCGAAGAGGCGGAGGGGGGCACCCTGTTCCTCGACGAGATCGGCGACATGGCGCCCGAGCTGCAAACGAAGCTGCTGCGCTTCACCCAGGATCGGATGCTGACGCCCGTCGGTGGCACGCGCGCCAAGCGGGTCGACGTGCGCATCCTCGCCGCCACCAGTCGCACATCGGCGCCGACGTCGGGGCAGGGGGGCCTCCGTCAGGACCTGGCGGCGCGTCTCGGTGCCGAACCGATTCGCATTCCACCGCTGCGCGAGCGCCTCGAGGATCTCGGCGCGCTGGTGGGCTTCTTCCTCGCCGATCGCATGAAACCCTTCGATCAGCAGGCCTTTCAGGCCTTGGCGCTGCACGCCTGGCCGGGCAACGTGCGCGAGCTGCAGAAGGTCCTGACGACGGCGGAGGCGCTGTCGCGCGAGTCGCCCAAGATCTTGCCCGAGCATCTCCCGCAAGCGATCGCCGCGACGCCGCGCCGGATTCGCGCCTCGCCCGCGGGACGCGCCATGCGGCCGCCTCCGAGCGCCGTCGAGCTCGAGGACGTCATCCGCCGCTTCGAAGGCAACATGATGCGCGTGGCGCGCGAGCTCGACCGCAAGCCGGCGCTCGTCTACCGCTGGGCCAAACGCTACAAGATCAACGTCGATAGCTTCCGTAAGAAAGAAACGTAGCCCACACGAAATCACACGCCGAATGCGTAGTTTCGACACCCATCCACGAAGGCCGAGAAAAGCCAGCGTTCCCGTGCCGTCACATGTCCGCCGGAAAGTCGTCGCACCGGGGTGCCGGTGTTCGGATCGGGTGAAACATGAGCGGACGCCTACGGACGCGGCGGTGTGTGCCCAACGGCCAACCGAATGTCGACATGACCGATATCCGGACGGACGCATGACGGATCACATCGTGATCTCGACGCAGGCCCGACTGTCAGGACTGCGTCACCTCTTCACAGGGGACACCACCGGTGGTCGGATGTACTGGCTTGTCATCGGCATCATGGTGGCTCGCTCAGTCTGGGAGCGTGCGGTTCCGTCGCGATCTGCGATGGCGCTCCAATTGATTGCAGTCGGGCTCCGGCAAACAGTTGCGAATCAGTCCCTGGCTGTTCGTCGATACCGGGATGCGTGCCGGTCGGGTTGGAGACCTGCGCTTCAGTGAAGACTCAGGGTCAGTGCACATCCGGCGTTTGCACGTGGCAAGGAACCCTCTGCTCGAGCGTCTGTCCAAGCATCGCCGACGAGCAAAGCTGCGACAACTATACCTACACGTATAGTCCGCCTGGTGAACCGTCGAATCGGTTAGCGCCCTGTCGGTGGTCGTCCTGCTCTGGAACGCCGGAGCGAACGTTCTGCTCGCAATATGACCTGATGTCCTGTCCCGCAAGTTTAGGATGCAGCGCTGGAAAGTCGTGCCCTTGGGGCGATTGCTAGGATCCGTCAAGTCACAGGAGGATCTGGCCGGCGGCGACGAAGTACAGGCAGGTCCCGCGGAGAACTCTCCTCGTTGCGGGACCGAGTAGCGGGTAAGCGCCAAACAGCGGTTCAAACGGTATTCTAGGCGCCCCCTCGATACCAAATCCGCGCCCCGGTTGACATCACGGTCGGGTCATCGACGGCACCGGATAACGGGCCGCATGCCGTCGCAAAGCGGCACGATGTGGTGCGGTAGCATCACCGCCGTGCCCGAGCCCAGCGACGCCGAACGCCTGCGCCTCCGCGAGGCCCCCGCCGACCGGCCGATCATGCGGCAGGTGTGGAAGCATCTCGGCTTCCTGCACTGGGCGGTCGAGCCCGACGTCATGGCGCGGGCGCTGCCGCCCGGATTGCAGGTCGATACCTTCGACGGCGCCGCCTTCCTGGGGATCGTGCCGTTCACGATCCCGGTGTCGCGGATGGCGGGGGTGGGGCTCCCCATCACGCCCGGCTTTCACGAGTTGAACGTTCGCACCTACGTCCACCGCGAGGGGCGCGAGCCCGGTGTCTGGTTCTTCAGCCTCGACGCCGCCAGCCAGCTGGCGGTGTGGGGCGCGCGGCTGGCCTACGGGCTGCCGTACTTCCCCGCCCGGATCTCGATGGACGTGACCGGCGACCGCGATAGCCCCACGATCGCCTACACGTCTCGTCGAGAGAGGTCCGGAACAGAAGCGCGGTTTCAGGCGCGATACGGTCCCATGGCCGCCCCGTTCGCCGCCGCGCCTGGCACGCTCGAGTTCTTCCTCGTCGAGCGCTACCTCCTGTATGCGTGGAGACGTCAGCGATTGACGACGGCGCGCGTTCACCATCATCCCTATCCGGTGCAGACGGCGACAGTCGCCGACCTCGAGCAGACCCTGCTCGGCGCGGCGGGGCTGCCCGACGTGGGGGGCTCGCCCGCGTATGTCCACTACGCGCGCGAGGTCGACGTGCGCATCTACCGCCCCCACCGCGTCGCCGGCTGACGAGCGGCTACGCCTCGACGAACAGATCCGGGATGAACGACTTCGTCCCGGGGACCACCGCGTAGCCGTCGAAGTCGGTCGTCCCCTCGGCGCGCAGCACCTCTTCGTCGATGAAGAAGTTGCCGGTGCAGGCGCGGCTCGCGCGCCCCAGGATGGCGTGGGCGGCGTCGGCGACGATCTCGGGCTTGCGGGCGCCCCCGAGCAGCAGGGCGTCGCCGAGCCGCGACAGCGCCGAGGTGGCGATTATGGTGCGCGGCCACAGCGCGTTCACGGCGATGCCGTCGTCGCGCAGCTCGTCGGCCATGCCCAGCACGCACAGGCTCATGCCGGTCTTGGTGATGGTGTAGGCGACGTGGTTCTTGAACCACTTCGGCTGCAGATCGATGGGCGGCGCCAGGTTCAGGATGTGCGGGTTCGTGGATTTGCGCAGCCAAGGGATGCAGGTCTGCGAGCACAGGAAGGTCCCGCGCACGTTGACCGCCATCATCAGATCGAAGCGCTTCATCGGGGTGGCCAGCGTCCCGGTCAGGTTGATGGCGCTGGCGTTGTTGACCAGCACGTCGATGCCGCCGAAGCGCGCCGCCGCCTGGGCCACCGCCGCACGGATCGCCTCCTCGTCGCGCACGTCGGCGGCGATGGCCAGTGCTTTTCCGCCGGCGGCCTCGATCTCCGCCGCCGCCGTGTGAATGGTCCCGGGCAAGGTGGGGTGGGGCGTCTCCGTCTTGCCCACCACGACGATGTTGGCGCCGTCGCGCGCGGCGCGCAGCGCGATCGCCTTGCCGATCCCGCGCGACGCCCCTGTGATGAACAACGTCTTGCCGGCGAGATTCGTTGCCACGCTTCAACGATACCGGAAGCGAAAATAAAGTCGCCTTTCTCGCTCGAACCGGCAGCTCACCGCCCGAGGACGATGTCGATTCCGCTCATCACCTGCGCCAGCTTCCGGGGGGGCAAGTTCCCGGCCCGCTCGGTGAGGTATGCCCGATCGACGGCGACCATCTGAGAGCTGTTCGCGACGGAGTCCTCGGGCAGGCCCGCCGTGCCGGCAGGGAGCGAGACGTTTCCGGGGGCATCCGCCCACGCCAGGTTGCTGGTCAGCGGAACGCACACCACCGTCGCGATCTTGCTTCGGTTCAGCGGATTCCCCTGCACGATCACCACCGGTCGCCGGAATCCCGGTCCGGAGCCGGTCGGCGCGGGAAGCTCCGCCCACCACACCTCGCCCTGGGAAATCGTCACCACTCCGAACGCTCCAGGACCCTCCGCGTCGCCAAGGCGACGAAGGGATCAACCTGCGTCTCGATCCGTTCGACCACGCGGTTCATCGCGTCCGTCACCTCGTCGGGCGCGTGGCGCGACAGGTACTCCGAGATCGCGTCGACGTAGAGCTGGCTCCGGGACTTCTTGGTCCGCCGGGCATGCTTCTCCGCCGCCCGAAAAACGCCGTCCGGCAACGAGATGGCCGTTTTCATACCATCAGTATAACCGACGACCATGGCGCGGCAATCAGCCCCGTCGGATAGAATGGGGGGATGGACGGGACCCGCGCGCCATGACCGACCTCGACACCTTGGAGCTGTTGCTACGACCCGCCGGGGGCGGCATTCACACCGTCTCCACGGGGCGGGCCGAGCAGGCGGCCTTGCAGCAGCGTCTGTACGGCGCGGTGGACGCCGCCGGAGTGCACGCGCGCTGGCGTGAGGCCCTGGCGGCGGTCGCCAACGCACGCGTGGCGATTGTCGCCGTTCCCTCCGATACCGGGGCCGGACTGGTCAGGGGCGCCGCGTTCGGGCCGGCGGCGTTGCGGACGGCGCTGCTCGAGCTGATGCCCGATTTCCCGGCGCGAGCCGCGACGGCCGGCATCGTCGACGTGGGCGACGTCTTCGTGGTGCCCCAGCTGTTGCACGACGAGATGCTGTCCGATACGCAGCTCGCGGCGACGCGCGCGGCGCTTTACCCGAACCTCGTCGAGGCGGAGCGCGCCCGCCTGCCGGTGTCGCCGCTGTCGATTGCGGCGGAGGCCGTGGCCCGCTTGCTGGCCATCAACCCCCGGCTCAAG
>DASYCK010000302.1:0-17442 GCA_036500205.1 Polyangia bacterium | reverse complement strand
CATCACCGACTCCGGGGTGGGGATCGCCCCCGAGATGCTGGGCTCGGTCTTCAAGATGTTCGTGCAGGCGGACCGCAGCCTCGATCGATCGCAGGGGGGCATGGGAATCGGCTTGACGCTGGTCCGCTTGCTCGTCGAGCTGCACGGCGGCAAGGTGGCCGCCACCAGCGCCGGTCTGGGACGGGGCAGTGAATTCATCGTCACGTTGCCGCTGGCGGTCGACGCGGAGGTCGCCGCCGCCGACAGCAGCGGCGTGGGCCTGCAGGCCAGTCAACGGCACATCCTGCTGGTGGAGGACAGCGCCGACAACCGCGAGATGTTGCAAGAGTTGCTCGAGCTCGATGGCCATCGCGTCGATGTCGCGCTCGACGGCCTCGAGGCGGTGAAGCAAGGTCTGGCGCTGAAGCCCGACGTCGCAATCATCGATATCGGCCTACCCGGGATCGACGGCTACGAGGTCGCGCACCGTTTGCGGGCCGGGCTGGGCAATCGCATCGTGCTGGTGGCGCTGACCGGCTATGGACGGCCCGAGGATCGGGCGAAGGCGACCGAGGCAGGCTTCAATGTCCACCTGATCAAGCCGGTCGGCCTCCCCGAGCTGGAAGCCGCCCTGCGGATCTGACGACTACAGACCGGCCAGCAGCACGTTGGCGGCCTGCGGATGCTGCTTGCACTCGAGCAGCGCGCGCAGCACCAGCGGCACCACGATGGTGGCGTCCGACTCGATGACGAACATCGGCGTCTCGGCGGTCAGCTTGTCCCAGGTGATCTTCTCGTTCGGCGTGGCGCCCGAGTAAGAGCCGTACGACGTCGTCGAGTCGGAGATCTGGCAGAAGTACGCCCAGGGCTTCACCGGCTGCTCCAGGTCGTACTTGATCGAGGGGACGACGCAGATGGGGAAGTCGCCCGCGATGCCGCCGCCGATCTGGAAGAAGCCGACGCCGGCGCCCGCGGACAGCTCGCGGTAGTTGTCATAGAACTCCGCCATGTACTCGATGCCGGACTTGGCGATGGTGGCGCTCACGTCGCCGTGCTTGACGTGCGAGGCGAAGATGTTGCCGAACGTCGAGTCCTCGTAGCCGGGGACGACCATGGGCAGCTTGGCCCGCGCCGCCGCCAGCAGCCAGCACTCGTCGGCCTTCCCCTGGTACAGCTTGGGGTCGATGGCCTGGATCAGCTCGAAGAAGTACTCGTGCCAGAAGCGGCGCTGCTGCCCGTCGGCGGCGCGCTTCCACATGGGGACGATGTACTGCTCGACGGCGCGGAACGCTTCGTCCTCGGGGATGCTGGTGTCGGTGACCCGGCGCATGCGGTCGTTCAGGATCTTCGTGTCGTCGTCCTTGGTGAAGTAGCGGTAGTCGGGGAAGTCCTTGTAGTGATCGTGGGCGACCAGGCGAAACAGCGACTCTTCCAGGTTCGCGCCGGTCACCGACAGCCCGTGAATCAACCCGGCCCGGATGGCGGGCGCCAGGGTGATGCCCAGCTGCGCCGACGACATCGCCCCCGCCACGGCCCAGAACATCCGCCCGCCCTTCTCGACGTGGCGCCAGTACGAAACGATGGCGTCGCGGGTGGCGCGCGCGTTGAAGTTCTTGTAGTTGCCGAGGACGAATTCGAGGACGGGCAGTTCGGTGGCCATCGGTCACTTCCTATCTTTTTTCGGGGACGGCGCAACCCACAATCCGGTGTCGCGCGCCCCCTCGATAGCGCAGAACCTCGCCGCCTCCAACAGGAAACTAGGGGCAGGAACCGGGCAGGCCGATGTACACCTGCCCCAGCGCGGTGGGCGACCCGTCGCTGTTGACGAGCTGTCCGTTCGGGATGTTGCTGGCGCTGAACCAGGAATAGCGAAACACGTTCGCCTTGCTTTCGAGGTAGGGGACAGCGACCCGCATGAACGCCTCTTGCTCGGCGGCGGAGGCGCTCCCGTCACACGAGAACTCGGTCAGCCAGATCGGCTTTCCGAACTGCTCGAACCCCTCCAGGCTGCCGCCCGGCTCGAGGTAATCCTTCAGGGATGGCAGGTCGCAGTTGTACCAGTGCACGGCCACGTAATCGACCTGGCAGCCGGCGCAGGCGGCGAAGAAGTCCTTCAGATACTGGTACGGGCTGGTGCCGTTACACGCCGAGTCGGGGCCGCAGAAGTTCATGCCCGGCGACACGATGGGGATGCCCGCGGTCATGGCCTTCGCTTGCAAGGTAGGCCAGTAGCTGGCAGCCTGCGCCGCGGTCAGGTTCGACTGCGCGTGGAAGTTCGGCTCGTTGAACGTCAGCAGAAACTTCGAGGCCGTCGGGATGGCGCTGTTGACCGAGGCGCTGCCCCAGATCATGGGTACGAACTCGATGCCCGTGTTCGTACCGCCCCCCTGGTTCGACCAGTCGTACCACCAGCGCACCGCCGGAAAGAACGCCGCGCCCGGCGCCGTGTTGGTGGCGATGCCGCGCTTGCAAGCGCCGCTGGCGCCGGCGCTTCCATTCGCGCCTCCGCTGGCGCCGCCCGTTCCCTTCATGCCGCCGGCGCCCTTGGCTCCGCCGGCGGCCGTCGCGCCGCCCGTCGCGCTCGCGCCGCCGGTGCCCCTGGCTCCGCCGCTGGCCGTCGCGCCACCTGTTCCCGGGGCTCCGCCGCTTCCTCGAGCGCCTCCCGATGCGGCGACACCGCCAGTCCCCGACGAACCGCCCGTCGCCTGGGCGCCGCCGCCGGAGCCTCCGCTTCCGGACTCACCGCCGCTGGCGCTGCCGCCCGTTCCCACGGCGGCGTCGTCTCGCTGCGCGCCCGACGTCGTGCAGCCGAGCACCAGCGCCAGCGTGAGACCTATCTTCGTGAAGGTTTCGAGGGCCAAGAAGACTCCCAGCGAGTACCCATTGTAAGTCAACGCGCGGAGAGCGTCGCCAGCTCATTCGGTCGAGGGCGGGTCGGCTGCCCGCGCCGCCGCGGCCGCCTCCCAGTTCTGGCCGTCGAACTTGCGCGGCGTCAGCCCGGACAGGTCCACGCCGTCCAGGCAGCGCACGTTGACGTCGATCTTGTCGGGGTGAGAACGCGGCACGTAGAACGGGTGCATGCCACAGTGGCGGCAGAACGTGTGCTTGGCGACGCCGGTGTTGAAGCGATACGTCGTGAGCTCGTCGCGACCGGTCAGCACCTCGAACGACTGCGGGACCACGATCAGGTGAAGGAACCCCTTCATCGTGCAGATCGAGCAGTTGCAGTCGACGACGTTCGCCAGATCGCCCGAGACCCGGAAGCGGACGCGCCCGCAGTGACACCCTCCCTCGTAGGTCCGTTCCATCGGCAATGGTGTACCACCCGGGAACCTCTGCGCGAAAGCGTTGTCGAAGCTGCTTGACCGGCTTCGGGTCGCCCCGAAGCGGTGAGGCCGCCGGAGCGGCGCGTGCGGAAAATCGTTTCCACGTCACGCGCATCCGTGAAGGCCACGGTGGCGTCGCCCGGCGCCATCGCCGTCGTCCAGGGAGGATCTCCATGCCCAACGTCCAAGCCGCCCGTCTGTCCGCGTTCGACGAAGTCATCGATTCTCCGCCCGATGACGCCTTCTTCTCCAGCGGCGAATCGGCGTCCCCCGAGGGGCCGGAGCCGCACGCCATCTCCGTCGCCACGGTGTTTCGTGGCGTGGGCATGGGGGCGCGCATCTTGCCGTTTCCGCGGGAGGTGCGCCGTCAGGCCGGGAGCGCGCGCTTGCTGGGCGCGGGGGCGGCGCTGCTCGCGGCCTCGCTGCTGGCGCTCGTGCTGGTGGCCGTCGAGCTGTCCGGCGAGCGCGACGCGTTTTCCGCGTGGACCGCCACTGGAAACAGCGCGGCCGCGTTTGCCTGGAAGGTTCGCTCCCGATGGACCGACGTGCTGTTCGTGGGCGGTCTGCTGTCGGGCGGTGCGCTGCTCGTGATGGGCTTCGCGCGGCGCCGACGCGCCCAAGACGGGGGACGCGCGACGTTTCTCGTCGGCTCGGCGCCCGAGGTCGACGCGCCCGTCGACGAGCAGTTCATCTCCTCACCGGCGCATGCGCTCGTAACGGCGGTGGGGGACGATTGGCTGGTCCATCCGACGCCGCGGATGCTGGGCGGCGTCTCCGTCGCCGGCGAGCTCCGTTCACTGGCCGAGCTGGCACGCGGTGGTGACGCCAGCTTTCGCCTGCCGCGGGGGGCACGGGCCCGGCTGGTGTGTGGGTCGACGACGTTCCTGCTGTCCGGCGTTCGCGCCCCCGCGCGCATCGCGCGCCCGTTCTTCAGATGGAACCGCGACGAGCACGGCTACACGGTGGGCGCGGCGCTGGTGCTCGGCCTCTTCCTGCTCATGGTCTTCTCGGTGCCGCCCGATCCGCGCTCGCTGTCGCTCGACCTGTTCGGCAACGAAAATCATCTGGTCCGATTCGACATTCATCCCCCGATGGAGACCGCCGAGACTCCGCCGTGGGTGAAGAAGGTTCCCGGCCCGTCGGGCGGCGCGGGTGCCGCCAGCGCCGGTGTCGCGGGCACCATGGGCAAGAAGACCTCGCACGAGCACGACCACGCCTTCTCGGAGAAAGGTCCCAAGAACAACCCCGACCCGCGCATCGCCAGGGCCGAGGCGGCGAACCGGGCCAAGGAGGCGGGCATCCTCGGCATCTTCAAGCGTAGCGACAGCGGTCCTCTCGCGTCGATCTTCGGCAGCGAAGGGGCGCTGGGCAATCAGGCCGAGGACGTCCTGGGCAATCTGGTGGGGACGAAGATCGGCGAGGCGGAGGGCGGGGGCGGGCTGAGAAACCTCGGCACGGGGGCGGGCGGGGGCGACAGCGGCAAGGGGCTCATCGGTTTCGGACACCTCGACACCATCGGCGACCGGAGCGCCGGAACTGGCAAGGGACCGGGTTACGGCACGGGCGTGGGAACGCTCGCCATGCGGCGAACCACCAAGGTGCCCGATCCGATCCTCGGCATAGCCAGCGTGCGTGGCTCCCTCGACAAGGAGATCATCCGCCGCATCATCCGCCGGCACATCAACGAGGTGAAGTTCTGCTACGAGGAGGAGCTGGTGAAGAAGCCCGAGCTGGCGGGGCGCCTGCTCGTGCAATTCATGATCTCGGGCACGGGGCAGGTCATCTCGTCGGTGCTGCAAAACTCGACGATGGGAAACGCCAGGGTGGAGAGCTGCACCGTGCAGGCCGTCCGGCGCTGGTCGTTCCCGCAACCGCAGGGTGGGGGAATGGTCACCGTGACCTATCCCTTCGCGCTCACCCCCGCGGGCTGAGGGGACCCGAGGGCGCGGCGCGCATCACGGAAGCGCGAGCGCGAACGGCGCCGGCAACGCGCGCAGGCTCGCCTCCGTCTGCTGAACGGCGTGGCGAATGGCGCCCACGGTCAGCGGCCGATCGAGCACCACGGCGCCGAGCCGGCGCGCCTGTCCCTGAACCTCGGGGTTGGCGGTGATCAAGATGAAGGGCATCGCCCGATCGCGCGCCCGCAGCCCCGCCAGCACCGACAGCCCGGGAATGCCGGGCAGGCTCTGCTCGCAGATCACGGCGTCGAAGTTCTGGCCGTCGCCCTCGACGATGGAGAACGCCAGCGCCTCCAGCAGCTCGGAGCCGTCGTGGGCCTCCACGACCTCGTGCCCCTCGCGGCGAAGCACGAAGGAGAGGAGGCGCCGCAGCTCGTGGTTGTCCTCGGCGAGCAAGATGCGGAGCGAGCGCTCCTCCTCGACGAGTCGCAGCTCGTGGGCCAGGGCAGCGGAAGCGGGCGAAGAGGCGGACGAAGCGGACAGGGAAGAATGGTTCACGGGTGACCTCCTTTCAGGTCGATGCGTCACGACTGCATCGTCGATGCCATTCGCGGCGTAATTGTCTGTCTCGACAAACTGGCGACGAGATGCCCGTTATTCCCGCCGTCTCGTCCTTCGTTTGCCGTTTTGGCGTTCGCCGCGCGCCCGACGCCGTTTGCGATGACAACGTTCGCGAAGAGACGCGTGCGCAGGCGCACCATCGCTCGGTGCGGAACCCGCAGGCGCAGGTGCGGCTTCCGCACCGTTCTCCGCACCGGAATGAGACCAGTCGTCGTCGAGGGACATGATCGCCGCGGATTCGCGGGACGGCTTCGAATGGCACCGTCCGTGCAAATGCCGAGATCCGTCTCGACGGTTCGAGACGAGAAAGGATCCCATGTCACGCCTTCGCTTCGCATCACGTCTTGCTCCCCGTCTTGCCCCCCGTCTTGCACCAATCTTGGCCGTTCTGGTGCTGCCCCTGGTGGGCGCGCGTCTGGCTCGCGCCGAGGAGCACCACCCCCACCAGCCGCCGCCGGCTGCCTACGACGCCTGCCAGCAGAAGAAGTCCGGGGACGTCTGCGAGGTCACGTTTCACGAGCACACGATGCCGGGGACCTGCAAGACGATGTCCGACGAGCGGCTCGCCTGTCATCCCGACCATCCGCCGGGACCGCCGCCCGAGCTGAAGGCGGCGTGCGCCGACAAGAAGGTGGGCGATAGCTGTCAGGCCACCTTCCACGAGCACAACATCACCGGCACCTGCCAGCAGGGACACCACGACGGCGACAGCCTGATCTGCCACCGGGCGGAATGAAGTGGGGGGCTGTTCTTCGATTGGAGGACGGCCGACGCTCGAAGGGGAAGCCGGCCAAGGAAATCGGCGGACCCGGGAACGGCGGCCCTTGCCTCTTCAGCCCAGGCCGTAGCGTTTCAGCTTGTCGTAGAGGGTGCGCAGGCCGATGCCCAGGCGGGCGGCGGCGCGACGACGATTGCCGCCGGTGGCCGCCAGCGCGCGTTCGATGGCGCCGCGCTCCAGCTCCGAGACGGTCTGCGCCGAGGCCTCCGGCTCGTCACCCACGAAGTCGGGTAGCAGCGCCAGATCGTCGCCCGTGATCTGGATCCCGTCGGCGAGGATGGCGCTCCGTTCGAGCACGTTGGCCAGCTCGCGCACGTTGCCGGGCCAGGCGGCGGCGCTCAGCGCCCGTCGCGCGTCGTCGGACAGATGAAGCCGCGGCTTTCCCAGCCCGGCCGCGATGCGGGCGAGCAGGGCATCCGCCAGCGGCCCGATGTCCTCCCGTCGTTCGCGCAGCGAGGGCAGGCGAACCGGGAACACCGCCAGGCGGTGATAGAGGTCCTCGCGGAAGCTGCCTCGCTGCTGCATCTCGACCAGGTTGCGGTTCGTGGCTGCGATCCAGCGTACGTCGGCCTCGACCGTCTGCCGACCACCGACCCGCTCGAAGCGCTTCTCTTGCAGGATGCGCAGCAACTTCGCCTGCAGGCCGGGCGCGAGCTCGCCCACCTCGTCGAGGAAGAACGTTCCCCCCTCGGCCAGCTCGATGCGGCCGCGCTGGCGGGCGTGCGCGCCCGTGAACGAGCCCTTCTCGTGGCCGAACAGCTCGCTCTCCAGCAGCTCGGGCGACAGCGCCGCGCAGTTGACGGCGACGAACGGACCGGCGGCGCGCGGGCTCCAGCGGTGGATGGCCCGCGCCGCCAGCTCCTTCCCCGCGCCGCTCTCGCCCAGCAGCAACACGGTGGCGTTGGTGGCCGCGACCTTGCGCAGCGATTGCTCGACGGCAACCATCGCCGGCGCGCCATAGCCGAGCGGCGGATCGCCGCCGACGCCGTTGATCTCCTCGCGGGCCCGCAGGCGGTGCCGCTCCAGGGCCCGGCCCACCGTCAGGCGCAGGGCGGTCGGGCTGCTGATGGGCTTCTCCAGATAATCGAAGGCCCCCTGCTTCATGGCCTCGACGGCGTTTTCGATCGAGCCGTGGGCCGTCAGCACGATCACCTCGGTGTCGGGATAGTCGCGGCGGATGGTGTGCAACAGCGCCATGCCGTCGACGGTCGGCATGCGCAGGTCGGTCAACACCACGTGAAAGGACATCTTGGCGAGCAGGGCCAGCGCCGCTTCGCCGTCGGCCGCCTGGGCCACGGAGTTTCCGGCTTCGACGAGCGCGTCGGCCAGGAAGGTCCGCACGCCCTCCTCGTCATCGACGACCAGCAGTCTCGCTTTGGCGGTTTCAAGGACTGTCATCGGGTGGCCTCGCTGGTACGGGGAATGTACACGCGAAACTGGGCGCCGCCCCCCACCGCGTCGACGACGTCGATGCGCCCGTGGTGCAGCTCGACGATGCGCTTCGCCACCGGCAGCCCCAGGCCCGTGCCGCGCAGCTTGGTGGTGTGGAACGGCTCGAAGATCCGCTGGCGCTCGGAGGCCGGAACGCCGGGGCCATGGTCCCGCACGGTGTAGACGAGCGCGTCCCCCTCGCGCAGCGCCTGCGCCTCCACCTGCTGATCGTCGGGGGTGACGGCCAGCGCGTTCTCCAGCAGGTTGATCAGCACCTGCTCGATGCGCGTGCCGTCGAGTGACCAGACCGGCGGCGAGCTGTCGCTGCGGCGAACGATCCGCTCGGGCACGGTCGACTGCGCGGCGCGCTCGAGCAGGTCGCTCGGGCTGGCCGCGGCGACGTTGATGGCCCCCGACCGCGCGAAGTCGAGCAGATCGGTGGTGAGCTGCTCGAGCCGGATCGCCTCGTTGATGATCCGGTCGACGCGGGCGGCGAGCGCGGGGTCATCGACCTTCTCGGCGAGCAGCTGGGCGTGCCCCTTCAGCGCCGCCAGCGGATTGCGGATCTCGTGCGCCATCACGGCCGACATCTCGCCCAGCTGGGCCAGGTGCCGCTGCGCCGCCAGGCGGATCTCCGCCTGCTCGGCGCGCCGCGCTCGCCGCCCCAGGATCAGCGCCGCCACCGTGAGGAGGCCCGCCGCGCTGGACGAGAGGATCAACACCGCCAGCGCGCGATGCCGCGCGTTCTCGGAGCCGATCGGCTCGAACTCGACGATGAGCTCGTGGGGCGGCGTCGGCTGGAACGCGGGGGGTAACTCGGGGCGATGCTCGTCCGTGGGCAGCGGGGGATGCTCGGACGGTTCGGGCGCCGGCCCGCCGGGAGGCCAGCTCCCGGGGCCATTCGGCGGTCCCCATGACGAGCCGTGGCCCGTGGGCGGCGGCCCCGGCGGGCGACCGAGCCCCATCATCCGCACGCGCCCCTCGCCGAAGGTCGGTGCGCCGATCGCCGGATGCGCCCATCCCAGCAGTGGCTCGCCGACCTGCTCGACGACCACGCCATGCTCCAGCACGGCGATGTAGGTCAGGCCCAGCGCGTGATTCGCCTCCAGGACGGCGCGCAGCTCTTCTTGATGAATGGCCCGTCTGCCCAGCAGGCGCTCCACGCGGTGAAGGAAGCCGATGCCCTGTCGCTCGGCCACCATCGCGGTCGCCGTCTTGGCGTCGCGGTAGGAGAGCGCGGACGACGCGACCAGCACCACGCCGAGCAGCAGGGCGATCAGCACGGGCCCGGCGCTTCCGGCTGATCGACGAAGCTTCGAGGACGTGACGGTCATTGCTGCGAGCTTAGTTGCAAACGACCCGCCACCGGGCACGGGCGGGCACGGGCGGGTCGAACGGGCTTGATCCGGCGGCGAATCGGCGGAATCCGCACGAAAAGCTGCGGAATCCGCAGCGGGCGCGGCGGCGGGATCGGCAGGGCGAGCGTCCGCGCAGACGGCACGCGGTTTGAAGAGGCGCGGGTTCGACCGATGTCTTTCGGCCGATATTCACCCTCCCGGGAGGACCAGCCATGAAATCGAAACTCGACCTGCAGCGCTTCACAATCATAGACCCCCGCGCGGCGCTGAACCGCCGGCTCATCCTGAAGGGGTTCGGCTCCGCGCTGCTGACCGCGCCGCTGCTCGGCTGTTCGTCCGACGACGTGGCCAACGACAACACCGTCGACGCTGGCACCGGCGGGGCGGGGGGCACCAGAGGGACCACCGCCGACGCCGCGACGGGCGCCGTCGCGTGGGCGACCGGGGGGACCGTCGCCATGACGGCCCAGGCCACCTATCCGAACCCGTTCGCAAACCCGTCCGATGGTATGGCCGCCGCGACCTGCGCGCTCACCTGCGAGGCGACACAGGGGCCTTGCTACGCCGCCCAGTCGGAGGAGATCCAGGACATCAGCTACGGCTATCTCGGGCTGCCCATGCGCGTGTACCTGCGGATCCTCGACGAGTCGTGCGCGCCCATCGCGGGCGCGTCCGTCGACCTGTGGCACGTGTCCGCCGTGGGGAAGTACTCGGGCGACGACGCCACGAACGAGAACGTCGCCTTCTGCACCGGCAACGACGCCGACTTCACCGCGCACCTGTACTTCCGCGGCAAGCAGACCACCGACGCCAACGGCGTGGTCTTCTTCGACACCTGCTACCCCGGCTGGTACTCGGGCCGCACCGTGCACATCCACATGATCGTCCGCATCGGCGACCAGAGCTACCTGACGACGCAGCTGTTCTTCGCCGACACGCTGAACGACGACATCCTGACGTCGCAGACGCTGTACAGCTCGCGCGGCAACCGCGACACCACGAACCAGAACGACATGGTGGTGTCAGCGAGCGCGGTCAGCGACTACGAGTTCCAGACGCAGCAGATGACCGACGGCGCGCTGCTGGCGTGGAAGACGCTGGTGGTGAGATCGTCGCTGGCGAACGCGTCGTGCGACATTCCGGCGGGGGCGGGTGGTGGGGCGGGGGGAATGAGCGGAGGCGGGCCGGGCGCGCCGTCTGACAGCTAGGGTCTCTCGAAGACACAGCCGACCGGGTCGAGCTCCCTGGTTGACGCCCCCGCGCTTTCGCAGTTAGCGTGACAGTGGTCACCCGGGACCTTCGCGTGCCCGATAAGCTCAAAGTCATCTTGAAGCGGGTCTTCGTCAAGAACGACGCGGATTGGTTTGGCTCGGGCGAGTTCTATTTCACGGCGACCGTCGATGGGAAGCCGGTGGGGGACAAGAAGCAGATCTTCGATGCGCGCGAGGGGCAGTGGATCGACCTGCCCATCGCCAAGTGGTCCGCGGAGGTCGACGTCACGAACAAGACGAAGGTGGTGGTCTGGTTCAACGGCAAGGACCAGGATTTCTTCTCCGACGACGATCTGGGCACGGTGAACCGCTATCTCGCTCCCCCCTGGACGGAGCGCACGTTCCGTCACGACACCGAGTTCTTCACCCTGGAGTGGTCGGTCGAGCTGCTGGTCGACGGCAACTTCGGGCACCATGCCCCCGCCGAGGTCTTCGCCTGTCGGACGGTCGCCGGCAGCACGTCCTGCACGACGGTCTCCGGCGTTCCGATCATCGCGCGCCTGGAGATTCATCCGGTGCGGCCGGTTCCTCCCACGGGTCTTCCCCCGCGCGGTCTCCCGGCGGGACCATCGCTGGCGGTCTTGACGGGAGGCGGGACGACGATCGCTTCCGGCGATCCCATCAACATCGTTCCGAATCCGGCGGTGATTCCCATCCTGACGGCGCCGGGCGGAGCGGCGCCCGCCGCCGGCGCGCCTCCGCTGGCGGACGCCACCACCGCGGCGCGGATCGAGGTCACCTACTACCGGCCGAACACGCTGAACTTCACCAGCAACGACCCGCGCCTCGAGTGGACCGTGCGTCCCCTGGCGGGGGGCGCGGTCAGTTTTCTCGGCCCGCCGCAGGGACTGAACGTGATGGTCTACGGGACCGCGGCAGGCGAGGTGGCGCTGGAGGTGAAGTTTCGCGGCGAGCTGATGGCTACCTTTCGCGCCCTGGTGTTGCCCATCAAGCAGATCCCCTGCCGCTTCAACATCTTGAATGGCCCGGCCGCCGCCAGTCGGCCGCGCGCCACGCCCGCGAACGTTCAGGATCACCTGGCCATCGCCAATCGCTACCTGCGCCAGATTGCCCTCGAGTTGGTGCTCGACAGCAACGTCACGGTGAAGGACGGCGCGCACGCCTCCCCGATCCCGGGAATCTTCCGCATCTCCGTCGCCGCTGGGAGAACCAGGAACATCAACTCGAACGTCGCCAACCTGGTCGCCACCAGACTGAACTATCGTCCCAAGGTCATGAACTTTGCATACGTGCACTCCGCGACGGGGGGTGTCCTGGGCGCGGCCACCGATTTTCCGCCCAGCGGAGTCGCCGCTGCGGCTGGGACCCGCCCCAGCATCACCGAGACGGGAACACCCAGCGCGTCGTGGATCATCCCCACGGGCGTTCCCCCGGACGCGGCGGCGGGCGCGGTCACGCTGCAGTTGATCCGCGGCATCCAGCGCCCCGGTCATCCGCAGCTGTTCGCCATGTTCGTGACCGACAGCCACGGCGATCCGTCTATTCCGGCGATTCAGCTGAACTACGCTAACACGATCGTGCACGAGTTCCTGCACATCCTGAACCTCGGACATCGGGTCGAGGGGCCCGATCCGGCCACGGCCACGGGGCTGGCGGCGAATGGGATCTTCTGGGACGGACTCCTCCATCCGCCCAACGAGAACATCATGCACTGGAACGCGCCTGGGAACATCGCCCAGGACATCGACACGATCCAAGCCCGGGGCGCGCGCCAGAGCCCCCTGGTGCCGCCGTGAAGCTGGCGGTGATGCCCGGGACGTGGCAGGGGGAACCATGACCGGGGAACAGGCGACGGTGCTGGAATTCTCGCGCGATGCGAAGGCACTGGTCAGTGCGGCCGTGGCGGTGGCGCGAAGCCAAGAGCCGCCTGATCACGAAAGTCTGCGCGCGCATCTGCTCGAAGACGCGTTTCTCGACCGGCTGGACTCAGAGGCCGACTATCGGGAGGCGTCGCGGTTTCGGCTGCGCGTGGCGCGTGTGGTGGATGTCCTGGCGAAGAATCCCGCCCCCAGCGCGCAGGTCGCCTTGACCGCGCTCGTGAAAGATCCGGCGTTCATCGCCCAGCCCGATCGCGCCGAGGCTCTTCTCGAGGCGAGCGTGCGGCTGCGGCCACCCGCGCCCGAGGTGGTGACCTTCTGGGACGAGCACTTTCAACCCGACGACGAGTTCACGTCGACGACCGTCAGGGTGCTGGTGGAGAACGGCAGCGAGCCGGCGCTGGCCTTGCTGGAGCAGAAGCTGGCCAGCCCCGGCCACGATGACGGCGACAAGGTGGCCTGGATGCGAACCGACATCCTCAGCCACCGCAACGACGCTGGTCTGCTGGAGATGTGCGAGCGCTTGCTGAACGGTCCTCTGCCCCGGGAGCTGTGCGCGCCGCTGGTCGAGGCAATCTTCGACTACCGGCCCGACGAGTGGTATCGGCCGGCGAGCGTCTACGCGGCGCCGCCGCTCGAATCGGCTTCATTCGAGGCGCTGGAGGTCCTGTCAAGGCTGGCGATCTTCGCCCTCACCATGATCCGCCTCGGCGACGAGCAGCGGTTGGCGGTCAATACGCGCCTCGAGCTGGTGGAGAGCATTAGGGAGCGGTCGCTTCCTTGATAGGGACGGTGACGACCTCGCTCCTGTGCTCGCTCCTGTCCCTGAGGGCGGTGCTTCCCGGGCGCCCGGCGTCGACGGCACTGTCCCCTTCGGTCGCGTCTTCCGCGGAGTCGGGCGAAGCGCTGACGGGGGCGATCGCCGACGCCGAGAGCAGCGAGCCGGCACGCCACGCGGCGCTGCTCGCGCGGCTGCGGACCCGCGCCTTCTTGAACACGCTGGACTCGGCCGCGGACTACGCCGAGGCGGCCCGGCTGGGATTGCACGTGGGCAAGGTCGTGGAGGCGTTGGCCAGGAACCAGGCCCCCAGCGCCCGGAAGGCGTTCCTCGCCCTCACGTCCGATCGCAACTTCGTCGCTCACGACGATCGGGTGCTCGCCCTTCTCCGGGCCGGCGCGAACGTTCGGCCGGCGCCGCCCGCGCTGGTACGGTTCTGGGACCGGCGCAGTCGCTTCGAGGACGGGTTCTCCCCCACCACCATCAGCGCGCTCGTCGACAACGGCAGCTTGCCCGCGCTGGCCCTCCTGGAACGGAAGCTCGTCGACCCCAGCCACCCGGATGACGACAAGCTCGCCTGGATGCGCGGCGACATCATCAGCCACCGCAACGATCTTCCTCTCTTGCAGGAATGCGCGCGTCTGCTCGCAGGCAAGCTGAAGAAGGGGTTGCGACCTTCCCTGGTCGAGGTGCTCTTCGACTACCGGCCGGGAGAGTGGTTCAGGCCGGCCACCGCGATTCCCGTGCCCGCGCTCGAGGCGGCATCGCCCGAGGCGCGCGCCGAGCTGCGCAAGCTGGCCGCCGTCGCCCTGAAGACCGTCGTCCTCACCGCCACGCAGCGGTCGGCCGTCGAGCTGCGCCTGCGCGAGCTCGACAGGCTGGCCGAGGAACACCACTGATGCCGACCGACCACGTGACCCAGCCCGGGGAGTGCATCGCCAGCATCTCCTCCGCGTACAAGCTGCCCTGGGAAAAGATCTGGAACCACCCCAAAAACGCCGAGCTCAAGCAGAGGCGGAAAGACCCCAACGTCATTCGTGAGGGGGACACGGTGTACGTTCCCGATCCCGAGCAGAGGAAGTTCTCGCTGGCGACCGGCGCCGTCCACCAGTTCGTCGTGAAACGTCTGACGGTCAGGTTGCGCTTGAGAGTGGTCGTCGATTTCGGCCCCAAGCCGCCGCCCCCGCTGCCGCCGAAGCCCCCGTCGCCTGACCGGCGAAACATCGTGGAGGAAGATCCCGAGCCCGACGCCACTCCCCGGACCGACGAGGCGCGCAAGGGGCTGGCTTTCAAGCTGGTGATCGACGGCGTGACCATCGAAGGACAGACCGACGGAGACGGCTATCTGGATTGCCAGATCCCGGCGCAGGCCATGAGTGGCCACCTGGTGCTGGCGCCCGGCACCCCACACGAGACCGAGGTACCCCTGCACCTTGGCCACCTCGATCCCATCGCGGAGGTCAGCGGCATCAAGCAACGTCTTCGCAATCTCTGCTTCGATTGCGGCGACCAGACCGACGATGAAACGCCCGGTCTGGCCGCGGCGCTGCGCGCTTTTCAAGCCAAGCACGGGCTGTCCGTCAACGGAGAGATCGACGACCCCACGCGTGCCGAGATTCTGAAGGCGCACGGGACGTGACGCTCTACATGTTCATCAGGCAGAGGATGTTCCCGTCCGGATCCTTGAACCACGCCGTCTTGAAGTCGCCCATGACGTGCAGATCGCCTTCGTGGGTCATGCCAGGGATCTCGTAGTGCTCGAAGGTGACGCCGCGTTCTTTCAGGCCGCGGGCGATGCTCTCGATGTCCTTGCCCACCAGCCAGTTCAGGGCGGTGGCCTTGTTCGTTCCCGCGAACTGCGAACGATAGACGAGGACCTTGGAGCTGCCGCTCTGGAAGGTGATCGCCTCCGAGCCCTGGGCGTCGAGCACTTTCAATCCCAGGACTCCTTCGTAGAACTTCCTGGCGCCGGCCAGGTCCTTCACCGCCAGCGTGCCGATCGATTCCTTGGCCTCGAGCATGACTGTCTCCTTGCGTGCGCCCCGGGGAACGTTAGTGCGTCTTCACGCGAAACGCGAGCTTGCCCAGGTGGTGCTTCGCGAGCTCCTTGTGGGCGCGGCCCGCCTCTTCGAGACGATAGACGTGTCCCAGCTCGACGTGAAACGGCTTGCTTCCGATCAGGCGGTTGAGCCGGTCGAAGGCGTCGCGATTGGGCTCGCCGTCGTACGCCATCAGCATCACACCCTGCGGGACGATCGGGGCCGGTTCGACGCCATTCGGGTGCGCCACCCGGCCGCCCTTTCTCACCACCTTCAGCACCTCCGTCAGCCCGTCGTCATGGGTGAGCACCAGGGCGGCGTCGATGCCCTTGGGCGCGAACTCCCGCGCCGCGCGCGCGACGTTCCCGCCGTGCCCGTCGACGGCGAGGTCGGCGCCCAGCCGCTTCACCAGGCTCACGCCATCGTCGCCTGACGCCACCGCCAGCACGGACGCGCCCAGGCGCTTCGCGAGCTGGACGGCGATGTGCCCGATGCCACCGCTGGCGCCGAAGATCAGCAACGTCTCGCCCGCATCGAGGTCGAGCTGATCCTCCAGGCCGCGCAGCGCGGTGATGCCGTCCGCGCCCAGGGCCCCCGCCTCTTCGGCCGTCAGGCCGGCGGGAATCGCGGCCACGTTGTCTTCCTTCACCGCCACGTACTCCGCGTAGAAGCCGCCCTCCATCGAGAACGCGTAGACCGTGTCGCCGACGTGAAAGCGCTTCACGCGCGCGCCGGTCGCGACCACCGTCCCCGCGCCGTCGTTGCCGATCACCCGTGGAAACTTCGCGTTCTCACCGCCGAACTCGCCCTCGCGAACCGCGGGATCCCAGACGCCGATCCCGGCGCTCTCCAGCCGGATCAACACCTGGTTCGGCGCGGGCTTGGGCACGGGCAAAGAACGCGTCTGAATGACGTCGGGACCGCCGAAATGATCGATGGCCGCCGCTCGCATCTGCTCGGGAATCGCTTGGGTCGTCATGGATGTCTCCTTGCTGTAACGAGGTGGGACCTTCGCCCGATGAAGGGGAAGGGAACGGTCCACCAGCGGAAGCAACTCCGACGCCATGCGTGCCCGAGCACGTGCCCGGTCGTGCGCCCGATCGCGCCGAGGCCGAGACGCTTGAAATCCAAGACCTTTCCTTGCGGGCCTCGTTCGCCTCGCGTGGTTCTCCGGACCGCCATCGGACGCACGCCTGCTACGAAATGGAAGCGAAACGGCACGTTACGCAGACCAATGAAGGTCGGACGGGACGACGTGTCCCGGTTGGCGAGGTGTGCGGTATCATCGCTCATCCATCGATGATGCTGTTCGAGCCGCTGTTCGTCGCACTCAACGCAGCCGCCGGACGGTACGTGGTCGTCGGCGGGTTCGCGACGGTCTTGCATGGCTTCGCGCGGTTGACCGCCGACATCGACCTCATCGTCGACCTCGAGCCGTCGGCCGCGCGGGCCACCATCGAGACGCTCGTCGGCCTCGGCATGCGCCCGCGCGCGCCGGTCGACCCGCTGACCTTCTCGATCGAGGAGGTCCGACGGAAGTGGATCGATGAAAAGGGGATGCGGGTGTTTTCGATGTGGGATCCCAGGTCCCCCATGCGTGAGGTCGACCTGTTCGTCGAGACCCCCATCCCGTTCGAGGAACTATGGGCGCGAAGCCAGGTCGTGCCCCTGGGGCCGGTCCCGGTTCGGATCGCGGGGATTCGAGATCTGGTCACGCTGAAGCGCCTGGCGGGACGGCCGCAGGACCTTCGAGACATCGAGGCGCTCGAGGCGCTCGAGGCGATGGAAAAGAAGCGGCAGTGACCGATCCGCGAGACCTCGATGATTGGATCGCCGATGACTGGGAAGCTGCCCGGCAGCGGAGCTTCGTAAGAGGCTCGAGCGTGTCGCCGGCCGAGCGGGTGGCGTGGCTCGAGGAGATGATCCGCGTGGCCTGGTCGAGCGGCGCCTTGCCGCGGCCGCGCGACGCCTTCGGCCAGCTCATCGATCCCACCGTCCCTCCGCACGAACCTCCCGAATGAATCGCTGGCTAGCAGCCCGTGGTTAAAGTCGTCGCGCTGATACCGCCGGCAGGTGGGGCGTGAGCCAGATTGATTCGATGTCCGCCGGTCGATCCTTGGATTGG
>DASYCK010000301.1:0-11190 GCA_036500205.1 Polyangia bacterium | reverse complement strand
AACTGGACGGCCTGGTGCTGCGCGATCGGCACGCCGAACGTCTTGCGATCGAGCGCGTAGGCGCGCGATTCCTCCAGGGCCCGGCGGATGACGCCCGAGGCGCCCGCGGCGATCCAGGGGCGCGTGCGATCGAAGGTCCGCATCGCGATCTTGAACCCTTCGCCCTCGGGCCCCACCACGTTCTCGGGCCCCAGCTTCACGTCCTCGAACAGCACGTCGGTGGTGTTCGAGGCGCGCTGCCCCATCTTGTTCTCCTTCTTGCCGACGGACACGCCCGGCGTGGCGCGGTCGACCACGAAGCAGGTGATCCCCTTGTGCCGGTCGGTTCCTTCGACGCGCGCGAAGACCGTATAGAAGTCGGCCACCCCCCCGTTCGTGATCCAGCGCTTCTGGCCGTTCAGCACGAATTCGTCGCCGGTCTTGCGGTAACGCGACTTCATGCCCGCCACGTCCGAGCCGGCGTCGGGCTCCGAGCAGCAGTAGGCGGCGAAGATGGGCTTCTCCAGCAGGCGACCGAGGTAGGCCTTCTTCTGCGCGTCGCTGCCCGCCAGGATGATCGGCATCGACCCCAGCATGTTTCCGGCGATGGTGGTGTTGATGCCCATGCAGCCGTAGGAGATCTCCTCCATCAGCAGGCAGTGCGACAGGCAAGACAGCCCCAGGCCCCCCACCGCCTCGGGGATCTCGCAGTTCATCAGGCCGGTCTCCCAGGCCTTCTCGCAGATCTCGCGGGGAAACGTCCCCGTCTCGTCGAGGTGCCCGGCGACCGGGATGATCTCCTTCTTCGTGAACTCGCGGGCGGTCTGGATCAGAGCCTGCTGTTCTTCGGTGTAGTCGAAGCTGGCCATGGGGCATCCATCCTTTCTTCTTTTTGTGGGGGCGGGGAGATGCTCCTGTCGTGCGTCTAGGTGGTGGCCGGAGGCTCGGCGCTCTTCTGCGCGGCGCGGGCGGCGCGACGGGCCTCGCGATCGACCCGCTTGCGCTCCTCGTTGGCGATGGCGTCCCTGGTCGCCCGTGCTCCCAGCACGAAGCCGAGGACGATCCCCAGCACCAGCACCACGGGGATGAAGATGAAATGCGATGAGGGGGGAACTTGCAGCACGGTGGTCCTTCGCTAGCGCCCCGGCCCCTTGCCGTCGGCGCGTTCGACGCGGCGCCTGAGCTCCTCGAGGTCGCCGCGGGTCTTGGCCAGCCCGCGCGCCACGATGATCACGTACGTCAGGATGGCCACCCAGATGAAGCCATAAGCGGCCGCCACGAACTGCGGCGCGGGCAGCTGCTCGCGCACGGCGTTGTCCACCTTGACGTACTCCTGGGCCTGGGCGGCGCGCGTGCTCAGTACCAGGACCGCCGCCGCAAAACAGGCCCGCAGGGCCACTCGAATCTTCATGGGTGATTCTCCGCGAGGTCGTCGGTCAACAGAGCGAGGTCTTCCAAGGTGGCGCGCGCCGCTTCGAGGCGCAACCGCAGGGTCAGCAGGATCCCCCACACCAAGAAGATCAGGGCGAAGGAGGCCCAGAACGCCGGCCGCATCCGGGGATCGAGCGACGGCACCACGGTGGTCTGCGGGTGAACGGTCCGCCAGATGTCGACGCTCTTGTACACGAGCGGCACGTCGACCGCGGCGAACAGCGCCAGCGCCGCCGCCAGCTTCTTGCCCGCCGGTCCGCCGTAGCGGCGCGCCAGGAGATATCCGTTCAGGATCAGGAACAGCAGGAGCGAGCTGGTGAGCCGGGCGTCCCACTGCCACCAGACGCCCCAGGCCTTGCGCCCCCACAGCGGGCCGCTGACCAGCACACAGGCGCCGAACAGCACGCCCAGCTCGCCAGCGGCGTGCGCGATCCGGTCGCCGCGCTCGGACCCCTTGAACAGGTACGCGATGCTCCCCCCGGCCGCGGTGAACGTCGACACGAACATCATGATCGCGCAGGGGACGTGAAAGTAGAAGATCTTCTGCACCACGCCCATCACCGGCTCGATCGGCGCCGACACGATCAGCAACGGGACCGTGAGGAACCCCGCGCCCGCGACGACGACGGCGACGGCGAGGCCTCGGCCGACAGTTCGCATGTTGTCCTATAGTATCCACAAAAGGCCGCCATGTCCGACGACAACACCATTCACGCGTTCCGCACCGTTCCCCGCACCGGGGTCATCTATGTCACCACCGAGGCGGCGCGCCTCGGTTACCGCACGGGAGCGGCCGACTGGTGCAACCTGGGCCAGGGGCAGCCGGAGACGGGGCCGCTGCCAGGCGCGCCCGCTCGCGTGGAGAAGGTGTCGATCGACGTCGACGATCAGGAGTACGCGCCCGTGCCCGGGATCCGAGAGCTGCGCGACGCCATCGCCGGGCTCTACAACCGGCTCTACCGGCGCGGGATGCCATCGCAGTATTCGGCCGAGAACGTCAGCGTGTCGGGCGGCGGGCGCACCTCGCTGACCCGCGCGGCGGCGAGCCTCGGCCACGTGAACCTCGGCCACTTCCTGCCCGACTACACCGCCTACGAGGAGCTGCTCGACATCTTCAAGGCGTTCACGGCCATCCCGA
The DNA here is from genome assembly GCA_036500205.1 of Polyangia bacterium. Lineage (GTDB taxonomy): Bacteria > Myxococcota_A > Polyangia > Fen-1088 > Fen-1088 > DASYCK01. Next base: position 8,642 of record DASYCK010000301.1, on the reverse strand, counting down.
TCCTGCTGGAGGGGGAGCGGGGCTATGGGTTCTCGGCCGACGATCTGCGCCGGGAGGTGAACGGCCGCGGGCTGTCGGCGCTGCTGCTGTCCAACCCCTGCAACCCCACGGGAAAGCTGATCCAGGGCGACGAGCTGGCACGCTGGGTCGGCGTGGCGCGCGAGGAGGACGCGGCCCTGCTGTTCGACGAGTTCTATTCCCATTACATCTGGGCGGGGCGCCCGGGGCAGCTGCCGGTGGAGAGCGCCGCCCGCTACGTCGAGGACGTCGACCGCGATCCGGTGGTGTTGTTCGACGGTCTGACCAAGAACTGGCGCTATCCAGGCTGGCGCGTGACCTGGACCATCGGCCCGAAGAAGGTGATCGAGGCGGTGGCCAGCGCCGGGTCGTTCCTGGACGGGGGCGGTTCGAAGCCGTTGCAGCGCGCGGCGATCCCGCTGCTCGAGGACGCCCACGTCATCGCCGAGACGGAGGCCATTCAGCGCGCGTTTCGTGAGAAGCGGGATCGGCTGCTGTCGCGCCTGGAGCGGCTGGGCATCCGGACCGATCGGGCGCCCGAGGGGACGTTCTACGTCTGGGGGCGGGTCGACGGTCTGCCGCCGCCGCTTTCCGACGGCATGGGGTTCTTCCGCGCGGCGCTCGCCAAGAAGGTGATCACCGTGCCCGGCGAGTTCTTCGACGTGAACCCCGGCAAGCGCCGCAGCCAGCGGGCCTCGCGCTTTCGCGCGCACGTCCGGTTCTCGTTCGGTCCTTCGCTTGCCACCCTGGAGACGGCCTGCGATCGGCTGGCCGAGATGATCCGCGAGGCGGCCGCTACATGATCACGATGCCGCAGGGCAGGAAGATCTGAACCTTCTGGATCGTTGAATTCATCACGCTCGCGCAGGTGGTACCGGTCAACTCGATCGTCTTGTCGTCGGTGCTGAACTTCCAGGTGTCGGGGCCGGGATCGAGCTGCGTGCCGTCGACCAGCACCTTCACGCCGTTCGTGTCGGTGGGCTGCCCGCCGAGATCGTAGGTGCAGGTCAGCGCGGCGATACCCTGGATCTTCTGGATGGTGGCGACCAGATCGGCCGTGCTCATGACCGGGTAGTAGTGCGTCGTGCCGGACTGGGGCTCGCCGCCCATGTCGGCCATGGTGTTCAGCGTGGTGTCGGCCGTGCCCATGCCGGTCGTGGCGATGCCGACCACGAACGTCTTCAGGCCCGCGCTGGCCACCGCGCCCACCGCCGCGATGGCGGCGGGGGAATCGTCGGCGACGTTGCTGCCGCCTGCGCAGGTCGGCTTTCCGTCGGTGGCGAGCAGGATGAACTTCGGGTTGGGGTCGGTCAGCGTCTGCAGATAAGCGGCGGCGGTCGTCTCCGCGTTGGCGGTGGGGGTGCCGGTGGCGGGGCGGGTGCCCGCGATCGCCGCCGCGATGGCGGCCGACGTGCTCAGCCCGGGCGCCACGGCGGTTCCGGCCGCTCCTGCCGTGACGCCGCAGGTGTTGTCGCTGCCGTTGCCGAAGAACCTCAGGCCCCAGCGGACGTTGCTCTCGCTGCTGGTGACGGCCTGGTTGATGGCTGCCGTCATCTGGGTCCACTTGGAAGCGGCGCCGCAGTCCAGCGTCCCCGACGTGCCGCAGCCCTTGTCGTTGATGTCGTTGGCCATCGAGCCCGAGCGGTCGAGCAGGATCAGGATGTCGGGCGGCAGCGGGGTGGGCGTGGCCGTGATCGCGTCGCAGTACACGTCCGTGTTCACGTCGGACATGAACACCGTCCCGTCGTTCCTCGCCACCAGGTCGATGGCCGTGCCCCCGTCGGCGCCACCGCTGCCCACGCCCCCGTTGATCGTGGCCTCGTCCGCCTTGTTGAAGGCGCAGCCTCCCAGGCCGATGGTGAGCAGCGCGCCGACGGCGAGCAGCCCGCTCAGGTCAGAGACGAACGTACGGACCGATCGCATGAAGCCTCCCCCGGGGAATCAACCTCTTTTCCTCGGCGGAAAGCCGACGAGAGTTGAGGCGCCGCGGCGGAGGTGGGAGACGTGTGGGAAGCGGCCTTACCCCTCGACGCAGGGGAGCTGGACCTTCACGTCCACGATGACCTTGTTCTTGTAGTCATCGCAGGACTTTCCGTTGAGCTGCACACCCGACATGGCCCCCATGTTGACGAAGGTCCAGCCATCGACAGGGTCCTGGGTGATGGGGTTGCCATCTCCCGTCACGCCCTTGATCGCCGTGACGTCCTTGGGAACCGGGGTGACGGCGAAGAAGCAGCTTCCGGCCATGCCCGTGACCGCCGTGAACGCATCGCTGAGGTCTTGCGCGCTTCCGATCGGGTAGTACGAGGGGGAGGCGGTGCGGGGGAACCCGCCCTCGACCGCCATCGAGCTCAGCGTCGCGTCCCCGGGCGAGTTCGCGGTGCCGATGCCGAGCACGAAGGTGGAGATTCCCATGTCCTTGGCGGCCTTGACCGCCGCGATCGCGTTGGCGTCATCGCACTGACTCGTGCTGCCGCCACCCAGGTTCACACCTGCCGCGCAGGCGGCGGTGCCACACGTGGGGATGCCATCCGTGGCCAGCAGGATGAACTTGGGGTTCGGATCTGTCAACGAGTTCAGATAGGTGGCCGCCGCCATCATGGCCGACGTCGTGGGGGTCGAGCTTCCCGGCGACGTCGTCCCGAGCTTTGCCGTTATCGCGGCGGCGTTCATGGCCGTGGGGGCCACCTCGGCCCCCGCCGTCACGGTGCACGAGGTCGACGAACCGAACAGCTTCATGCCCCAGTTCACGGTTGTCTCGACCGTGGGAAGGAACGCGTTCAGGGTCGTCGTGGCGATGGACCACTTGGAATCGGCCCCGCAGCCCGCGGCGCCCGTGCAGGTCATGCCCATCAGGTTTTCGTTCATCGAGCCAGAACGGTCGAGGACGATGAGGATGTCGGGCGGCAGATTCATCGTCTGGGGATTCGCCTCGATGCAGTTGATCATCGAGTCGGACTGGAGGGTGCCGGCGTCGCTCATGGGCGGCGCCTGGATGTCGATCCCCACCTCCATGACATCGGGCCCGCCGTCGCCGCCCCCCTCATCGCCGCCTGTGCCCGACACCTGCATGGGGGTGGCCTTCTTGAAGGCACATCCGCCCATGGCCAGTGACAGCGCGGCGACCATGAGCCCGGACGAAAACGCTCGACTACGTGACATCACACGCCTCCCGAACTCGATCTCTATTGTTCATTCAATCGGCCGGCCGGGCAACCGCCCGCCGCCTCCCCCGAATCGCCTCCCGCTATTTTCGACTACGTATCCAAGTCACGAGCTCGAGCGCTGAAACCTCAGCCGTTGCAGTCGACGAGGACCTTCACGTCCGTGATCGTTCCCGCCATGAAATCGCTGCAGGACTTGCCGTTCAGCTGGATCCCGTTCTTGCCGACGATCGTGTAGCCATCGGTCGCATCCTGCATGATGCTGCCGGTGCTGCCGGTCACGCCGCCGATCGACTGGGTCCCCGTGAGGACTGGAGACACGCTGAAGAAGCACTGACCGACCATCTGGGTGATGGTGGCGAAGGCGGCCGTCAGATCAGCCGCGCTCTCGATGGGGTAGTAGCTGGGCGTCCCGTTGCGCGGAAAGCCGCCCGCGTTCGCCATCGCCGTCAGCGTCGCGTCGCCGCCGCCGTTGGCGGTGCCGATGCCGAGCACGAAGGTCGGAATTCCACCGGTGTCGTGCACCATCTTGACCGCGGCGATGGCGTTGGCGTCATCGCACTGGTTCCCCGTGGTGCCCGAGCCGGCCGCGCAGGCGGCGGTGCCGCAGGTGGGGATCCCGTCGGTCGCCAGCAGGATGAACTTGGGGTTTCCGTCGTTCAGGCCCTTGAGGTAGGTGGCGGCGTTCGTGACGGCCGCCGTGGTGGGCGTCGAGCTGCCCGCGGTCGTCCCCATGATGGACGTCATGATCGGACCGGAGTTGCTCGCGGCCGGCGCAACGTCTGCCATGGTGTTGACGGTGCAGCTCGCGTTGCCACCATTGCCCCCCTTGGTGGCGAAGTACTTGAGACCCCAGTTCACGGTCGTCTCGACCGAGGGCAGGAACGCCTCGAGCGCCATGGTCATCTGTGACCACTTCGAGTTCGCGCCACAGCCGCCGGTGCAGGTCGTCCCGTCGACGTTGTCGTTCATCGAGCCCGAGCGGTCGAGGACGATCAGGATGTCGGGGGGGAGGTTCATCGTCTTCGGGTTCGCCTCGGCACAGGTCACCATGGCGTCCGAGATGATGGTGCCGGTGCCATCGCCACCGATGTCCGGAAGGTTCACGTCCACGGGGGCCGAACCGTCTTTGAAAATCTCCCCTTCGGTGGCTTTCGAGAAGCTGCAGGCGGCCGGCAGGGCGGCGACCGCCAAAATCGAAACGAGAGAGAACGAACGTCCCATCATTTGCCTCCGGAAAGGGTCGACTTCTTGGGGTTTCAACATAGCTGCTTTCTCACCCTGGCGGCAAGGTGGTTTCTTCGGTTTGGTAAAGCCCTTTACACGGATTCTGCGTCAAAATCGACCGGAGGAGCCGGTTGACTCGACAACCCGCGCCCGTTCCCGACAAGCCCGCGAACGCGCGCCGAGTGGAACCGAGCGCACAGGGTATTTCTCACCAGAGTACAGTGAAAGATCTGTAAGATTTCCGCCCAAATATTTTTTCGGAATGTCGTTTTTTGTCGCGGTGGGTCATGCGGGTCTCAATCTCCGGCGACGATCGGCTCGAAGGCCCACGTTCCGACGACCAAGAAGATGATGTCGACGCACAGCATGAACTCGGTCCAGAAGGCCGCCGCGTCCAGATCGGGCGTCGAATCGAGCAGGTTCGCCGTCCCGCGCGCCCCGGCTATCAGCAGGGGGACGACGATCGGATAGAGCAACGTCGAGAGCAGAACGTCGCGGCTCTTGGCACGGAGCAGGGCGGCGGAGAACACGGACCCCACGGCGGCGAACCCCACCGTTCCCAGCCCCAGCAGCACGGCGATGCGGAGCGCGTTTTCGCCGACCCGGGCGTTGAAAAAGATCGCCACCAGGATCGCCACGGCCAGCTCGACCCCCAGCATGAGCGCGATCGTCGCTGCCAGCTTCCCCGTGTAGATGGCCGCGCGCGGCACGGGCGACAGCAGCAGCGCGCGGATGGCGTCCCCGTCCCGCTCGCGATCGAACGTTCGCCCCAGGCCGACCACACCCGATACCAGGATCGCCACCCACAGGATCCCCGCCACGACGGTCGGGGGCGGGGCGACACCGCCGACGACGAAGGCGAACGCGAAGACGAGCACCACCACCACAGCCAGGAAGGCGCTGGTGGCGAGGATCTCCCGGCTCTTCCATTCGATCGCCAGATCCTTGCTGGCGATGCGCGCCGCTTGCACCCAGAAACCGGGCGGGGGGCTGTCGACCCGTCCGTCAACCATGACAGCTCTCCTCGTAGGCGGCGCGCAGGGCGGGGGCCCCCCAGGCGCCGGGCCGGCGTTCGTCCCGGACGACGCGACCGCGGCGAAGGATCAAGATGTGCTCGGCCAGGGAGGCCGCCGCGTCCAGATCGTGGGTGACGAGCACGACCACCCTTCCGCCGTCCCGTTCGCGCTGCAGCTCCGTGGCCAGCCAGGTCACGCCGGCCGGATCGAGAGCCGCGCTCGGCTCGTCGAACAGCAGGATGGACGGATCGTGAACGAGCGCGCGCGCCAGCCCCAGCCGCTGCAGCATGCCGCGCGAAAACGTCCGCACCGGCGCGTCGACGGGGGCGTCGTCCAGCCCCACGCGGGTGAGCAGCGCGCGGGCGCGCGCGGCGCCGTCGGGGACGCCGTAGAGCGCGGCGAAGAGCGTGAGGTTCGGCAGCGCGCCCAGGTCCATGTACAGCCCCGGATCGTGGCCGACGTAGCCGAGCGCCGCGCGCGACGGGGAGCCCCGTCGCAGCTCGACGTCACCCCAGCGGACGCTGCCCGACGTGGGGGACAGCAAGGTCGACAGGATGGCGAGCAGCGTGCTTTTCCCGGCGCCGTTGGGGCCGAGGATGGCGGTGATCTCGCCCGCGTTCATGGCGGTCGAGACGCCGGCGAGGGCGCGCCGCCGTCCGAAGATCTTTCCGACGTTCGCCACCTGCAACGGAGCGATCGGGGAAGTCGTCATTCACACCGCGCGTCGTTCGTCGATGGCCGCCAGCTCGCGGTAGACGCCCTCGAGCTTGCGCACCAGATCGTCCCGTTCGACCTTCGTGGCGGGCACGGCAACGACGTCGCTGGCGCGGCGCCCCTCGACCGTCACCAGGTCGGTGAACAGCCGGTCGCGACGCTGCACCAGGCGCTCGCGCTCCGACAGCTCTTTCGCCGCGGCGGCGCTGGGGCGCCTGCGGCCGAACACGATGGCGCCTCCCACCAGCAGCAGCGCGAGCACGCCCGAGATGATCCGCCCCGTGTTGTCGGTGGCCGGAAGACCACGCACGGTGAAGCGCAGCACGCCCCCCGGAGGGATCGCTTCGCCCCGCATCAGCCAGTACTTCTTCCCCTGCAGCTCGCGGGACTGCCTGCCCGAGATCTGCCCGCTCTCGATGACGAGCCCGGGCAGCTGATCGGTGACGAACGTGAACTCGCCCAGACCGGTGGGGAACTTCTGCACGAAGTCGCGCGTGGCGCCGTTGCTCGGCAGCAGGAACCCGAACGTCACCTCGTCCGGGGACTTCCGGCTGGGGTCCTGGGCCTCGGGACGGCGGGGGGGAATCGGGCCGTGAACGGCGATACCGAGCCCCTTGCGAACCTCGATCTTGTGATCGCCCTCGGCGCCCTCGGCGCCGACCGCCTCGCTGGGGAGCGGGATCTCGACGCCACCGGGGCCGGGGTCGAACAGCTTGTCGCTGTGATTCTCGAGCGGCAAGGTCTCGATGAAGCCGAGGCCGTCCTCGCGAAGCTGAAGAATCACGCGCCCCCCCGGGCCTGCGGTGATGACCGAGGAATCCGCGGTCTTCTGCAACGTGTGCAGCTCGACGGAGATCCCCGCGCCGGTGCTGGGAACCTGAAATCCGTCGGTGCCGAGGCGCAAGCCGTTGCGCGCCATGACGACGGCCGCCGCCACCCCCCCCGAGGCGCCTCCGGCGCCGTCCGCTGGTGCGCCGGCGCTGACCTGGGTGAACCGGGCCTTGCCGTCGGTGCCCGTCACCTGCTCGGTGACCTGGACGCCCTGGCCGCTGACCACCTTGCCCAGCTCGATGGTCTGCTTGGCGATGGGATTGCCCGCGTCGTCCAGGGCCAGCACATCGATGGTGCCCGCGGGAACGCCAGGATCGAGCCGGGCGAAGCCGGAGATCACGCCGAGCGAGAAGCTCCGCTTTCCGCCCGGTTCGGCGGCCTCGCCGTCGTCGGTGCCGCCCGCGGGGAGGCCGGCGATCAACATCGTCCGGACGCCGCCGCCGTCGGGCATGGGGAACGTGTCGGTGGTCAGCTTCTCCTTGTCGACCGTCACCTCGGCGTGAAAGCGCTGCCCCGCGGGGATGCCCTCGAAGGTGGCCCGCCCGCCGGCGTCGGTCTTGGCGGTGCGCTTGCGGACGTCGCCGCCGGGGTTCTCGATCAGCGCCGTGATCTCGACGTCGGGGACGGGGTTCGCGGGGGTCTTTCGCGCCACGCGAACGGTGATCATTCCCGCCGGCATTCCCCGGTCGGGAAGCGGCTTGCCCGCGATGGCGCGAAGGTTGGGCATCCCGCCCCCTCCCGCCATCGGCTGGGCGTGCAACGGGATCGACGACGTCAGCGCGGCGGCCGCGCCCACGAGGAAAAGGAGCAATCGCGCGGTTCGCACACTCACTCCGCGAGACCGCCGGGGGGCGCCGTCGGGGTGAGCGCCACGCCGCACCGCTTGCAAAAACGGGCGTCGGGGTCATTCACCACCGCGCAGGCAGGGCAGGCGCCGCTGGCGACCAACGCCATCGCCACGGCGGCTGGCGCCGCCTCACCGCCCGCGGCGTTCGTGGCGGTGGCGCGAATCACCGCCATGCGATCCTTCAGCTCGCGCTCGATCAGCGCGCGGTAGTCGTCACCAGCGGCCAGCTCACCCATGACCCGCAGCGCGCGCGTGCGGTAGCGCTCGACCAGCTCGCGGTAGTCGGTCTCGCCGATCTTCTTCATCTGGTAGTCGAGCTCGATCTCCTTGATCGCCTTCAGCACCGTCTGCTTCTCGCGCTCGAGCTCGCGGATGCGATGGGGGGCGCGGCGCTCGGCGGTCGCCCGTACCTCGTCGCGGGTCAAGGGGTCGACCACGCGCCAGAGCGCGAACGCCGTCAGCACCAGGGTCAGGCCGCCCAGGCTGGTCATGACGAAGGGGGGACCGAAGCGCATCCCCAGCGCGAAGTGGGCGTAGGTGCCAGCGACGAGGGCGCCGCAGACCGCGAGGGCCAGGGCCGGGACGCGTCGCCGGGGGCGTGCCGCGACGGGACGGCTGGGCTCGGCGCGCGGCGGCTCCCTCCCTGTCGAGGTGGCGGGCGCGGGGGACGCTGGGGGGGACGAGTTCGTGGCCAAGGACGCGTGCGCTCAGTCGAGGTTTTGCAGCTCGTCTTCGAGCTGGTCCTGAAGCTCCGGATCGCCGGGCGTCACGCCGCCGGGCGCGACGGGGGCGGCCGGCGGATGGCGGCGCGAGAGGCGAATGGCG
>DASYCK010000300.1:0-23136 GCA_036500205.1 Polyangia bacterium | reverse complement strand
CATCGGTTGCAGCGGCGTCGGCACGAACGAATCGGTGGTGAACCGATCGAGGGTCAGGTCGGCGCCCAGCTTCAGCTTGGTGGCGTCGAGCGTGGCGTCGAGGGCGAGCCGCCCCCCGCCGGGAGCTTCCAGCCCGAACTTCTTCACCGTCACCTTCATGGCCCCCCCGTCGAACCCCAGCTCGAAGCCGAGACCGAGGGCTCGGTAGGGAGGGTAGGCGACGTCGAGCCCCGAGAAGCGCGCGGCGACCTTCATCGCGGCGAAGCTGTCATGCAGGTCGAGGACGGCGGTGGCGTCGTCACCCGACAGCGTCAGCCCGTCGATCTTCTTGCCCGCGATCACCTGGTTGAACGCGTCGGCGGCCTGATGAAACGTGGCGTGCAGGTTGATGCCCGGCACCGACGTCGCGCCGTAGATGCCGGTGAAGAACCCGCGTCCGACCAGGTTCGAGCGGCCCGTCTTCGCCTCGCGCAGGTCGAGGTAGATGTCGTCGGGATGCTCCTGCGTGGTGGCGATGCGGTTGATCAGCACCTTGTCGAACGGCAGCAGGTTGTCGTCCATGATGCGCAGCCAGCCGCCGCCGTCGGCGGTGATGGGGCCGGCGTCGAACCCGAAGATCGGGTGCTGCGGATCGACCGTCGATTGAATCAGCGAGGCGCGAGCGTGAGCGTGGCGCAGCTCGAGGCCCCAGGCGCCGGGAAAATCGAAGAGGGCGTTCAGATCCTCGAGCTCGGCGTCGGCGATCTCGAAGGTGCTGCCCGGGCCCTTCGCCTTCGCCGGATCGGGGGGCGGGGGTGGGGCGCCGCCGGGAGCGGGCTGCGGCGCCAGCGCCGCCAGGAACCCGATCTCGGGGGTGTTCTTGAGCTGCGCGAACCGCCACGACGCCTTGCCGACCTTCAGGTCGTGAATCGAGAAGCTCCCCCCGATCAACGTGCGCAGCTTGACGGCCGCGTCGAGGTGCGGGACGTCCAGCACCACCGTCCCCTCCGGATCGATGATGCGCAGGCCATCGACGCTGATGGGGCTGGGCGCGTCGGTCACGATGTCGACCAGGGCGCGCAGGCTCCAGCTCACGCCACCCAGCTCGATCTTGCCGCGGTTCTTCGGCAGGGCGCCCGAGATGAGCCCGGCCAGCCGAGGCCCCTGCAACACCACCGACGCGCCGAGCACGGCCAAGGTGATGAGGGCCAAAACGGCCCCCAGCCCGTAGCCGATCACTTTGCGCGCGCGGAATCGAGACACGTCGCTCACCAATGTGCCATTCTTCGCCGTCGGTCTCCAGACGAGCGATCCCTCAGATGAACGAAATGTCTCCCCGTGATGCCGGCGGCTCCGGCGCTGTCGCCGCCAAACCGTCGCTGTACATCGTCGACGCGTTGAACTTCATCTTCCGGGCGTTTCATGCGCTGCCGCCGCTGACCACCCAGAAGGGCGTCCCCACCGGCGCCGTCTACGGCCTGTGTCAGATGTTGCTGCGCATCGAGCGCGAGCACCGCCCCACGCATCTTTGCGCGGTGTTCGACGCGCCCGGCGGCAACTTCCGTCACGAGATCTATCCGCAATACAAATCCCACCGCCCCCCCATGCCGCCCGAGCTGGCCGCGCAGATGGGCTGGGTTCATCCCGTGATCGACGCGTTCGGCATCCAGACCCTGAGCGTGCCGGGCTTCGAGGCGGACGACGTGATCGCCACCGTGGCGCGCACGGCGGTGGCCGCCGGGATGGACGTCGTGATCTGCTCGTCCGACAAGGATCTGATGCAGCTGTGCGGCGACGGCATCGCCATCCTCGACACGATGAAGAACCGCCGCCTCGGGGTGGCCGAGGTCGAGGAGAAGTTCGGCGTTCCCCCCGAGCGGGTGGGGGACGTGCTGGCGCTGACCGGCGACGCGATCGACAACGTGCCCGGCGTCGAGGGGATCGGCCCCAAGACGGCGGCCGACCTGATCACCCGCTTCGGCTCGCTGGCGAATCTGCTCGAACACGCCGAGGAGGTGAAGGGCAAGCGGGGCGAGGCCCTCGTCGCCGCGCGCGAGGCGGTGCGGGTATCGCGGGAGCTCGTCCGCCTGCGCGAGGACGTTCCGCTGCCCAAGGCGCTCGGCGAGCTGCACCGCGCCGAGGCCAATCACGACCGGCTGCAGACGCTGTTTCACGAGCTGGAGTTCACGCGGCTGACCGACGCGCTGGCGCGCGGCGCGGTCATCGAGAAGGGGACCGGCGCGGAGAAGACAGCCGCGCCGGGGCACGAGGCGCTGGTCGCGCCCGCGCCGGTCAGCGCCACCGTCGTCGAGCCCGTTGCCGCCGAGCTGATTCCGGCGGATGGCGAAGCCCTGACCGCCCTGGCCGCGCGGCTGACGCGCGCCGGACAGTTCGGCATGGCGGCGCTGTGGGACGGGCCCTCGGCGGTCCGAGGCGAGCTGGTCGGCCTGGCGTTCGCGCTGCCCGACGGCGCGCGCGTCTACCTGCCGCTCGGGCATCGCTATCTGGGCGCGCCGGCGGCCCCCGCGCGCGGCGAGGTGGCGACGCGCCTGGGCCCCGTCCTCGCCGGCGCCGCGATCGCGAAGCACGTGCACGACGGCAAGGTGCTGGGCGTGGTGTTCGATCGGGCGGCCATGCCGCTCGGCGGAATCGCCTCCGACAGCATGCTGGGCGCGTACGTGGTCGATCCCACGCGCTCTGGCTACGGAATCGCCGAGGTGGCGGCGGGCGCCGCCATCGACGACGTGGCCGCGCGGACCGCCTGGCTGGGGTCGGGGAAGACGCTGCGCCCGGCGGCGGACGTGCCGGTCGAGGAGGCCGGCAGGCGGATGGGGGCGGAGGCGGCCGCCACCGTCTTGCTCGCCGTTCGCCAGGCCGCGGCGCTCGCCAAGGCGGGGGAGGCGAACCTCTACCAGGAGCTCGAGATGCCGCTGGCGCGCGTGCTCGGCAAGATCGAGGCGCGCGGCATCATCCTCGACAGCGACTACATGCGCTCGCTGGGCCAGGAGGTCGGCTCGTCCCTGATGGTGCTGGAGCAGGAGATTCACGCGCTGGCGGGGCAGTCCTTCAACATCAACTCGAACAAGCAGCTCGGCGAGGTGCTGTTCGTCAAGCTGGGGCTCCCCGTGATCCGCAAGACCAAGACGGGGCCGTCGACCGACGCCGAGACCCTGGAGGAGCTGGCCGCCCTGCACGCGGTGCCGGCGAAGATCCTCGAGTACCGCACGCTGATGAAGCTGAAGGGGACGTACATCGACGCGCTGCCGGCGCTGGTCAACCCCGACAGCGGTCGCCTGCACACGTCGTTCAACCAGGCCGTGGCGGCCACCGGGCGGCTGTCGTCGAGCGATCCCAACCTGCAGAACATTCCCATCCGCACCGAGCTGGGCCGCCGCATGCGGCGCGCCTTCGTGGCGAAGCCCGGGTTCGTGCTGGTCTCGGCCGACTACTCCCAGATCGAGCTGCGCATCCTGGCGCACTTCTCCGAGGATCCGGCGTTCCTCGAGGCGTTTCATTCGGGGCAGGACATCCACCTGCGCACGGCGGCCGAGGTGTTCGGGCTGCCCGTCGGGTCGGTGACGTCCGACCAGCGGCGCATCGCCAAGGCGATCAACTTCGGGTTGGTGTTCGGGCAGGGGGACTTCGGTCTGGGGCAGGTGCTGCGCATCCCGCGCGCGCAGGCCCGGGCGTACATCGACAGCTACTTCCGCCGTTACGCGGGTGTGCGGGCGTACATGGACCGCGCCATCGCCGAGGCCCGCGCGACCTCCGAGGTGACGACCTTGCTGGGGCGCCGGCGCCCGCTGCCCGAGATCCATTCGGCGCGCGCCCAGGATCGCAGCTACGCCGAGCGGATCGCGCGCAACTCGCCCATCCAGGGGTCGGCGGCCGATCTGCTGAAGCTGGCGATGATCCGCATCGACACCGCCATCGAGGCGGGCGAGGACAGCGCGTCAGGGGCGGAGCTGTTGCTGACGGTGCACGACGAGCTGGTCTTCGAGGTGCCCGTCGCCAGCGCGCCCGGGTTCTCTGACTGGGTGAAGGGGCAGATGGAGGCCGTTTACGCGCTGAAAGTGCCGCTGGTCGTCGAGGTCGCCCACGGCGCCACCTGGGGCGATGCGCATCCCTGAGCGCGGGGGCTGAGCAGCCCCCCACGAGCACGCGCGGGGGCCTGCAGCAGGCCCCCACGAACCCCCCACGGATTTGCTTGCGTCGCGGCCGGCTCGGCGGAGCCGAGCCTCCCGGTGCTTGGACCCGGGCGCGTTGCGCCCTCTGACGCTGCGGTCGCCGGAGGGCCTGGCTGCGTCAATCGTGGTGCCGGGAGGGGCCGTGCGAATGTTTCGCATGACGGTCGCCTCCCGTTCCCGGGCGATATATCATTGTCGTTTGAGATGATGCGGGCGCGTTGGTTGGCCCTGTTGGTGGCGTCGGTGAGCGCGGGGGGATTCGCCTGTCGCTCGGCCGTCCTTCCTGCGTCCAAAGCCGAAGCGCCGGTGGCCGCGCCCGCCATCCCTCCGAGCAGCGTCGCTGGAGCCGAGCCGGAGGAGCCGCCGCCGCGTCCGCTTCGGCGCTGCTTCCCCAACCAGCCGACCTGGGAAGAGGCGGCGGTGGCCGACCTGCTGGATCGCGCCGGCAAGCTGTTCGACGCCGACGACTTCGAGGGTGCGCTGGCCTGCTCGGAGGAAGCGGCTCGTCAGGCCCCACGCTCCATCGAGGCGCATCACGATCGGGCGGCCGCGCTGCTTCACCTGGGCAAGACCGACGAGGGGCGCGACGCGCTGGCGATGGCGCTGGCGCTCGATCCCGACGACACCGAGACGCTGGAGGCGAGCGCCGACCTCTACATCAATCAGCTTCCCGCGTCGGCCGACCGGTCGGCCATCGGGCTCGAGCATGCGCGACGCGCCTTCAGGCGGGCCCTGGGCCATGACCGGACGCGCGCGGCGCGGCTGAGCTTGCTCGAAGGGCAGGCGCTCATCGATCTCGGGCGGTCGGAGGAGGCCGTGCACCGGCTCTCGGTGGCGCTGTCGCTGGCGCCGAAGCTGGACGCCGCCCAGTACGAGAAGGGGGTGGCGCTGTTCGAACTCTGCCGCTTCGGCGAGGCGCGCCGCGCTTTCGAAAAGGTGGCCGCGTCGTCGTCTGATCGCGCTCACGCGCTGTATCACCTTGGACTGATCGAAGAGCGACAGGACCGCGCTCGCGACGCCGAAAGCCATTTCTCAGAAGCGACCGAGCGAGATCCGATCGCGTTCCCGCGGCCGCCCGACGTCTCGGCCGTCGAGTTCGCGGAGCGGGTGCGCCGGATCGTGGGCGACCTTCCCGAGGACGTGCGCGCCGACCTCGCGCAGGCCCACCTCGAGACCGCCGATCTTCCGGCGCTCGATGACCTCATCGCCGAGAAGCCACCGTTGTCTCCGACCATCCTGGGGCTTTTCCGTGGCCTGCCCATCGGCTTCGACGGCGAGGCCGAGAACCACACCGCGCCGGCCACGCGCGCCGCGAAGGGGCGGCGCGCCGCCAACGCAGCCGGGGCGCCGTCGCCGGCGCCGAGTGGCGGGGAGCCGAGCCCGGCCGCACCGACCCAGTGCGGGCCCATCGATCGCGCCATCGTCCTCTACCGGCGCAACCTGCTGCGCTCGGTGCGCGACACGGTGGCACTGGACGAGGCGATCCGGCGGACGCTGCTGCACGAGCTCGGTCACCTGCGGGGCGAGGACGACGGCTCGCTCCGCGATCGCGGCCTCGAATAGTCGGTGGCCCGAACGAAAACAGCGCCGAAGGGCTGAGCCCCTCGACGCTGTCTCTCGAGACGAAGGAGACTTACTTCTTCGCGTCGATGCGCTGGCCGCCGACCTTCTCGGCCGGCTTGCCCTGCAGCTTGATGTCCTGCGCGTCGGGCGGAAGCACGGCGTTCCCCTCGGTGACGACGGTGCCCTTGTCGTCCACCAGCTTCTTGTGGATGATCAGGCCGTCCGAGGCGCCGAAGCCGGCCATCGAGTTGATGGCGAAGGTTCCGGTGACGACGTACAGCTGATTGACCGGGGTCACCAGCGCCTTGGGCTTGCCCGTCTTCCAGTCCTTGACGGGATAGTCGGCCACCAGCAGGGCGCGTTCCTTCTTGCCGTTCGGCGTGTCCGACATGAAGAAGTGCGGCTGGTCGCAGGGGCGGCAAGCGCCGGCCGCTGCCTTAGGGGCCTCCTGCGTGGGGGGCGGCGCGCCCTTCTTGCTCTTGCTGGCGCGCGCCTCCGCCTTCGCCGACTTGATCTTTTCTTTCTTGTCCTTGGCGGCGAGCGCGTCGTTGCACTTCCGCTGCTCGGCGGGGCACTCGTAGATCTCGGTCAGGTACGCCTTCACCTGAACGTCCTTGTCCAGGTTCTGCGCCATGTGCTTGCGCAGGCCGAAGATCGACAGCTCGCCCGTCGGATAGGTCTCGGGCGCGTTGTTGACGTTGAAGTTCGGCGTGGGCGGCAGGTCGACCTTGATGGGCGCCAGCTCTTGCCCTTGCCCATAGGCGCGGCCGACGGTGAATGGCGACAGCAGCGCCAATGCCAACGGCACCATCAGGTGATATATAGCCCGCCGTGTTCGTGACGGAACCGCCGCATCGTTGGGAACGCGGGCGTTGCTTCGGTTGTCAGACGCCAGTTCAGGGGACCCGAGTCGTTTCATGAAGCGCCTCTCCTCGGCAGCGGGTTACAACGGGAGCGCCCTGAATAACACGTGGGTTTTCGTGCCGCAAGACACGACGGTTCTTCGCCGTGTCGACGGCAAGAGCATGAAGATCGGCAGGTTCTCGTCGACGGGCGCGTCGATCGTGCTCGCCTGCCTCGTCGCGGCGACCGCGGGCTGTCATCGCGGAAAGGCGAATCGCGCGACTTCCGGCGCGACGGACGGGCTGTCGGGCGCGGCCGACACGAAGAAGCTGGCCGAGTTGCTGTCGCCCACGCCCCCGCCGTTGCCCCCGCTGCTTCCGGCCCCGGAGGAGGTGAACGCCGATCCGCACCTGTCGCGCGGCGGAACCGGTGGAACATTGAAGGTCCACCTCGAAGCGGAGCCGACACACCTCGATCCGCTGGTCGAGGTCGACGCGTCGGCCCTGCAGGTGGTCTCGGGCCTCGTCTACGAGACGCTCCTCGAATGCCCATCGCCCGGCGTCGCCGGGCCGCTTCGCCCCGCCCTGGCCGAGAGCTGGCAAGTGTCTCCCGACGGGTTGAGGGTCGCGTTGAGGCTACGCCCAGGCGTGAAGTGGCACGACGGCCACGCGTTCGGCGCGCTCGACGTGCAGGCGACGCTCGAGCCGTTGCTGCTCACGCGCGGGAACGGCTCGCAGCTGCTGCGCGCCTCGCTTCAAGATGTCGCCAGCGTCGAGATCTCCTCCGACAACATCGTGCGCCTGCTGCTGAAACGGCCCTCCGACTTCGCGCTGCGGGCGCTGTGCGACATCCCCGTGTTGCCCGAGCACCTGCTGCGCGGCCCGAAGCCAGCCCCGGCGACCTTGGCCCGACAGCCGGTGGGGACCGGACCGTTCCGCTTCGCCGGCTGGGAGCGCGGCAAGCGCATTCGCCTCGAGCGCTCGCCCACCTACTGGGGGAAGCCCAGCCCCCTCGACGACATCACGTTCGAGATCGATGGCGACGGAGCCCAGGCGCTGACGCGAACGCGCCGCGGGGATATCGACGTGCTGCCGCGCATCCTGCCCGTTCACTATCCGGATCAGGTGGACCCGTCGACCTTGCACGGTCAGCTCACCGTGTGGCGCATGGACTCCGATCGCTGGGCCTACCTCGGCGTCAATCACCGGCGGCCGCCGCTCGGGGATGCGCGGTTCCGGCAAGCGCTGTCGGCCTTGTGGGATCGCGCGCACTTCTCGCGCACCTTGCACGGGGGATTGGCGCAAGCGATCTCGGCCTTCCCCCCGGTGGCTTCGCCGCTTCCCCCCTCGGGGAGGGCGGCCGCCTCCGCGGCGCTGGAGGCGGCCGGCTATCGCGACACCGACGCCGACGGCGTGCGCGAGCTCAACGGCAAGGCCATCCGGGTTTCGTTGCTGGTGGTGGGGGGCGGGCGAACGGCCGCCACCGAAGCGCGCGGCTTCGTGCTCGAGGCGCGCAAGGTGGGCGTGCTGATCGACACCGTGGTCGTCGATGCCGCCACGATGATGGCCCGCGTCCGGAAGGGGGACTTCGAGCTGGCGCTGATGGCCTGGCAGGGCAGCCCCAACGAGGATCCAGGGCTGCAGTTCGGCTCGGGCGGGCCGTTCAACTACTGGGGCTATCGCTCCGCCGAGCTCGATGCCGATCTCGAGGCCCTGCGCCGGGCCGACGACGGCGCGCGGCCGGCGCGGCTGGCCGCGGTAGCCGAGGTGCTGGCGCGCGACCAGCCCGTCGTCTTCCTTTACCGCTTCGACATCGCCGCGCTGATCTCGCGGCGCGTGCACGACATCAGCGCGGTCGCCGATCGGCTGGATCTGCGCCGGGTGTGGGTCGAGCCGTGATCGGCGCGGCCCTCTCGCTCGTCCTGGGAATTCACGCGCTGGCGGTCGACGGGTCGCCGACGTGTCCCGCGGCGGCGGTGACGGCGGGGTCGGGCATCGTCGATCCGTTTCACGTTCCCGCGGCGGCCGCCACCAAGCTGAACGCCGACGCGCTGTCGTCGTACCGGCAGGGGCGCTGGGATGACGCGCGCTCGAAATATCGCGCCGCCGAGGCGGCGGATCCGGAGTTTCTGGCGCCCGCCTTGAATATCGCCTGCTCATTCGTCCGCCAGGAACGCTTTCCCGAGGCGATGGCCGAGGTGCGGCGGCTGCTCGATCGGGCGTTCCTTCCCTGGAGCGACGAGATCGCTTCCGCCGCCGATCTGGGCGCCCTGAAGGTGCCGCCGGAAGGGCAAGGGCTGCGCGGGCTGCTCGACGAGGATCGGCGAAGATGGGCGGAGGGCCTCGATCACGATCTGCTCTTCGTGGCGCGTACGCGCGCGCCGCTGAAGCTGGGAAATGCCGAGCGGGCGGCGGCGGGAACGTTCGTCCTCGGTCCCCGACAGGAGATCTTCGCCTGGTCGCCGCGCACCCGTCGCTATCGACAGCTCACCGTCGAGCAGGGGCGGGTCCTTCTGCTGGGGCGCTCGCGCGACGGGCGTCGCATCGCCTACGCCACCGCCGAGAAGCTGGTCTTCGCCCCCTCCACGGTTCCCACTTTGCGCGGCGTGGTCCTCAAGGAGGTCGACCTCGGGACCTTGGCCGTGCTCGCCCAGGCGCGCGCCCCGGATGATCTGGGACGGCTCGAGATCTTGCAGTCCGGCGCCGGCTTCGCCTACCGGGTCGCTCCGCTGGCGGGGAAGGGGACGACGTTCGTGATTCGAGGCGGCCAGCTCGAACGCTCGGCGGTGGCCCGCAACGCGAAGGTGGCCGGTACGCTGACCGGGAAGGGCGCAGGGGCGGTCGCCTCCAGGCTCCCGCTCGATTCCGGGTGCCCAGGCGATGCCAGGGAAGCGCGAACCGCGGACGGAACACCGGCCGTGGAGATCCACCCCAGGCCGGGGAAAAGCTTCGTTGTTTCAGGGCCGTTTGGCGGCGGGCTGGCCGGCCTGCCCATCCCCTGAAGCTCCGCTCGCGGTCAAAGCGAGGCGAAAATTTGCCGTGTATGCAAGGTAGGATACCGTAGGTTCATGTCATCCATGAAGAAGCCCCGGTTCTGGATCCTGGCCGCTGCCACGCTCTCGGCGTGCTGGATCACGTTTCGCGTCCTGGATGCCGACGCCTCGCCGCGCCGGGCGGTGATGGAAGAAGAAGTGGTGGAGTATCAGGACATCGCCGATCCGGCGCTGGCGGCGATGGTTCATCGTCTCGCCGAGGCGGCTCATACCGTCGGTGCGCCTTCTCGGTAATTTCGGAACGAACCGTTTCTCGGCCTGGTATAGACACCGACGTGCGCAGCATGACAGGCTTTGGCCGGGCAGCGGCCGACATCGAACGGCCCGGTCGCGCCCGGACGCGCTGGCTGGTGGAAATCCGCTCGGTCAATCACCGCGGGTTCGATCTGAAGGTCCGCAGCCCCGAATCCGAACCGGCCCTCGAGGTCGAGCTGGCGCGGCTGATTCGCGCCGCCGTCGAGCGGGGCGCCGTCACCCTGGGGATTCGCGAGGAGCGTCCCACCGCCTCGGGGCTCGACGTGGACGTGATCCGCGACACCGTGGCGGCGCTCGACCAGATCCGCCGGGAAGCTCAGGTGAGCGTGCCGATTGACCTGGCGACCGTGGCCGCCTTCCTGGCGTTGGACGCGGGCGCGGCCGGCGTCGGGCTCCGCAATGAGGAGGCCTGGCCGGCCCTGCGCACCGCCGTCGAGAAGGCGCTGGTCGAGCTGGTTGCCTCTCGCGAAGTCGAGGGGGCGGCGCTCCGCAAGGACTTCCTGGCGCGGACCAGCCAGGTGGCGAAGCTCGTCGAGGCCATCGAAGAGGCGGCCAAGGCGGTGCCGCCGCGCTTCGCGCGTCGCCTGAAAGAGCGGCTCGCGTCACTCCATGACGCTCCGGGGTTCGATGCGGCCCGGGTGGCGCAGGAGATCGCGCTGCTCGCCGAGCGCCTGGACGTGAGCGAAGAGCTCGTCCGCCTGCGGACCCACCTCGCCCATCTGACGGCGCTGTTCGACGAGAAGGGGCCCGTCGGCCGGAAACTCGACTTCGTCCTGCAGGAGATCTCGCGCGAGGTCAACACCATCGGCTCGAAGGCCCAGGACGCCGAAATCGCCGGGCAGGTCATCGAATGCAAGGCCGAGCTGGAGAAGATCCGGGAACAGGCTCAGAATATAGAGTGATGAGCAGCAATTTCCCCTCTCCTCGAAGGCGCGGAATGTTGGTGGTGATCTCGTCGCCGTCGGGGGCGGGCAAGACGACGCTGGCGCGGATGCTGGCCGAGTCCCAGAAGCTGGTTTTCTCGGTGTCGTACACGACGCGAGCGCCCCGGGCGGGCGAGCGGGACGCCGTCGACTACAAGTTCGTCTCCGAGGACGAGTTCTCCCAGATGATCGATCGCCACGAGTTCGCCGAGTGGGCGTTCGTTCACGGCAACCGGTACGGCACCGCCATCCACGCCGTCAACCGCGCCCTGGAAGACGGGACCGACTACCTGTTCGACATCGACTGGCAGGGGGGGCAGCAGATCCGCCGCCAGTGGCCGGACGAGAGCGTGCTGATCTTCATCTTGCCCCCCTCGATCGCCGAGCTGGAGCGCCGGCTGCGCCGCCGGGCCACCGATTCCGCCGAGGCCATCGCCAAGCGGCTGGCCACGGCCAAGCGCGAGCTTCAACATTACGATGAATACGACTACCTGGTCGTGAACGACAACCTCGATCGCGCCTATCAGCAGCTCAACGCGGTCGTGGAGGCCACGCGCTGCTCGCGGATTCGCGGGGCGCACATGGCCGAGGAGCTGCTGGCGGAAGGATCAGCCGCCGGGGCCGGGGCAACCGTCATGCCCCTCATCCCCGCGTCGCATGAATGACTGAAGCCGTCCGGCAGATCGTCAGCTCCGTCTCCGCGTACGATCCCGGCGCCGACACCGGCCTGATCGAACGGTGCTTCGACTTCGCGTCCGAGCGTCACGCCGGGCAGCGCCGCAAGTCGGGCGAGCCCTACGTGGTGCATCCCGTGGGGGTGGCCCGCATCATCTCGGACCTTCGGCTGGACGTCGCCTCGGTGTGCGCGGGGCTGCTGCACGACTGCGTCGAGGACACCAGCGCCACCGCCGAGGACATCGGCCGTCTGTTCGGTCAGGAGATCCAGTTCCTGGTCGAGGGGGTGACGAAGCTGGGGCAGATCCCCTGGACCACCCGCGAAGAGCGTCAGGCGGAAAACTTCCGCAAGATGCTGCTGGCCATGGCGCGCGACATTCGCGTCATCCTCATCAAGCTCGCCGACCGCGTCGACAACATGCGGACGCTGCAATACATGTCGCGCGAGAAGCAGGAGCGCATCGCCCGCGAGACGCTCGAGATCTATTCGCCGCTGGCGAACCGGCTCGGTATCCAGTGGATGAAGATCGAGCTCGAGGACCTGGCGTTCCGCTATGTCGAGCCGCAGGCGTACGCCGATCTGCTCGCCAAGATGACCGGCAGCGCCGAGTCGCGCGACGTCTACATCGCCGAGGTGGTGGAGAAGTTGAACAGTGTCCTGCAGGAAGCGGGAATCACTGGGCAAGTGTCGGGGCGCGCCAAGCACCTCTGGTCGATCTTCCAGAAGCAGCGCAAGACCGGCCGCGACGTCGAGCAGATCTACGACATCATCGCCTTCCGGGTCATCGTCGACTCGGTGCGTGACTGCTACGCGGTGCTGGGCGTCGTGCACTCGACCTGGACCCCCATCCCGGGACGGTTCAAGGACTTCATCGCGCTCCCCAAGCCGAACCTGTACCAGTCCCTGCACACGACGGTGATCGGGCCGCGCTCCGATCGCATGGAGGTGCAGATTCGCACGCAGGAGATGCACCGCATCGCCGACCAGGGCATCGCGGCCCACTGGAAGTACAAGGAGAAGCGGAGCCCGGGCGACCAGGACGGCCAGGCGTTCGCCTGGCTGCGGCAGCTCATGGAGTGGCAGCGCGATCTGAAGGATCCGACGGAGTTCATCGAGACCGTCAAGATCGATCTGTTCCAGGACGAGGTGTTCGTGTTCACGCCCAAGGGAGACGTGAAGGCGCTGCCCAAGGGGGCGACCCCCATCGACTTCGCGTTCGCCATCCACTCGAAGGTGGGCGAGCACTGCTCGGGGGCGCGAGTGAACGGCCTCATCGTGCCGCTGCGCTACGCGCTGAAGAACGGCGACACCATCGACATTCTCGCCTCGGCGAACCAGAAGCCGTCGAAGGACTGGCTGAAGTTCGTGGTCACCAGCCGGGCCAAGACGAAGATCCGCCACTTCCTGCGCATGGAGCAGCGGGATCGGAGCCGGCAGATGGGCCACGATCTGCTGGCGCGCGAGCTGCGCAAGCGCGGGTTGGGGTTGGCCAACCTGGAGCGCGACGGCAGCGTCGAGGCGGCGGCGACGAAGCTGCACGTGGGCGGCGCCGAGGACCTGCTGGTGGCCGTCGGCTACGGCAAGCTGACCGTCGAGCAGGCGGCGAACGCCATCGCTCCGGCGCGCGAGCTGGAGTCGCCCGCGGACGCGCGGGCGGAGGCCCCCGAGGCGCCGCTCGCGGGCCTGCGGCGGTCGACGAAGCGCGCCATCGGCGGCATTCGCGTTCAGGGGGAGACCGACATCCTCATCAAGTTCGCGAAGTGTTGCAGCCCGGTCCCCGGCGATCCCATCATCGGCTTCGTCAGCCGCGGCCACGGCGTGGTCATCCACGCGCCCGACTGCGAGAAGGCGCTGGCGCTCGATCCGGCGCGCCGCCTCGACGTCTCATGGGACGACGAATCGAAGACCCTCCGCCCGGTCACCGTCGAGGTTCAGGCAGAAGATCGCCCCGGCCTGCTGGCGTCGATCTCGCGGGCCTTCACGGAGAACGGCGTCAACATCTCGCAGGCGAAGTGCCGGACCTCCGAGGACGGCAAGGCCGTGAACACGTTCCAGGTGTCGGTCACCCACGTCGACCAGCTGAAGAACGTGCTGCGCAACCTGCAAGCCATCGAAGGGGTCGTCAGCGCCCAAAGACAGTGACGCAAGCGCTCGCCCCGGTCGGCGCCTCGCCGGACAGGTCCTCCCAGCAGCCGCGCGAAGCGTCCAAGACACCCGCTCCAAGACCGCCATCCATGCGTACAGGACGCAGAAAACCGGCCGCCTCACCGAAGCAGGCGAGGGCAGCTCAGCTTCGCTGAGCTGCCCGAGGGGGGCCCGGGGGCCCGCGAGCGGCAGCGAGCCGGACCCCCGTAAGGTTGACGCGTGCCCCGACCCTTGCTAAGAACGCCGCCGCTATGGCTTCAAACACTCGCGAAACCTGGAAGCGCCGCGTGCGCCGCCACACGAACATGGGCAAGAAACGTAAGGCGAAAGAAAGCCGGAAGTCGACGCCGTCGGCGGCCGAGCTGTTCGCGGGCATGGGCGAAGCGGGCAAGTAGTAGGCAAGTAGTAGGCAAGTAAGCCCGCCCGAGGGCGCGCCCTCGGAAACGTCTGGGCTGGTTTGACGGGCTTTTCGTTGACCTTCGGCCCGTCGTCCGCGTAACATGCCGCAGCGACTCGGGAGGGTTGGGGCCTTCGGTCCGACCCGAATCGATCAGGAGCCGGATGAAACTCTGCGCGACTTGCCAGAACAAGTACCCTGACGACGCGAACTTTTGCCCCCGCGAAGAGTGTGCTGGGCCGAACGGTCCCCAGAGACTGCTTCCCATAGAACCCGTCGGGCGCTTCGTGCCAGTCTCCAGGCTCGGGGGAGGGGCGAGCGGCGAGGTCTGGCAGGCGAGCGACTCTCAGTCGGGCGCGGCGGTCGCCTACAAGCTGGTGGTGCCCGCGGCGCTGCCCACGCCGGTCGCCGTCGATCGGACGTTGCGCGAGCTGCGCCAGCTCCAGCGGGCCAGCAGCCCGCGCATCGTCAAGGTCATCGACTTTGGAAAGACCCCCGAGGGGCAGGTCTTCGTCGCGTCGGAGCTGGCCGAAGGGGAGCCGCTCGATCAGGTGCTCGCCAAGACGGGACCGTTCTCGCTCGAGCGGGCCAAGCGGGTCATCGCGCAGATCGGCGAGGCGCTGCTCGACGCGCAGAAGGTGGGGGTCGTCCATCGCGACCTGTCGGCGAAGAACGTGCTCATCTCGCGCGACGACCAGGTGAAGCTGATCAACTTCGCGGTGGCGCGGCCGATCCACGAGACCCTGTTCGGCGTCCCGGAGTTCATGTCGCCGGAGCAGGCCGAGGGGAAGCTGATCGACCAGCGCTCGAACACGTACAGCGTCGGCGCGCTGCTGTACCTGATGCTGACGGGCCAGCCCCCCTTCGTGGGCGCGACGCCGCAGGCGACGCTCGAGGCCGTCATGAAGGCCGACCTCATCCCCCCCAGCATCAAGCGGGGCGGCGGCCTGACCACCGAGGTCGATCGCGTGGTGCTGAAGGCGCTCGAGCGAAGCTCGAGCCGGCGCCCGTTGACGATGCGTCAGTTCTTGTCGGACGTCTCCGCGCTGATCGTGACGGAGGAGCAGTCCGCCGCTGCCGGCGCTGGCACCGGGGTGCGCGAGGCGGCCTTCGCCAAGACGATGATGTTCGCGGGCGGCGCGCCCGAGGTTCAGAAGCTGGTGGCGCAGGCGGTGGCGGCGCGACAGGCGTCGGAGGCGGCAGCGGCCCAGCCGGCGCCGGCGGCCCAGCCGGTGACGCCCGTGGCGTCGTCGCGCGGGGCGACCCCGTCGCCGCTGGCGGCGCCCCCGGCGCGTGACGCTTCCGGTCCCGCCTTTCGCACCCCTTCTCCGACGGGAGGGCGTCCGTCTCACGGCGCGGCCGTGTCCGCGACGATGATCTCGATGCCGGTGTCCGGGCCCATCGCCGCCGAAGGGCCACCGGCCGGCAATCCGCGACCGAGCTCCGGAGAAACGCTGGGGCCGGTGCCACCGGGACACTCGCCGACGTCGTTCCGCGAGACGCTGTGGTTCAAGAAGGGCGACGTCGATCAGATGGTCGCGGACGCGCGCGCCAAGGTGGCCGCCATCGTCGACGCCAAGAAGGCGGCGGAGGCGGCGGAGGCAGTGCCAGCGGTGGCCGGTGAGGAATCGAAACCGCTCGAGGAGCGCTACACCGACGACGGCACGGTGACGGCCTCGGATCGCAAGAACTTCTCGCTGGGCAGCGGCGGGACGTCCGTGGGGACGCGTGGCGGAACGGTTCCCGGCGAGCGGATGAGCGACAGCGACGTGCTCGACGAGATCGGTGGCGGCAAGCGGTTCCTGATCATCGGCATCGCGGTCGCGGTGGTGGTGGCGCTGGTCGCCGTGGTGGTGGTTTACGTGCGGGGCAAGGGGCATCACGAGGCGGAGCAGGCGCGTGTGCCGGCGCCGCCCGCCGCTCCGGCCGCTCCGGCCGCCGAGAAGGCGCCGCCGCCCACCACGCCCGCCGAAGCGCCCAAGGCCCAGACGCCGCCTGCGACAAAGGAGCCCGCGGCCGAGGGGAAGGAGGCGGACGAGGCGCCGCCAGCGCCCCCGGTCGCGAAGAAGGCCGCCCCAGCCGCCCGCCATCACGCTGCCGCGAAGAAGCGGCCGGCGCCGGCCAAGAAGCACAAATGAAGAAGCACAAATGAGGGCCGCCGCCGCCGGTCAGCGCGCGGCGAGCAGGGCCTCGAGCTCGCGCATGATGGCCTGCTCGACGTCGGCGGGTGACGGTGTGCCGTCGATGCGAACGATGTTCGGTCTGCCCGCGGCCAGGCGGCGGTAGTTTTCGGCGACGCGGGCGAGGGTCCCGTCGGCATCATAGCGTTCGACGGGGCGGCCGGCCTTGGTGCGGCGCTGCGCGGCCACGGCGATGTCGACGTCCAGAAGCAGGGTCAGGTCCGGCTCGCGGACGCCACTCGCCAGTTGCTCGACCCAGGCCCGATCGGCTTCGACGGCCTGATACGCGAGTGATGACAGCAAGTAGCGGTCGGAGATCACGTCCGCCCCGGACGCCAGCGCCGGTTCGATCTCGCGGGTCAGGTGGTCGCGTCGATCGGCCGCGAACAGCAGCGCCATGGCGCGCCCGTCCAGCCCCGTTCCGTCGGGGTTGGCGTGGGTGCCGCGCAGGATCTCGCGCAGCAACAGCCCGATGGGGCCGGGGCTCGGCTCGCGGGTGGCCACCACCCGGCGCCCCGCGGCGCGGAGCCGCTCCGCCAGGCGGTCGAGCTGGGTCGTCGTCCCCGACCCGTCGATTCCTTCGAGGACGATGAACATCGGTGCGCCGCTGTTTGGGGAGTTCGGGATCATGCTCTAGAGTCACGCTGATCTACACGCAGTCGTTCGACTGCGGAAGCCCCTCCACTCAAAGCCACCCGTTCGATGCGTCCACTCGCGCTCGCCTTGCTCGTGATCGCCACGACGGTGGGTGCGTGCCACCGCGAGGCGGGGAATCAGATCGCGCCGGCCTTGGCCACCGCCGGCGTCGATCCCCGCGACGTACGCTGCGTGGAGCGCCCCGAAGGCTGCATCTTCTGCGACGGCAGGGGCACGGTGTTGCCGCTGCTCGAACCCGACGAGGCGCCCTCGGCCCTCTGCGATCCGAAGGATCCAGCGGTGTGCGTCGAGTTTTGCTCGCGCCTCGCGCCCGACTGCGCGACCTCCTGGTTTCGCGGCGCCACGTGCATCCTTTCGTCCGAAGAGGAGTTCCGGCGCGAGATCTTTCGGCGCGACACCAGCGACAAGCCCGAGGTGTTGCTGCAAGGGCGGGTCACCGACGACGCCGGCCGCCGCATCGAGGGGGCGAAGATCCGCGCCTGGTTCCAGGGGACGGCGATCGCGGACGAGACCACCGTCAAGGATGGCAGCTTTCGGCTGCGTCTCCCCGCCGCCGTCGTGCCCTACACGCTACGCATCGCCCACGCCGGGCTCGCCACCGAGATCGCCGACGTTCGCCTCGATCGCTCACCTACGGTGACGCGCTCGTTCCGTCTGGCGCCGGACGTGACCCAGAAGGGGCGGGTCGTCGACGCGTCGGGCGCACCGGTGCGGGGCGCCGACGTGCGCGCGCTGCGTGCCCCCGACGACGTGGTCGAGGTGGCCTCGGCGCAGACCAATGACGACGGGCAGTTCGCGCTGACCGGGCTGGAGACGCGCAAGTACAACATCGTGGCGTCGCGGTTCGGGTGGCTCCCCGGCACCATCCGCACGACCGGCGTGCCTGGGGCGCCCCGGGTGACGATTCGCCTGTCGCGCACCGGTGTCATCAAGGGGAGCGTCATCGACGGCGAGGGGGACGCGGTCGCGCACGCCGTGGTCATCGCGATGCCTTCCGGCGCGTTCGGGGTGGGAAGCTCGCCGATCATCTGGACCACCGACACCGACGGAAAGTTCGCCCAGGATCGGTTTCGCCCCGGGACCTACTACCTGTGGGCTCGGCACGGCGAGATGCTCGTGTATCCGCCCGAGAAGATCGAGGTGGGGGAGAGCAGCGCCGACGCCGAGATCGAGCTCGGCGTCACGCACCGGGGGGCGCGGGTGCGCGGCCGGGTGGCGCAGTCGTCGGTGCTGCCGCTCGATCCCGAGACGCGCGCGGTGCTGGTGGGGCGGTCTCCGCTGGCGTTCCCGCGCAAGGCGGTCGGTGAGCTCGACAAGGGGGGCAACTTCGTCATCCCCGGCGTGCTCCCGGGCCGCTACGAGATCTCCGTGCGGGTAGGGCCGCGCGTCCTGTCGATCACCGGCGGCCCGCGCGAGATCGAGGTGCCCATCGAGGAGGGCGCGACCGTCGATCTGCCCGAGCCGGTCGTGGTGCGTCCCCGTCCCGCGGAATAGCGACGACGGGCGCCCGTCAGTCAGTGCAGGACGCGCAGACGGGTCAGGCAGTCGGCCAGGATGCGGTTGCTGTCGCTCTCGAAGGCGGTGAACCGCACGGCCATTCCGGACACCGCCCGGTTCGCGCCATCTTTCATGTAATTGATGAAGTAGTGGTTCTTGACCTCGCCCACCGCCACGACTTCGCCGGAGCCGTCGGGTACGGGGAAGCAGACCCGCAAGGTCGAGCCGAGCGGCAAGGGATCGGCGAGCTCGAGGAAGACGCCGCCCGCGGAGATGTTCCTGGCCACGCAGGTCAGGTCGCCGAACAGCAACGACTCGATCCGGACCGTGAAGAGCTTGTCGAACCGCAGGTGTTCACGGCGCTGGCTGGGTCGCGAGACCACGGCCGCGCCGTCGTCGGTGTCCGTCGTCTGCGTTTGCGCGTGCTGCAAGGAAGGCTGAGCGATAGGCATGTAGCGAAGATAGTCTGTACGGCGATGAAGTCAAAAAACCTACATATCGTACCTTGAGCGAGTTTCAGGTTTGTCACCCCCGCGATACGCTCCTGTCTGGCTGGCCTCTCCCTTGCTGCCGAACGGATCCGCTCGCGGCGTTCGACGTCCCTCCTACCCCGCATCCCCCAAGGAGCCCCTTCGATGGTGAATGTCAGACAAAATTGTCAGATA
Organism: Polyangia bacterium; assembly: GCA_036500205.1. Classification (GTDB taxonomy): domain Bacteria; phylum Myxococcota_A; class Polyangia; order Fen-1088; family Fen-1088; genus DASYCK01. Next base: position 4,117 of record DASYCK010000300.1, on the reverse strand, counting down.
ACGAGCCTGCTTCCTCGACGCGCGATCGGCCGAACGGCGCCTGCCCTGGCGGTGGCGCTGGGGGTGGCCGTGTTTCTAGGCTCGTTCCAGCGGAAGGCCGCGGCGGCGCCCGCCTCGATTCCGGTCGTGTTGATGCCGGCTTCGGGGCTCAACGTGGCGCCGGGGATCCTCGATGCCGCGCGCGATCTCTTGAAGGACCATCTGCAGCGGACCGGCCGCTACACGGTGCTGACCGGCCCGGGGGTCTCGTCGACCGACGAGCCGACCAACGCCATGGCGGTCGAGCAGGCCATCGCGGCGCACGCCCAGCAGGCGATCGTCCTGCGGCTTACCCACCTCGGGACCTCCACCCGGGTGCGCTTCACGGTCTACGCGCTGTCGGGGCAGGTCGTTTACTGGGACAGCATCGCCATCACGGGGGGGCCCGGCGACATGGACGTCGTTCTCGAGCGGCTGGTGCACGCCCTGGTGACCGGAAAACCGGTGCGCGACAGCGCCGAGCTGGACACCGTGACCGGCGACGAGATGAACACCCTCAACCGGCGCACGGCGAACCGGACCTTCGGCCTGCATCTGTTCACGTTGTTGCCGTTCAACACGCCCGCCGAGAAGTTCTCGGCGGTCCCCGGGTTCGGGCTGTTCTGGATGTACGACGCCCGAAGCTGGATGGCCGACATCGCGTTCGATCTGGGCGGGCACAGCGACAACCTGGTCGTCGACGTCAGCCTCGGCGGTTACTACCCGTTCTTCCGCGACGATTTCACGCCGTACCTCGGCGGCAAGGTGAAGTACGGCTACTTCTCGTTCGGCGGGAACGGCTCGGCCGGCGTCACGGTCGAGCCGACCGTGGGGATCCTGCTGGGCCGGACGTCGTCGGTCCAGATGCGTGCCGAGGTCGGCTACTTCATCGACACCTTCTCCGAAGCCGCCAAGTCGACCGACGGGGCAGGGAGCTCCGGCCCGAGCAAAGTGTCGACCGGCATCGCCCTGACCGTAGGCCTCGGCTTCTAGTTTAGCGAAACCGAAGGAAATGGGCAGCCGCCCGTTCAAAAGTGAGGGGGCCTCGGCCTCGAAAACGCGCATCTGATCCGCCCGTCTTCAAAGGCGAGGGCAGCTCAGCTCCGCCGAGCTGCCCAAGGGGGACCGGTGGTGTGCCGAGCGGCAGCGAGCCACACCCCCGTCAGATGACCAGCCACACCCCCCGTAAGATGGTGTCGAAAATGACATTTCCCGGGGCCCCTGTTACGATGATTTCGCGCCCACGTGGCGGTCTTTCCCATGCTTCCGGACGAGAGGACCACCCACAACAACGCGGTCACGCTGCCCGCGCATGTGGAGGCGTTGGTGGTGGCGCCCGCGCGGGACATCGCCCGGCCCATCATCAGCTTCCTTCGGCAGGAGGGGATCGAAGTCCGGGTGGCGGACGAGTTCGACGCGGCCTTCGAAGAGGCGCTGATGCATCCGCCCGATGTCGTGTTGATCGACGATTCGGTCTCGGGCAAGCGGGGCGTCGAGCTCTGTGAGCGTCTGAAGGGGAGCGTCCGAACTCACTTCGTCCCCACCATTCTCCTGATGCCGGACGGAGAGCCCGAGCTGCGGCTGCGCGCCATCGCCGGGGGCGCGGACGCCGTGTTCCTTCCCAGCGTCGATGCCGTCGAACGGCGCACCCGGCTGTGGGCGCTGCTGCGGACGCGGGCGCTGTTCCGTCGCATCGACCGCAAGCAACGTCACCAGGGGACCGAGATCAGCGAACGCCGGCGCTGGCTGGCCTATCTCCTTCACGATCTGCAGGGCTCGATCGGTGCCATCACCGCCAACATCGAGTTCCTGGCGCAGTTCGCCCCGGCCAAGGAGGATCGCCGGCGGCGCGACTTCGACGAGGCGGTGCAGGACGCCAACATCGTGCTCGACCAGCTCCTGCGCAGCGTGCGGACCGTGCTCGACTTCGATCGCTTCGAGGCGGGGACCTTGGCGCCGGCCCTGGCGCCGATGCGCATCGGCGACCTCCTGCGCGAGGTGGTGACGGATCTGGGTCGAAACCCGGCCTTGGCGGGCGAGATCGAGCTCGTTCCGGGCGGCGAGGAGCCTCTGCTTCGCATCGACGCGCAGCTGATGCGGAACGCGCTGGTGAACTTGCTCATGCATTGCCTGAAGTACGCTTCGGGGAAGACCATCGTGCGGGTATCGAGCCGACGTCGCGCCGCCGTCTGCGTCGAGCTGTCCTGCGCGGGCCTGAGGTTCTCCGAGGCCGACAAGTTCCGCATCTTCGAGCCCTACAGCCACCTCGACGATCGGCCGATCGCCTACGGCATGGGACTGGCCCTGGCGCGCGCCGTGGTGGAGAGCCACGGCGGTGAGATCTGGGTCGAGAACGGGCCCCTCGACGAGAATGCGGGGTCGTTCCTGTTTTCGCTGCCCGCGATGTCGGCGGAGCCTCGGCGGGGGAGACGGCTCGCGTGAGGCGACCGCCTCCCATGCGCGCGTCGCACCTGGTGCGCGGCGCGCTGCTGCTGCTCGCGATCGTGGGGCCGGCGCGGGCGGCGGGTGGTGCGGCGAAGAAGATCGAGGCGGTCTGCCGGACGCTGAGCGGAGATTCGAACTACAAGGTGCGCGTGCAGGCGGCGCTGGTGCTCGGGAAGATGGGCGACCCCAGCGCGGCCACCTGTCTGGTGCGCGCGCTCGACGATCAGAACCGGACGGTGAGGGCGGTCTCCGCCGAATCGCTGGGACAGCTGGGCAACAGCAGCAGCCTCGAGGCCCTGCGAAATCTGGCCAAGGCCGACGCCGACCCGTTCGTGCGCACCCAGGCCGAGAAGGCCATCGCCTTGCTGTCGGGCCCTTCGACCACCAGCGCCACCGCCGGCGGAGCAAAGGCCAAGATCTTTCTCGCCTTCGGGCCGTTCAGCGGCGGGGTCAAGGCCGCCGCCGGCGAGCCCGTGAGGATCGTGCACGACACGCTGCAGACGGAGCTGTCGAAGATCCCCACGGTCATGGTGGCCGCCAACGCCGGTCCGACCAGCAAGGCCGGGGGCGCGGCGGCATTCTGGATCGACGGGAACATCTCGCGTCTCGACGACGTGTCGGCGGGGGCCGGCAGCGAGACGTCGTGCGGGGTCAAGGTGATGGTGGCCCGCTGGCCATCGAAGAGCATCATCTCGTGGACCAGCGCCGAGGCGAGCGTCCAGGGGGGGAGCAGGCCGCGCGATCGGGAGATCGCGCGACGGGAATGTCTGGAAGCGACGGCGGCGCAATTGGCGGAAGATTTGGCTAAGTTTCTCAAGGCACAAGGCGGTTAGCTTCGGAGGCCCAATCAGATGAACAGCACAGCAGATATCGCAGCAGGAGCACCGAAGTACCGCCGCAGGATGCGGAACTACTTGCTCGACGTCGGGCTGCAGGTTCGCTACACGATGACGATCGTCATCGTGGCGGTCTTCCTGACGGCGGGCCTGGGTTACAAGATGTATCAGGCGACCCGCGACATCTCGAAGGTCATCGAGCTGTCGGGCATGGCCGATCCCGCCGTCGCCGAGGAGCTTCAAGGACAGTTCGCGGCGAGCGATCGCTGGGTGCTCTGGGGCATCGTCGGGTTCGGCGTGGTGCTGGTGATCTCGATCAGCGCGGTCGGCATCCTGATCACCCACAAGGTCGCCGGGCCTCTGTTCAAGATCTCCGGTTTCTTCGCGCGGATGCGGGACAACCGGTTCGGCGCCTTGCCGGGAAGCCTGCGCAAGGGAGACGAGCTGCAGGAGTTCTACGGCTCGTTCGTGGACATGCACCAGGCGCTGCGCCAGCGCACCGAGGACGAGGCGCGGCTCCTGGGCGACGTGATCTCGGCGCTGGAGACGGGCTCGGCGTCGGGCGCCAACACCCAGAAGGCCGTGGAAGAGCTGCGCCAGCTGCGCCGTCGCAAGGAAGAAAGCCTGGAAGCGGGCGGATGAAACGCGGCGCCGGCGGCGCCCAGGAGAGCGCTAGTGCGGTGCACTAGTTCTGGAGATCTGAAGTCCGTTCCGGGTTACGCGAAGGGGTTTTGGAGGGTCCAGGGGAATGTGTCGGCGACGGCGGCGACGAGCTCCTCAAGGGAAGCGCGAAAGGGAGTGCTCTCCCAGCGTCCGCG
>DASYCK010000299.1:0-11457 GCA_036500205.1 Polyangia bacterium | reverse complement strand
CGTTCTACGCGGTGAGCTCGACCCTGCAGCCGACGCTGCGGATCCTCGACCCCAGGACGGGCAGCGCTCCGTGGTCGACCGCGCTGCCTGGGACATCGCGGATCTCTCCCATCGTGGCGAACGGCCGGCTCTTCGCCGCGACGGACGTGGGCAGCCTGGGCTCGTTTCGGGCGACCGGCAACCACGCCCCCGAGGCGCCCACGCTGGTGGGAGGGACCGTCCGCAACGTGAACAACGTCGGCCCCGTGATCGAATGGACGGCCGCCTTCGATCTCGAGGCCGATCCGGTTTCGTACGAGGTCCGCACCGATCGCGACGGCGAGATCCTGGAGACGTGGGAGGCGACGACCACCACCCGCGCCGGCGAGACCACGTGGCGCGTGCCTTCGCCGCTGCCCACGGGCGTCACCACGATGGTCGCCGTCCGTGCCCGTGACAGCAACGGCGCCTGGTCGGACTGGTCGGCGCCGCAATACTTGATGGCGCTCGAGACCCCCACCGTCACGGTGGGCGGTCAGCCGAGCGGATCGCTCGTGGACGCGCTCGCCGCCGCGATGCCGGGCGACGTGGTCCGCATCGCCGCGGGCCGGACCGTCGTCGGGGCGACCTTGCACGTGAAGGACGGGGTCACCTTGGAGGGCGCCGGCCCCGGTCGCACCACGCTGGACGCCACCGGACGGACGACCGGAATCACGGTGGACGGCTCCGCCACCGGGCAACCAGCGGAGGTGAGGCAGCTGACGGTCTCGGGCGCCCACATCGGTATCGCGGTGGCCGGCGCGAGGAATGTTCGCGTGACCAACGTGATCCTGGCGGACAACAGCGACGCTGGCCTCGACATCGGCGTGTCGGGGAGCGCCACGCTTCGAAACGGAACGCTGGTCGGTAACGCCATCGGCGCCCGCTCGTTCGGGGCCCTGCTCGTCAAGAACAGCCTGGTCACGTCGAACCAGGTCGGCCTCGCTTCGGCGCAAGCGGACGCGCTGGTCAGCCAGTTCGACGACGTCATCGGCAACACCGTCGCCGACTATCAAGGCCTGGCCGCGGCGGCGACCGACCTGTCCTCGGCGGTGACGTTCATTGATCTGGCGAAGCGAGATCTTCACCTGGCCCCCGCACAGTCCTCGACGGACCACGGCGATCCGGCGGACGACTTCGCGGCCGAGCCGAGCCCGAACGGCGCACGCATCAACCTGGGTGCGTTCGGCGGCACGGCGGAGGCCGAGCTGAGCGCGCCGCCGTCCACCGACGTCACCCCGCCCGCCACCGATGGCGGCGCGCCTCCGGTCGACGCCACCCCGCCGTCGACCGCGGTCAACCCGCCCTCTCGTCCCGGTAGCGCGCCGCTCCAGCCGGATGGCGGAGCGTCTCCCGTGACCCCCATCGCCGGTGAGACGTCCTCTACAGTTTCTACTGGCGGCTGCAGCGTCGCCGGTGAAGCGTCGCAGGCTCGCCCGTTCGGGCTCGCCTCGCTGGCATGGGGGCTCCTCGGCCTCGTGTGGCTGCGCAAGCGGACCCGCCAGCGCCGCCCGAACGGCCCCGGTCTCTGCGCAGCGCGGTCTGTTGCCGTGCCAGCGACAGAGCCATCCCGGCCTCGCCGTCGTCGATGGCTGCTGCCGCTCGTCATCGCCGTGGCGGTCGCCGGCGTCGCCTGGTCGGCGCCAGCCCAGGCGAACCGCATTCAGTTCTGCACGGGCAGCAACAACGCCGTGACCACGTCCGTCAGCTGCACGTGGCCCGCGCCGACCACCGCCGGAAACGCCCTGATCGCGATTCTGAGCGAGTCGAACGGCGCCGGCAGCTTCTACACGCCCACCACCGACGGTTCGGGGTGGGCCATGGGCAACGCGCAGAAGGACAGCAACCCCCTGCACATCCGGATCTTCTTCAACCTCAACGCGAGCGCGCGCAGCGGCACCATCACCTGGACGTTCCCCACCGCCACCAGCGCCACGATCTACATGGTCGAATACAGCAACATCCTCACGTCGAACGCCCAGGACGGGCAGAACTCCGCTACGGGGTCGTCCACCACCGCCTCCACAGGGACCACGGGCACGCTCGGGCAGGCGGTCGAGGTGGCGATCGGCGGCGTGACGGTCCAGAACAGCGGCTACACGTTCAGTGGAGAATCCTTCACCGAGGTGGGGGAGAAGAGCTCGACCGATGCGACCTACGGCATGAACTCGGCCTTTGTCGAGAGCTTCACCAACGCCACCACCGGCGTGGGGACCAACGCGACCATCTCGGGCAGCGCGAACTGGGTGGGGCTCGTGGAGACGTTCAAGGCCAGCGCGGGCCCGGGCGGCAGCGGTGGCAGCGGCAGTGGCGGCAGCGGCAGCGGCGGCAGCGGCGGCAGCACGGCCGGGCTGTGGGTGGGCGCGCAGACCGGTCATGCCTACAGCAACACGGCGAACTGGAGCAACGGGGCCCTTCCCACCGCCACGGACACCATCGTCCTCAACAGCACGGGCAACAACGCGATGGTCATCGACCAGGACGTGACCGCCGCGGGCTTCAACGTTCAATCCGGATATACCAACAGCATCACCCAGTCGGGGACCAGGAACATCACCCTCACCGGCGATCTCACCGTGGCCGCCGCATCGGGGACATTCACGGCACCCGCCGGCAACCTGCGGATCGGCGGCGCGTTCAACAAGACGGGCGCCATGACGTTCACGCACAACAATGGCCAGGTCATCCTCGAATCGACATCCGACCAGACCTTCGCCACGAACGGAGCGACGTTCAACGACCTGACGATCAACGACGGTCTCATCGGCTACTGGAAGCTCGATGAAACGTCGATCGGAACCTCGGCGGACTCGTCCGGGTACGGTAGCTCGCTGACGGCATACAATACAGCCAAGGTCGCGGCAGACGCCGCCACCCTCGCCCCTGTCGATTTCACGGATCCCCGGAGCTTGAGCTTGACGCGCACCGAGCTCTATACGTCGACCGGGTACCTGGCGACCTCGTCCGCCCTCCCCAGTATTCTGCAACCCACGACGATGACCTTATCGGCCTGGTACAAGCTCTCGGCCGCCAACATCGACGGCTCGGGAGCGGAGATTGTCAGCGGTTCGAACCGTTATGCCCTTCGCGTGCTGAGTTCGACCCAGGTCACGCTCACCAAGAAGTGCGCGGTGGCGGCCAACTGTTCCCCATACGGCTGGAAGGAATACACGGTGACGGTCGCCAATCCCGCCGACGGCAACTGGCACCACTTCGCGGGGACCATCACGGGCACCACGATGAGCGTGTATTTCGACGGCGCCTTCGTCTCCACCCTCTCGGACTCGAACGCGATCGACTACACCACCTCCCCCACCGCCCTTGCCGGCCTGACGATCGGTCGAAACCCGAACACGGAGAACTACAATTTCCAGGGCAACATAGACGAAGTCCGTGTCTACAACCGCGCGTTTTCGGCCACCGAAATCGCGTCGATTTACGCCAACGGACAGCCGGCGACGAGTGTTGCCACCCAGACCGTGACCGGAACGCCAACCGTCACGGGAGATCTGGTGATCGCCAGTGGCACGCTAGCGGCCGGGAGCAACGCGCTCACCGTGTCGGGAAACTGGTGGAACTACGGGGGTGTGTTCTCCACCAGCGCGGGTGTCACATTCAACGGCACCGCGTCGGGCAACACCATCCTGACGGGCGGCTCCCCCTTCCAGAACGTCACCATCAATGGCGTCGGCGGGGCGTGGACGCTGGTCGATGCCACCCAGGTTGTCTTGAACGGCAGCCTCGCCATCTCGAACGGGACCTTCACCTCGACACCGGGGCGGCTGGAGATCCAGGGCGCGTTCAACAAGACGGGCGGGACCTTCACGCACAACGGCGGGCAGGTGATGCTGGCCTCGACCACCAACCAGACATTCGCGACCAACAACACCACGTTCAACGATCTGACCATCAACGATGGTCTGGCCGGATACTGGAAGCTCGACGAGACGACCATCGGCACGGCCAGTGATTCGTCAGGGCGGGGCAACGACGGGACGGCCGTGAACACCCCCACCGCGAGCGCCTCGGTCCCCACCGTCGATTTCACCGACGCCCGGAGCGTGGCATTCACCAAGACCAGCTCGCAGTACATCACCACCTCGACCTCGACGTTACCCACCGTTCTGCAGCCGACGGTGACCACCCTCTCCGCCTGGTACAAGGCCAGCACGGTCGACACGAGCGGGAGCGACATCGTCAGCGGTGGCAACCGCTACGTGCTGCGCGTGCTCAGCAGCACCCAGGTGGCGCTGGTAAAGCAGACGGCGGCCGCCACCTTCGTGACCCTCTCCGCGACGGTCACCACCCCGCTCGACGGCAACTGGCACCATCTGGCTGGCGTCATCAAGGGAACCGGCATGATCCTGTATTACGACGGCGCGTCGGTCGCCACCAACTCCGACACTTCGGCGATCTACTACACCAGCCTGACGAACGGGATGAACATCGGCCGCAACCCCACCGCCACCGGCTACTACTCGAACGGCAGCATCGACGACGTGCGCATTTACAGCCGCGCCCTCTCCGCCACCGAGGTCAAGTCGCTCTCCATCGGCAAGCAGCCGGGCAGCAACGTATCGACGCAGACGATGACCGGGGCCCCCACCATCGCCGGCAACTTGACCATCGCCAGCGGCGAGCTGGCGGTGAGCACGAACAACCTGACGGTGACGGGCAGCTGGCAGAACTACGGTGGCCTGTTCACCCCCGGCGTGCAGACCGTCACCCTGAACGGCAGCGGCAGTAACGTCATCCGCTCGGCGGGTCAGGCGTTCTACAATCTGACCTTCTCCGGCGCCGGGACGATGACGTTGAACGATCGGGTCGAGACGGATCCCGCCGCCACGGTCACAGCGTCCGCCGGAACCTTCAATCTCTCGTCGTACGCGCTGCGCACCGGCAACTTCAACGGCGGCGGCACCATCACGCCCAGCACCTCCACCGTCATCCTCGACGGCTACGCCAGCCACACCTTCACCGCCGCGTCCTATAACAACCTCCGCGTCGAGCCGGTGGGGGCGACGAACCTGGTCGGCTACTGGAAGATGGATGAGGGACAGGCATTGATGACCAGCGACTATTCCGGCAACGGGATGACCGCCACCTTGTACAACGCCCCGACCTGGACGGAGGCGAACCTGCCCACCGCCATCACCTTCGAGGACCCCGCGGCCCTGACCTTCGATCGCACGGCCCTCCAGTATGCAGCCACCACCACCATGCCGACCGCCCTGAAGCCCACGGTGGTGACCTTGTCGGCCTGGTACAAGGCCACCACGATCGACACCAACGGCTCGGAGATCGTGAGCGGCTCGAACCGCTACAGCCTGCGGGTGTTCAGCAGCACGCAGATCAAAGTGACGAAGCAGACGGCGAGCGGGACCTGGATCGAGCTGACCGCGACGGCCCCCACGCCCCTCAATGGCAGCTGGCATCACATCGCCGGCGTCATCACCAGCACCGGTATGACCGCCTATTTCGATGGCGTCGCGGTGGGGAGCAACTCGAATGCCACGGCGATCTTCTACGGCACCAGCTCCAACACGGCCGTGAACGCCGGGGCGGTAGGTTACCTCAACATTGGCAGGAACCAGGACACCGCCGGCTACGGGTTCACCGGCACCATCGATGACGTTCGCGTCTACAATACCGCGCTCACCGCCTCGCAGATCAATTCGCTGGCCAACGGGACCAACCCGGCGGGTCTTGCCGGGGTGCCCACCTACACGCTCGGCGCCTCCACCACCGTCGGCGGGGCCCTTTCCGTCGATAACGGAACGCTCAGCACCGGCACCGGCTTCACGCTGGCCGCCACCGGTGCCTCCACGGTGTATTCGGGCGGCTACACCGTGGGCAACAGCGCCAGCACGTTCTCGGGGGGACTGGCCGTGAAGACCGACGGGACCTTGACCATGGCCACCAGCTCGGGGGCGTTGAAGATCGGCAGCACCAAGACGTTGAACATCGACGGCACGTTGAACGCCAGCAGCAGCGGCGCCACGATCCAGACCGCGGGTTCGGCCGGGACCAAGTACACGTTCACCGTTGGCGGAACGTCGACGGCGGCGCCGACCCTCAACATCACCGGTCTCGCTGTCCAGAACACGGACGCCAACGGCATGTACATCAACTCGTGGGCGGGCGGCGGAGGCTCGACCACGAACTACACCTACACGACCTTCACGCACTTCAACAACATCGCGTTCTCCACCGGGACGACCGGAGCCTCGAATCGGCTGCTGCGCATCTATGCCCCGACGCTGTATTTGGTCTCGAACGGGTGCACGTTCGACGCTTCCACCGGCAAGAACGTCACCTTGACGGGCGACGGCAGCGCCACCGAGACGCGCGCCATATTCGGCGGCGCGACCTGCACCAGCTCACCCTGCGAATCGTACGACGACGATGACGACTCCGCGGCCAACGGCATCGGCGACAACACCGCGACGAACGCAGCGGTGATTCAATGGACGAACGCCGCGCTGGACGACACCAGCGGGACCATCGAGGGCTTCCCCATCGCCGCGTTCGACTGGAACACGTTCACTTATTACGCGACCTACGCCAGCTACCATAACGTGGCAGGCGCCACCTCCGATCGTGTCTACGTTCGCAGCTCGACCGGTGCCGCCAAATATTCCTGGGACGGACCGGCAGGCGAGAACTTGATTGGAGCACCGCGGTTCGACACGGTGGTGGTCTCGATGGTCACGACCCACTACGTCTTCGTGGCCACCACCGCCGGCCATGTCTATCGTCTGATCGACAACGGCAGCACGTCGCTGACCACGGACTGGACCTACAACTGCAGCTGCACGATCATCACGCCGTTGACGCTGGACGCGACGAACCTCTACTTTGGCGGAACGGTCGCGGGGACCGCCAAGTACTGGAACCTTTCCCAGAGCACGGGCCTCGTCGCCAACGGTAGCTTTCCCTTCAGCCTGCCGTCGGTCACGCTGAGCAGCGCCGCCCCGGCCATCACCACGATCAGCAGCGTCAACTACCTGTTCGGCGGCCTGAGTGGACACTTCTACAAGTTCAACATGAGCACGGCGGGTCTGACCACGGACAACAGCTCACCGAGCGGGGTCGTCAACGGGCGCCTGAGCATCTTCACCGGAAAAGTCTACGGGATGGACAACGCCGGCAAGCTATGGGTCCTCGACGCCACGAGCTTCGGCAACACGGCGCTCTGGACGTACCAGTACACGGCCCACAGCGGGGGGTGCGCGGCGGGCAGCGTCTGCGGCGTTACCAGCGGCCCCTACGTCGATCCGCCAACGGCCCGCGCCTACTGGGGCGACAGCGATGGTCACCTCTACGGCGCCTACAACTCGACGGGCACCACGGGCGCGCTGGTGTGGGCATCCCCCTACTCCACGGGAAACTCGTCGGATGTCTTTTCCAGCGCGCCTCTCTACAAGGGCGGCTACCTCGTCGCGGGCAGCACGATCGGCAACCTGTACATCCTCAACACCACCGGCCCCGCGCTGGTGCAAACCTACAAGTTCGGCACCAGCACCAACATCTCCGGCATCGCCTACGACAACGGCACCAACTCCTATCTCGTCTCGACTTCCAACGCGACCAACCAGGACGGCAAGCTCTTCTACGTCCCGGCGTATTGATTCCGAATCGACCTGACGAGGATTGCCTCGCGCGGGGGGCCGAGCCAGGCTGGGGGGATCGCGACCTCGGACGACATCCTGCTGGCGTTTCGGCCCGCCACCCGGCGCTGGTTCGAGGCGACGTTCGAGCGACCGACGCCGGTGCAGGACGCCGGATGGAAGGCCATCGCGGCGGGCGCGCACGCGCTGCTGCTGGCGCCCACCGGCAGCGGCAAGACGCTGGCCGCGTTCCTGTGGTGCCTCGATCGGCTGGGGCGTGAGCAGGGGGCCGCGGACAAGCCGGGCGTGCGGGCGCTCTACATCTCGCCGCTGAAGGCGCTGGCCTACGACATCGAGCGCAACCTGCGCGCGCCGCTGGCGGGCATCGCCCGCGCGGCGGAGGCGCTGGGCGTGCCCTTCGGCGCCCCCCGCATCGCCGTGCGCACGGGGGACACGCCTGCCCGTGACCGCCGCGAGATGCTGCGCGATCCGGCGCAGATCCTCATCACCACGCCCGAGTCGCTGTACCTGATGCTGGGCTCGGCGGCGCGCGAGACGCTGCGCTTCTGCGATACCGTCATCGTCGACGAGATCCACGCACTCGCCCCCACCAAGCGCGGCGCGCACCTGGCGCTCTCGCTCGAGCGGCTGTCAGCCGTCACCGCCCGCGATCCGCAGCGCATCGGGCTGTCGGCGACGCAACGCCCGCTCGACGAGATCGGGCGGTTCCTGGGGGGCGATCGCCCGGTGACCTTGGTCGACACCTCGGAGCCGCCCAAGCTCGATCTCACCATCGAGGTCCCCGTCGAGGAGATGGAGAACGTCCGCAGCGAGCGGCGCATCGAGCACGAGGAGGGGCACACCGGCGGGCCCACGGGGATCTGGGCGGCCATCCACCCGCGCCTGGTCGAGCTGGTACGCGCCCACCGCAGCACCATCGTGTTCGCGAACAGCCGCCGCCTGTGCGAGCGGCTGGCGCAAGGGATCAACGAGCTGGCCGGCGAGAATCTGGTCCGCGCCCATCACGGCAGCGTGTCGCGGGCGCAGCGGGAAGAGATCGAGGAGATGTTGAAGGCCGGGCAGCTGCGGGGCCTGGTGGCCACCAGCTCGCTCGAGCTGGGGATCGACATGGCCTCGGTCGATCTGGTGGTGCAGATCGAGTCGCCGGGCAGCGTGGCGCGCGGCCTGCAGCGCATCGGCCGCGCCGGCCACCAGGTGGGGGCGCGCAGCACCGGCCGCATCTTCCCCAAGCACCGGGCCGATCTGCTGGAGACCGCCGTGGTCGCGCAGCGCATGCTCGCCGCCGCCGTCGAGCCGACCCGCGTGCCGCGCAATCCCCTCGACGTGCTGTCACAGCAGATCGTGGCCATCGTCGCCAGCGCGCCCGAGGGGGGCGCGTCATCTGTCGCCCCGGCGAAGGACGCCGTGTCGGAGGACGGCCTGGCGGTCAGCCGGCTCGAGGCGATGGTGAAGCGCGCCTACCCGTTCGCCTCGCTCGGCCACGACGTGCTGCTGGCCGTCCTCGACATGCTGGCCGGCCGCTATCCCTCCGACGAGTTCGCCGACCTGCGGCCGCGTCTCACCTGGGATCGCGCCACGGATCGGCTGACCCCGCGGCGCGACGCCAAGCTGATCGCGCTGATGAGCGGCGGCACCATCCCCGATCGCGGGCTGTACGCCGTGCACCTCGGCCCCACCGGCCCGCGCATCGGCGAGCTGGACGAGGAGATGGTCTACGAGGCGCGCGTGGGCGAAACGTTTCTGCTGGGCGCGACCAGCTGGCGCATCGCCGAGATCACACGCGATCGCGTGATCGTGACGCCGGCGCCGGGCGAGCCGGGCAAGATGCCGTTCTGGCGCGGAGAAGGTCCGGGGCGACCGCTGGAGCTGGGGCGGGCGCTGGGAGCCTTCGTGCGCGAGCTGGGCGAGCGCACCGAGCGTCCGGCGCTGACCTGGCTGGCGCGCACCGTGCCGATCGAGAAGCGGGCGGCCCGCAACCTGTGGCGATACGTGGCCGATCAGCGCGATGCCACCGGCACGCTCCCCACCGATCGGGAGCTGACGGTCGAGCGGTTCCGCGACGAACTGGGCGACTTTCGCGTCTGCATCCTGTCGCCGTTTGGCGCGCGCATCCATGCCCCCTGGGCCCTGGCGCTGGAGGCGCGCCTGGGAACCGCCGCCGGCTTCGAGGTGCAGAGCCTGTGGAGCGACGACGGCATCGTCCTGCGCTTCGCGGGGGCCGATGAGCCGCCCCCGCTGGCGACCCTGCTGCCCGAGCCGGAGGAGATCGAGGATCTGGTGCTGGAGCAGCTGACCCGGTCGGCGCTGTTCGCCACCCACTTTCGAGAGAACGCGGCGCGCGCGCTGCTGCTGCCCCGCCGTCGCCCCAATGCCCGCTCGCCGCTGTGGGCGCAGCGATTGAAGGCCCAGACGTTGATGGCGGCCGCCCTGCGCTACCCCAGCTTTCCCATCGTGCTCGAGACCTATCGCGAGTGTCTGCAGGACGTCTTCGATCTGCCGGCGCTGAAGCAGGTGCTGGAGAGCATCCGCAACCGCGAGCTGCGCATCGTCGAGGTCGAGACCGGCACCGCGTCGCCGTTCGCGCGCTCGCTCGCCTTCGCCTACGTGGCCGCGTACATGTACGAGGGGGATGCGCCGCTGGCCGAGCGGCGGGCGCAGGCGCTCACGCTCGATCGTCAGCTGCTGCGCGAGCTGCTGGGACAGGACGAGCTGGCGGCGCTGCTCGACCCGGCCGCGCTCGACGAGGTCGAGGCGGAGCTGCAAGCCACCGCTCCCGAACGCCACGTGCGTCACGCCGACGGCGCCCACGATCTGCTCCGCCGCATCGGAGATCTGTCGGCGGACGAGCTGCGGGCGCGGGCGGACGACGGCGCCGACGTGACCGGCTGGCTGCGCGCGCTCGCCGAGACGAACCAGGCGGCGCGCGTGCGCGTGGCCGGCGACGAGCGCTGGCTCGCCGCCGAGGACGTCGCCCGCTACCGCGACGCCCTCGGCGTGCAGCCGCCCGTGGGGACACCGCTCGCCTTGCTGGCGGAGGTGCCGAACGCGCTGGAGTCGCTGGTGGGGCGGTGGGCCCGCACCCACGGCCCCTTCGCCGCTACTCGCGTGGCCGGGCGTTTCAAGCTGACGGTTGGGCAGATCGAACCCGTACTGAAGGCGCTGGCGGCGGACGGGCGCCTCGTGCAGGGGCAGTTCCGGGTCGGTGGCGTGGGGGAATGGTGCGACGCCGAGGTGATGCGCGTGATCCGGCGTCGCACCCTGGCGCGCCTGCGCTCCGAGATCGCGCCGGTCGAGGCGACCGTGCTGGCGCGCTTTCTTCCCGGCTGGCACGGCGTGGGCTCCCCTCGCCGCGGCACCGCGCGGCTGCGCGAGGTCGTCGAGCAGCTCGAGGGCGCCTACCTCCCGTTCTCCGATCTCGAGGGGGCCATCTTGCCGGCGCGGGTGCGCGACTTCGCGCCGGCGATGCTCGACGAGCTGGGCGCCCTGGGCGAGCTGGTCTGGATCGGCGGCGGCGCGCTGGGCGGCGAGGACGGGCGGGTCGCCCTGTTCCGGCGCGATCATGTCCGCTTGCTGTACGAGGCGCGCCCGGTGCCCGAGGAGCTGTCCGAGCGACCTCGGGCGCTGCTGCTCGCGCTGGAGACACAAGGAGCCAGCTTCTTCGCGCATCTCTCGGCGGCCTGTCCTGGGGCGAGCACGGGCGAGCTGCTCGAGGCGCTGTGGGATCTCGTCTGGCTGGGCCTCGTCACCAACGACACCTTTCAACCGCTGCGCGCGCTGGGGGCGCCGCGCCGGCTGCGCGCCAGCGCAC
>DASYCK010000298.1:0-4646 GCA_036500205.1 Polyangia bacterium | reverse complement strand
CGGCGGCGCTCGACCGAGGTCTGTGGGTGCAGGTCGGGCACGGGGCGGGGGCGCCCGTTCTCGTCGACGGCCACGAACGTCAGGTAGGCGCGCGTCGCCTGGCTTCGCGTGAAAGTGATCTGGTTCTCGCGCATGACGCGGACGCCGACCTCCATCGAGGTGTGCGCTGCGTAGTTCACCTGCGCTTGCAGCACGACCACCTCGCCCAGGAGCACCGGCTCCAGGAAGTGCAGCCGATCCATCGAGGCGGTCACCACCGGGCCGCCCGAGTGGCGCGCCGCCGCGATTCCGGCGGCGATGTCGATCCACTGCATCATGATGCCGCCGAAGATCGTCCCGTGCATGTTGGTGAGACCGGGCAGCACCAGCTGCGCCGTCTCGACGCGCGAGTCGCGCGGCGTGTGGCGGGCGGAGGGCGACTTCGGGCGAGCGGGGCGCCGGGGGGGCATCGTCAAGCGGCTATCACCCCCCGTGCTCTCCGTCAAACCCCGGCGGTGAAAGCTCCCCGACGGGGGGCCTCCTGTATAGTGGTGGGCCATGTCCGCACGATCGACCGCACGGTCGCTGCTGATCCGATCCACACTGCCCTCGCTGCTCTTCGTGACCTTGGCGCTGGCCGCCTCTCCCGCCGCCGCCAAGAAGTACACGCTCGAAGAGCTGATCACGATGTCGCGCTCCAACCCGGGGCTGCAGGCGGACGCGGCGGCCACCGCGGCCATGAGAGCGCAGGTGCTGGAGGCCAAGCTGAACTGGCTGCCGCAGGGGACGCTGCTGTCGCTGCTGGCCCCCTCGCCCAAGCAGGAGTGCTTCAACATCTGGGGCGTGCGGAGCGAGGACCAGTGCGTGAGCACCACCTCGCCCGAGGTCAATCTGAGCACGCTCTCCTGGAACCGCGTCTTCACCCACACCGAGGTGCAGCTGATTCAGCCGGTGTGGGACTTCGGGAAGATCTCGGCGGGGATCGCCGCCGCCAAGGCCGGCGTCGCCCTCTCGGAGCAGAAGGAGGCCGGCTCGCGCGCCGATCTCGACCTCAACCTCCGCAAGGCCTACTACGGCCTCAAGCTGGCGCGTGAGGTGCTCGACACCCTCGACGAGGGAAAGAACTACATCGAGGACGGCCAGAAGCGCATCGACAAGGATCTGGCCAAGGGGACGGGGAGCTCGACGGTCACCGACAAGCTGCGGCTCAAGACGGTGCACGCCGATCTCGAGGCCCGGGTGCTGGAGACCACGAAGCTGCAGGGGCTGGCGCGCGACAGCCTGCGCGCGCTGGTGGGGCCCGACACGCCGGCGGACATCGACGTCGACGACGATCCGTTCGAGCCGCCCGACGTCGTCGAGCGCCCGGTCAGCTTCTACGAAGACCTGGCGCGCGCCGCGCGGCCCGAGGTCAAGATGCTCGCGTCGGCGGTCAAGGCCAAGCTGGCGCTGGCGGATCTCGAGCGGCGCAAGGAGTACCCCGACCTGGTCATCATCGCCGGCGCGGTGTTCGCGCGCGCGCAAGACGTCGACAACCCCAACAACGCCTTTTACAGCCACTACTACAACAGCACCGCGGCCGGGGTGGCCGCCGGATTGCGGGTACCGCTCGACCTCGGGCCCAAGATCGCGCGCAGCCGGAGGCTGGCGGCCGAGGCCGACCAGGTCGGCTTTCAGCAGACGGCGGCGATGAGCGGCATCATGCTCGACGTCCGCAAGGCCTACGGCGAGATGACCGAGGCCAAGCAGCGCGTCGCCAGCATGGAGAAGGGCGAGAAGGCCGGCAAGGCATGGATCTCGGCGGTGGCGCAGAACTTCGCGGTCGGGCTGGCCGAGGCGCGCGATCTCTCGGACGCGCTGGTCGCCTTCTTCGGGATGCGGACCCGCTATCTGCAGGCGGTCTACGACCTCGACGTCGCGCTGTCATCGCTGGCACGCGCGACGGGCGTCAGCGACTTTCGCGGTCTCTAGGCGGCTCGTGCCGGGCCGGCCTTGACCCCTCGGTCGCGGGCCTTACCTTCGGGGTGTGATGACGAAATGATTTGACCGTGCGGCCCATCTTTCTCGCTGCGGGGTTGGGGACAGGTGATTGGGAACGGCGAGAAATTCCGACCCGATAACAAGGTGCTCGGAACGACTGGATGAAGTCGAAACGATCAGTCGACGTCACACAACACGGGGGGCCGAGAGCCCCCCGTTTCCTTTTATCCGGGGGGCGTCGGGCGCTGCGCGCCCTTTGGCCCCCCGCGCCCCCGGCTCGCTCCGCGTGGCAAAGCCACGCTGCGCTCGCCGTGCGGTGGCGGTCCGGAGGGATTGACGGTCCGTGCGCTTGCTGCGCACCTTTGGGCCGCCGCGGCCCCGCGGGCCAGTTTCCGGGTTGACGGCAGAGCTTCGGTTGCTAACGTTCGGGAACCTTGGGAAAGGCGAAGGGAGCCCGAAGATGAGGAGCAGCTGGAAGATCGGAGTGATGGCGCTGGTGACCGCGGGCGCGGTCGTGGGGTCGATGACCCGCTCGAAGACCGTCGAGGCGGCGGCGTTCACGCTGACCAGCTCGGCGTTCAAGAACAACGGGACGATTCCGGAGAAGTATTCCTTCAACGCGATGGGGTGCACCGGGCAGAACGTGTCGCCGCCGCTCGAGTGGAAGAACGTGCCGGCCGGGACCAAGAGCCTGGCGCTCATGGTCCACGATCCCGACGCGCCGACCGGCTCGGGGTGGTGGCACTGGGTCGTCTACAACATCCCGGCTGACGCGACCTCGCTGCCCGAAGGGGTGACGGCGGCGACGCTCCCCAAGGGCGCGATGGAAGGGAACACCGACTTCGGCAAGCCGGGGTGGGGCGGTCCCTGTCCGCCGCCCGGCAGCGGCAAGCACCACTACCAGTTCTCCTTGTTCGCTTTGAAGATCGACAAGATCGAGGTCCCGCCGGGGGCCTCGCCGGCGATGATCGGCTTCAACGCCAAGGCCAACGCCATCGCGACGGCCAAGCTGACCGGCCTCTTCTCGCGCGCGAAGTAGCCCGCCTCTGCTACTGAATTTTATTCGCGGTCGCTTCTCGACGGAGAGGACCAATCGGGTCTGGCGCGGCCGCGTATGCGCGTCCACAGCATGGATAGAGCCATGAAGAGGCAAACCGGGAGCCGAAGGACGACCGAGGTGACACCTTCGGGAATCGGCTCCCGGGCGTCTCACGAGTGAGCAGACTCCCGCGACGGGTCAGGACCTCCGTGCCGCCGGACGCGCCTTCCCCAGCGCGAGGCACAACACCGTTAGCTGCGATACCAACCGCAGCCGGTCGGTGATCGCCTTGGGCGACATGTCGACTTTCATTCGGTCTCGCCTCGCAGCCGCTTGATGTCGTCCCGGTCCAGGCCACTTCCGCGCAGGGACTTGAGGGCGATGAGCCCGTCGCGGGAAACGACCGTGATCTTGCCGTAGTCCCACTCCATCGCCTGACGCCCGTCCCAGACCGACTGGACCGCGGGGGTCACGAGCAGCAGGTCGAGGGAGAGCGTCTGGCCGGACGAGTGAACCTTTGACACACGCCGGATCTCGACGGCGCCGCCCTTGAAGCTCATCGGCCGGGCTGGAAGCTCGAAGCCCAGCGGTCGAACTGCCGCTTCGAGCCGATCGAGATCATCGACGAGGACCAGAAGGTCGATGTCGACCGTCGCGCGCGGATACCCGTGGACTGCCATCGCCAATCCACCGCAGAGCGCGTAGGGCAGTCCTGCAGCGTCGACCTGGGCGATTACGTTCCGGAGCTCCCCGAGCAGATCGAGCATTCACAAACGATTCTGTACTGTTGCTACCAGAGCGCAAGACCCGTCGGGTGCGCCGAACCGTTTGACCCCGGCTGTCACAGGGCGGCGGCACGCTGGAGCGCATGGGCACACACACGGGCCCGATTCGGGTCATGGCGCTCCACGGGTATTCGGCGGTCGGACGCTTCACGAGGGGCTGGAGGAGGAAGGCGTCCTCGTCGAGATGATCCTGGAGAGCGAGAGCGTGGGCGTCAGGGGGAAGCTGGACGCCCTGCGCCGGCGCGACGGACGACTGATTCCGCACGAGCAAAAGAAGGGCAGGGCCCGAAAGGGTGCATTCGTACTCGCAAGCCAAGCGCACAAGTTCCGGCGCGTCCCTCTCGCCGGTACGCTCGCAAGCGTCCGAGGTCATTTCTTCGGCGCCGCTCCAGAGGTGAAGCTCTTCACGAACGACCCGTAGGCGTCCTTCAGCTTGGGGTAGCTGGCGGTCGTGGCGTTCAGGACCAGGAAGGTGACGACGCCGTTCTTGTTGATCGTCGTGACCTCGCCCTGGTGGGTGGCCCCCTGGGCGCGCTCGTGGAATTGCTCGCGCGTGGTGCCGGGGACCAGCGG
This sequence comes from Polyangia bacterium, assembly GCA_036500205.1. Classification (GTDB taxonomy): domain Bacteria; phylum Myxococcota_A; class Polyangia; order Fen-1088; family Fen-1088; genus DASYCK01. Next base: position 290 of record DASYCK010000298.1, on the reverse strand, counting down.
CGGCAGCGTCTTGAGCTTGGCGGTCGGGAAGATGTTGCGCGCGCCCTTGCGGGCCAGGGCCGCCGCCTCGCCAGGTGGCGGGCGCTGCGCAAGGAGGACGGCGGCGCCGCGCTCGGCCTCGCCGTCGTCGCGCATGACGCGGCCGGTGGCGAAGTCGACCAGCAGGCCGGCCTCGGGCGACGACGACACGTTGTCGATCCGCCAATCGATGGGCCAGCTGACGCTGATGTCGTAGGCGTCACTGTGGAGCGTGGCGCGCTCCTCGGTCGCCGAGAACCGCGGGGCGCCGC
>DASYCK010000297.1:0-11893 GCA_036500205.1 Polyangia bacterium | reverse complement strand
ACGACGAAGGCGCACCTGTGCCGCGCGGCGCTCGAGGCCATCGCGTTGCAGAACGTCGATCTGGCGCTGGCCATGCAGACCGACGCGGGGCGCGCCATGACGCAGCTGCGGGTCGACGGCGGCGCCGCCGCGAATGATCTGCTGCTGCAGATGCAGGCGGACTTCCTGGGCGTCACGCTGTTCCGCCCCGAGATGATCGAGGCGACGGCCCTGGGCGCGGCTAAGCTGGCCGCGCGCGGCGCGGGCTTCCAGGTGGACATCGGCACGACCACCACCACTCGCATGGGGATCTTCCACCCCGCGCTGGACGAGGCGACCCGAACGGGTCTGCTGGCGCGGTGGCGGGAGGCGGTGGCCAAGGCCTGAACGTCCAACCCGCTGTCACGGCCTTCGTCAAGGCATTTTGCGAGGCCGACGGAACGAGCGCGGCCGCGCAATCAGATCGGTGCGTTTCCTGTTGCTTCCGTTGCTGCTTCTGCGCGACCTTTGTAGGGGAAGCGCCCCTCCCTCCTCCATGCCGGCACCGCCGCTCACCCATCCGCCGCCCCCGATCTCCGCGTTCGCGCTGACGCACGCGGGGCAGGCTCGAGATCAGAACGAGGACACCTTCGGCGTGTTCGTGGCCGATCGTCTGTTCGTGGTCGCCGATGGCATGGGCGGCCACAACGCCGGCGAGGTGGCGAGCCAGATCGCCGTCGACGAGATCTCGGCGTTTTTTCGCAGCTTTCACGGCGACCCGCGGCAGGACTGGCCGTTCCCCGTCGATCGCGATCGCTCGCTGGGCGCGAACCTGCTGACGGTGGGGATGAAGGTCGCCAACCAGAAGATTCGTGTCGCGGCCGAGGCGGAGCGCGCGCGAACGAAGATGGCTTGCACGGCCATCGCGCTGGCCGTGGGCGATCATCAGGTGTCGATCGCGCACGCGGGCGACGCGCGGGCGTACCGGCTGCGCGGGACGCAGATCAAGCGGCTGACCACCGATCACTCGATCCTGGCCGAGATGCTGGCGGCCCGCCCCGACATGGGCGATGCCGAGATCGCCGCGTTCTCGCATCGCAACGTGGTGACCAAGGCGCTGGGCAGCAAGCCCGAGGTCGATCCGTCGCTTTATGTCGGGCGTTTTCAGAAGGACGATCTATTCATTCTCTGCTCGGATGGGCTGTGGGGTTCCGTGAAGGACCAGGTCATCGCCGAGATTTTGCATCCCATGACCGATCTCGAAGCCGCCTGTCACCTGCTGGTGGACGCCGCGAACGACGCGGGCGGCCCCGACAACATCACGGTCCTGCTGGCCCGGGTGGGGTGAATGCGACCGCCCCACCCGGAAGGCGGCGGGCTCGCTTCGACATGAATCGGGCCTCATGAGCGACTTCCTCGCCGCGCGTCGGATCGTCGTGTGTGTCGGACCGGGTGGCGTGGGCAAGACCACCACGGCCGCCGCCCTCGCGGCCCGGGCCGCGCGCGCCGGACGCAGGACCCTGGTGACGACGATCGATCCGGCGCCCCGGCTGGCGGACGCGCTGGGGGTGTCGCTGACCGCCACGCCGACCCCCGTGCCCGTCGCGGTGGCCGCGGCCCTCGACCTCGCACCGGGGATGCTTCACGTGGCGCGCCTCGACACCGAACAAGCATTCGCCGCGCTGGTCGACGAGCAGGTCGCGGACGCCGAGATGCGCCGCCGCATCTTCGACAACCCGATCTACCGGCAGATCACCACCACCTTGACCGGCTCGCAAGAGTATGCGGCGACCCTGGCGCTCTACGACATCGTCCGCAAGAACGAGTTCGACCTGGTGGTCCTCGACACGCCACCCACCGCGAACGCGCTCGATTTTCTGGAGGCGCCGAAGCGGCTCGCCGAAGCGATCTCCAGCCCGGCCATTCAATGGTTCGCGCGGCCGCCGGAGGGCGGGGGACGGTTCTCGCTGCGAAGCCTGCGCTCGGGCAGCGCGCTGGTGCTGAAGCGGCTGGGCAAGTTCGTGGGGAGCCAGTTCCTCGAGGACATCGCGGCGTTCCTGACCGACTTCCAGACCGTGCTGGGCGGCTTCCTCGAGCGCGCCCAGAGCGTGTCCGATCGGCTGCGGCGGCCCGACGTGGCGTTCCTGCTGGTGCTGGCGCCCGAGGCGCCCGCCGTCGACGAGGCGCTGTACTTCGAGCGGCGCTTGCGCGAGGCGGGGATCGTGCTGACGGCCTTCGTCGTCAACCGGGTGCACGCCCGTCCTGGCCTGAGCGACGCCGACGAGCTCGCGGCGCACCTGCGGGCGCGCGGCGAGCTCGACGACCTCTCCGACGCGGACATCGAGAGCGTGGCGGTGCCGCTCGCCCGCACCGCGGTCGACCTGCTGCAGCTGTGCGACGGCGAGGACCGCGAGGTCGAGCGGCTGCGCGGCGCCTCGCCCACGACCACGTTGCTGCGGGTGCCGTTGCTCGACGAGGACGTGGCCACGCTGGCCACACTGGGGCGCGTGGGGGCGTTCTTGACGTTGTAGTCCTTCCGGAACCGGATCAGTGCGCCGAGCGCCGGAGTGACGAGACGGCGGTCGTGAGAGCGGACAGCGAGCGTTCGGCTGACTCGGGCGCGCCGATCAACAGCGTGACGGCCCGGTTCTGACAGTCGAGCGCGAACGTGCGCCCCTGGGCGTCGACGGCGCGCCACCGCCTGGGCGCGTGCGCGACCCGCGCGCGGCGCGACGCCGGCTCGACCTCGGTCAACGTCGCCCCCGCCAGCGATCCGAGCGCCAGCACCGCCTGCTCGGCGAAGTCCTGCGCGTCGGAGACGTCGTCCCAGGTGGTCACCCAGGTCACGAACTCGGGCGCCGCGCCGCCACCGGTCTCGGGACCGCGAAGCAACCGCACCCGATCGCCCCCCCACCCCGCCGCTCCCCGCTCCGCCCGATAGTCGCCCACGGCCCGGCGCAGGAAGGCGCGCGCCCCCAGCTCGCCGAGCGTGTCGCTGTACACCACCTCGTCCTGCGTGCGCGCGCCCGCTCTCCGCGAGATCCAGTGCGCGTCCACGTCGTCGGGGGATTCGTGGCGCTCGTACTTGTCGGGATGGAGGACCTGCTCGGTCGACGCCGGTGGCCGCGCCCAGAGCTGGTTGACGGTGGCCCAGGGCGCGCGCGCGCGCACGCCGGCCACGAACGTCGAGCCATCGAGGGCCACGAACAGCCGGTGCGCCAGCTCCAGCGGGGCGGTCGTCTGATCTTCGGCGTCGACGATCTGGCGGACCCCTTCCACCTCGACGGCGAGCGTGGGGGTGGGCGTCAACGCGCCGTCTGGTGACAGTCGTTCCAGGGTCTGCACGGTCGCATCCCCCTCGAACAGCGCCAGCCGCGCCCACAGCGCGTCCCCTTCGGCGGCGTTCTCGCGGGCCGGCTCGCGGCCGCGCCTGGGCCGCTCGCCGGGGCGCTCGCCGGCGAGGCCGAAGCGCCGGTCGAGCAGCCCCTCGGCGATGTCCTTGAGTCGCGCGGCGCGCCCCCCCTCGAACCCGGCCCAGTTGCCGACGAGAATTCGCTTGGAGACGGGATCGTAGAAGCCGGTGACGTCGACCGGCGAGGACTTCTCCGCGTCGGTGTCGTCGGCCGCCCTTCGGCCCGCCAGGCCCATCAGCGCCAGCATGCGGGACTCGGCGGCGGCGACGCCGGGAGAACGCGCGCTCCGCATGGCCGCCTCGCGCTCGGCCGCCAGGTGAGGGCGATCGAGCACCCGCACCACGAAGGGCCGGCCCGGGCGAAATCCCCGCGCCACCGCCAGCGCCGCCGCGTCCCCGTTCACCGAGCGGGTGACGAGCGCCTCCATCGCGGAGACGGGCAGCACCGGGCCGGACCACGCCTGACCGGAGATGATGGTGACGACGATCCCAAGCAGCGTCGGCGCCATCGCGCCCAGTTTGCGGTAAATACCGCCTGGCTTCAATTTCATGACCTCTCCTTTTGGTGTACCCACGGGCGAGCGCGCGCGCGCGACGACCCCCATCGCGCAGGCGCTCGCGGCCATCGAAGCGCGCCTGGGCGGCGCGGCGGCGCGGCGGGTCGAGGTCTACGGCGCGGTGGGGGCACTCGGCCCCGCGCTGGCGGCGCGGCTGGCGCTGGCGCAAGCGGGCGACAAGACGCGGAAGCGGCCGACCGTGGTCTATCTGGTGGCGGACGACGAGCTGTCCGAGGCGCGCGTGGGCGACCTGCGATTCTTCCTGCCCGGCGAACCGGCGACCGACGATCCCCTGGTGGCGCCGATGGTGATGCACCTGCCGGCGCCCGAGATCTCCCCCTACGCCGAGGTGCAGCCCGACCGCCGCAACCTGCTGGCGCGCATGGCGGTCCTGTACCGTCTGTCACACGGCCCCGCCCCGACGGTCCTCGTGACCTCGATCGCGGCGCTGGTGCGACGGGTGTTCCCACGCGCCGCCTTCGACAGGCGCTGCGACATCGTGTCGGCCAGCGCCACCATCAATCGCGACGCGACCCTTCGATCGTTGCTGGCCGCCGGTTATGGCCGGGCGTCGGTGGTCGAGGATCCCGGGACGTTCGCCGTGCGCGGCGCCGTCATCGATCTGTTCCCCCCCGTCTATCACTATCCCGTCCGCATCGAGCTGTTCGGGGACGAGGTCGAGTCGATCCGGCTGTTCGACCCGGCCACCCAGCGCACGTTGCGGCAGATCAGCGCGGTTCACATTCATCCGGTGCGCGAGACGCTGCGCACCGAGGGGGCCGACCCGCGCGGACGGCTGCTGGCGGCCGTGGATCGCGCCGGCCTGCCGTCGTCGAAGACCCGCCTGTTGCTGGAGCAGGTGGAGGCGGGCGAGTCGTTCTTCGGCATGGAGGCGCTGGCGCCGATCTTCCACGAGGCGCTCGATCCGCTGACGGCGTACCTGCCGGCGGACGCGCTGTTCGTGGTGGAGGACCCGGAGGCGGTGCTGGACCAGGCGCGGCGCGTGGTGACGAAGCTGCGGGAGTCGGCGGTGACTCGGCACGCCGAGCACCGACTGGCGCTCGATCCGACCGACTTCGTGCTGTCCGAGGAGGAGGCCCACGCCGTCCTCACCGAGCGCGCCCAGGTCGAGCTTCACAGCGTCGAGGTCGAACGCGCCGCCTCGGACGATGCCCCCCCGCGGCTGCGCCTGAACGCCGAATCGAACGCCACCCTGCGCATGGAGCTGCAGCAGGCGCGAACGCCCCACGACAGCGAGGAGTCCGATCTGGGGCGGCCGCTGCGCGAGCGCATCACCGCCTGGATGAAGGACGGCGCGCGGGTCGGCATCGTGGCGTCGAACCGGACCCACGCCGATCGGCTGTCGGCGCTGCTCGATTCGTGGGGGATGAAGCCGCGGCTGTCGAAGAATCTGGGCGCCGATCTGCCGGAATTTTTCTCGCGCGCCTCGAAGAAGTCGTCCGATTCGGCGCCCGCGGGGACGCTGTTCGTGCTCGTGGGCTCACTGTCGCACGGCTTCCGGCTGCCCGGGGATCGCCTGGTCCTGATCGCGGAGGACGAGATCTTCGGCCGCCATCAGGCCCGCGAGGCGCGGACCATCAAGACGCCGGCGCTGGGTGACCTGGGCGAGATCGCCGAGGGGGACGTCATCGTCCACGACGATCACGGCGTGGGGCGCTACCGCGGGCTGAAGAAGCTGCAGGTCCGCGGTGTCACCCAGGACTTCCTGCACCTCGAATACGACGGCGGCCTGGTCTACGTCCCCGTCTACCGGATCGGGCTCTTGCATCGGTACGGCGCCGTCGACGGCGAGGCCGTCCGCCTCGACAAGCTGGGGGGGAAGACCTGGGCCGAGAAGCGCCGGCGCGTCTCGACGGAGGCGCGCAAGATCGCCGAGGAGCTGCTGCAGCTGTACGCGCAGCGGGCGGCGCTGTCGGGGCACGCCTTCCCCGCGCCCGACGCCGTCTTTCGGGAGCTGGAGGAGACGTTCCCCTTCGACGAGACGCCCGACCAGGCGAAGGCGATCGATGCGGTGCTGGACGACATGCAGGCCGGGCGCCCCATGGACCGCCTGGTGTGCGGCGACGTCGGCTACGGCAAGACCGAGGTGGCCTTGCGCGGGGCGCTGCTGGCGGTGCTGGGGGGCAAGCAGGTAGCCGTGCTGGCGCCGACCACGGTGCTGGCCGAGCAGCACTTCGTCACGTTCTCCGAGCGTTACGAGGGGCTGCCGGTGCGGGTGGCGGCGCTGTCGCGCTTCCGCTCGCGTCAAGAGCAGCAGAAGACCATCGCCGATCTTGCGACAGGGAAGGTCGATCTGGTGGTGGGCACGCACCGCGTGCTGTCGCGCGACGTCCGCTTCCGCGATCTGGGCCTGGTCGTCATCGACGAGGAGCAGCGGTTCGGCGTCGTCCACAAGGAGCGCCTGAAAGAGCTGCGCACGCAGGTCGACGTGTTGACGTTGACCGCGACCCCCATCCCGCGCACGTTGCAGATGGCCATCGGCGGCCTGCGCGAGATCTCGATCATCGCCACGCCCCCCGCCGATCGGCTGGCCATTCGCACGTTCGTCTGCCGCTGGGATCCGGACCTGCTGCGCGAGGCGATCGAGAAGGAGCTGGCGCGAGGGGGTCAGATCTTCTTCGTGCACAACCGCATCGAGGATCTGGCGGAGTGGATGGGCAAGATCCGCGACCTGTCGCCGCCGGGAACGCGGCTGGCCATGGCGCACGGACGCATGGGCGAAGGGGAGCTGGAGAAGGTCATGGTCGACTTCGTCGACGCGCGGGTCGACATCCTGTGCTCGACGACGATCATCGAGTCGGGCCTCGACATCCCCCGCGCCAACACGATGATCGTGAACCACGCCGATCGCTTCGGGCTGGCGCAGCTGTATCAGATGCGGGGGCGCATCGGCCGGTCGCGCGAGCGCGCCTTCTGTTATCTGGTGGTCCCGAACGAGGAACGCATCACGCCCGAGGCGAAGCAGCGGCTGACGGTGTTGCAGCGCTTCACCGAGCTGGGCGCGGGCTTCCAGGTGGCGACGCACGATCTCGAGATCCGCGGCGCCGGCGAGCTGCTGGGCGACAAGCAGTCCGGCGCGGTGGCGGCCGTCGGCTTCGAGACCTACGCGCGCATCCTGGAAGAGGCGGTGGCCGAGTTGAAGGGCGAGCCGATCCGGCACGAGCGCGACCCCGAGATCGCCGTCGACGTGCCGGCGTTCCTGCCCGACGACTACGTGCCCGACGCCGGTCAGCGCCTGGATTTCTACCGGCGCCTGGCGCGCGCCGACAGCGATGACGACATCCGCGCCACGCTGATCGAGCTGGAGGATCGTTACGGCCCGCTGCCCGACGAGGGGCGGCTGCTGGGCGAGGTGATGGGCCAGAAGATCCTGGTGCGGGGCATCGCGGCCGTCACCTACGAACTGGGTCCGGCGCGCTTCGTGCTGTCGCTGGGGCCCGACTCACCGCTCGATCCCACCCGCGTCATGCGCCTGGTGCAGGCGAAGCACAGCCGCTGGAAGCTGTCGCCCGACATGCGGCTGTCCTACACCTTCGACGAGCCCGAGAAGCGCGACCGCCTGAGCGTGGCCCGCGCCAAGCTGACCGAGGTGGCGGCGCTGGCCGCGCCGGAGACCCGCCCTACGAGCAGCCCAGGGAAATCGGCGCCGCGCTCGAGGTGACGCCGCTCATTCGGGCGGTTCGCCGAATAGCCGCCGCGCAACCGTGGCGCCGTAAAGCCGTTCGGCGAGGCGCCGGTTGATCTCCCGTTCCGAAAGGAGCTGCCCTGGCGCTGCTGCCTGGATTTCGGCCCGTACACGCTCACGAGCGGCGCGGGTGAGGCTGGCGCAGATCTCCAGGCGCTGCGCGGGTCCAGCCTGCCGAAGCAACTCGACGTACCGTCGATTGGCCTGCGGCGTCGTGCCCTCCACGCATCCCAAACTAGCACGGGCGGCCTGTCTCTCACCATCACACCAGATCGTTCCGGTGGCCCTTTACCGACCACGATCGCCAGTACGAAGCGATCACCGCGCGCGCGGGGGACGATTCAGGGCGTCTTCGACAAGGCGGACGATCTCCGGATTGCCGGTTCGCTCGGCGAGCTCCAAGGTCGATAGCCTTGCGTCGTATTTGATCCGCGGATTGGCGCCGGACTCCAGCAAGCGCGCGACGACGGCGAGATGACCGGCCTCGATCGCTCGATGCAGCGCCGTGATGCAAGAGCAGCAGCAGGCGTTGGGATTGGCGCCCGCGCGAAGCAGCACGTCGACGATGGCGAGATCGCCCTTCGCGGCAGCCGTGGTAACGGGAGAATCCCCCGGAAAGTCATCACGTCCGACACTGTCGACCCCTGCGCCCCGGTCAAGCAGTTGCTGAACTTCCCGCTTGTCTCCCCGTGCGATCGCGTCCGCCATCAGCTCATGGTTCTTCCGTCTTTTGAGCTCGGCGATGCCTTGCGCGTCTAGCACGACGTCGGCAACCGCCGACGAGACAACTTTACGAGCGCCGTCCCCTCGAATCCTGAGCAAGAGCGTCGCGTGAAAGCCGGCGTACTCGCCAGCGACGGATACCCAGACGCCAGGCTCAACGCCTTTCACGACCTTCGCCAGCCTCGGAGGGACCTTCTCCAATGGCTCGGCCTTCCGCTCTCCACCAAACAACAAGCCTTCGACGAAAGGGTCGCCCCATTTCTGGATGCAGGCGCTCCAGGTGAGAAGCTCCGCGACGCTATCGATCTTCTGCTGACAGTGGTTGGCGTAGGTCGAATGAAACGAGAAGGGCAGCGCCGTGAGCTCGGGCAGCCACGCCGGGTCGCCCCCGAGCGTCGCCTGAACCCAGGCCCGAGCGACCTGAGCATCGGTCGGAGTCAAAGGCTTGCCCGATGACTCCTCGGCCAGACGCCACAGCCCCGACGGAAGGTATTGGTTGTAGGGGGCCAGGTGGATGGTCGATACACCGGGCGCGATCCCTGGACCGGAGCTGCGGAACGCTACGCGGATCTCACCGGACAGGTGGTAGCGGTGATCGCTTCCTACCACCGCCATGACTTTCACGCGCGCCACACAGTACTCGTCGCAGGGGCGCTCACGGGACAGGAGCTCCCCACGGATCAAGATCGTCGCGCCGACATCGACGGCGGTAACATCGATGGAGGGGGCCACCTGGGAGCCGGAGGCAGTCGCCTCGCCATGTTGCGCAACCGGAGGGAGAGAGGGCATAGGGCGCGCCCGTGGCTGCGCACACCCGAGAACCGTGAACACCAGCAGCACGACGTGACCTCGGAGCCGTACCACCGCCTTTTCACCGCCCCAGGAAGATCGGCTCTTCGGCCAGCGTGACGCCGAAGCGCGCCTTCACGCCAGCGCGGATCTCCTCGGCCAGCGCGCGCAGCGCCACCGTCGTGCCGCCGCCGTGATGCACCAGCGCCAGCGCGTGCGCGCTGGAGATGCCGACCGGACCACGGCGCGTTCCCTTCGTGAAACCGGCCCGCTCGATCAGCCACGCCGCGGGCACTTTCACCTGGCCGCCCGGGGCGGCGAAGCGCGGCACGTCCGCCGGGTTCGCGACGACATCGGCCGCGACCGCGCGCGCCGTCAGCGCCGCGAACGCCGCCTGATCCAGCACGGGATTGGTGAAGAACGAACCGACGCTGCGCCGGTTCGGGTCCGTGGGATCGATCACCATCGACTTCTTCCGGCGCAGCGCCCGCACCGTCGCGGCGACGGTCGCCAGCGACGGTTGCCGATCGAGGGACAGCGCATCCTCTAGCTCACGGTAGCGCACCGCCGGCGGGCCACCGGGCCGCAGCGCGAACGTCACCCCGAGCACGACGTACGCCTCGGGGCTTCGCCGGAACATGCTGTCGCGATAGCCGAACGCGCAGTTGGCGCCCGCCAGCGTGACGATCGCGCGCGACCGCCGGTCGAGCGCCCGCACCTCGCGGATCGTCTCGGCCACTTCTTGACCGTAGGCGCCGACGTTCTGAATGGGGGTGGCGCCCACAGAGCCGGGAATCCCCGCCAGGCACTCGAGGCCCGCCCACCCACGCGCCACCGTCGCCTCGACGAACCCGTCCCAGGGCTCGCCGGCTGCCGCGTACACGGACCCATCATCACGAAAGGCGGTCCCGCGGATCGCCATGTGCAGCACCACGCCGTCGAAGCCGGCGTCGGACACGACGACGTTCGAGCCCCCGCCCAGCACCACCAGGGGCAAGCCTTGCTCGCCTGCCCACAGCACCGTCCGCAAGATCGTTGCCTCGTCGGACGCGTCCAACAGGAACCGCGCCGGCCCTCCCAGTTCCAACGTCGTGAGAGCACGCAGGGGCACGTCACGCCGAACCACGAGACCGGCGGGTTGTGAAGACGAGGTGGGCATGGCGCTATCTCTAGAGAGCGAGCAGGTTCTTGAAAGGTTTGTGACGGCACGCGCCCAGGATGTCGACGGGGGCTTCCGCCAGCTGACCGTCGCAGTACTGTGCCAGCGACTCTTCAATCACCTCCGTCACATTCTTGCCGGTGCGTCGTCGTATGGCGGCGATACGCCCCGCAAGCTCCTCGTCCACGCGGGCGTTGATCCGGATGGTCATCGTCATACGAAGTGTATGACGTCGGCAATCTTGGAGCGAGGCGACCCACCATCGCAGGGCCGAGCGGTGGCCGCCCGGACCATTGGGTCGTAGAACCCCCCCATGGGCGAGAATGTCGGCGAACCCGGTCGGCGAACGTGGGTCCCGTCCCGTCGCCGGGTCTGGATGGCGCGGATCGTGGCGATGGTGGCTGACGGAATCCAGCTCGCGCTGCTACCGCTCGTGATGGGCGGCGTGGCCTCGCCCATCGACGACGTCATCGACGTCGTGACGGCGGCCGTGCTCACGGGGCTCGTCGGCTTCCATTGGGCGTCCCTGCCCGCGTTCGTCGCCGAGCTGGTGCCTTTCGTCGACCTGGTTCCGAGCTGGACTATTGCCGTCTTCATCAGCACGCGGGACCGGGACCACAATCAGGCCGTGGCGCCCGATGGCCGCAGCGCGGGTCGGCGCAGCGCGCTGTCAAGCAAGTGAGGCGCCCCGTCGCGGAAGCGGCGGGCGTCGAGGCGCTGTAGCTCGGCGAACAGGCGTGGCGGGCGCAGCTCCCACAGCTCGCAGGCGGGCGCAGTGACGCCCGACGCGTCCAGGATGCCATTGGTGGCACGGCGGGCCGCCTCGTTCGCGCTCTCCATCGTGGCGATGTCGGTGTGCGTGCGGACGTAGTCGGCGGCCAGGAACAGGTTCTCGATGCGCGTCACCGCCTCGGGCCGATGCCGCCACGAACCCGCGGTGTTGATGAACAGCGGCTCGCGATTGTGGGCACGACCGTCGCGGAATTCTATGCTGTCGGCCAAGGTCCAATCGACCAGATCGTGGTCGCGCAGCTTCACGCCGCCGCGCCCCAGATGGGTCACGATCTGCGCCCACAGCTCCTCGCGGAGCTCGCCGGGGCTGCACGCGCGCGCCGGCTTGCGAACGAACGTCCCGGGCACGTCCCAGTTCGAGATGATCGCCGACAGCACTCCGCGGACCCCGCCGTCGCCGAAGTCCGCCAGCCGGGTCCGTGGCCAGAACTGCGCCTGCGACACCGCGGTCACCGCCCAGGGGGAGTCGACCAGCACGATGTGTCCGGGCACGACCGGGGTGGGCCGACGAAGAAAGAACTGAACGCCAGTCATCCACTCGGTGGCCAGGTGATCGAGCCCGCTCAGCTGCCCATCAGCCTGTTTCATCGCGTCGCTCACCAGCGGGCGCATGCGCTCGACCGGCAGCGCGGCGACGTAGTGATCGGCCTCGACGCGGACGGGGCCGTCGGGCGTCTCGAGGTCGGCGTGGGTGATGCGCGTCCCCTCGCACCCGAGCCCCACCACGCGCGCGCCGAAGTGAAAGCGGACGCCCAGGCGGCGCAGGTGGTCGAGCCACGGAGCAATCCAGACGTCGT
>DASYCK010000296.1:0-28952 GCA_036500205.1 Polyangia bacterium | reverse complement strand
CGTTCGTTACTGGCAGCGCTGGGACAAGCATTGCGACATCCCGTCCAACTATCAGCAAGAGGTCATCCGTTCCGCGCTGGCGCTGAAGCTCCACTGCTTCGAGGACACCGGCGCGATCGTCGCCGCGATGACCACGTCAATCCCGGAGTCGCCCGGTTCGGGACGCACCTGGGACTATCGCTATTGCTGGCTTCGCGATGCCTACTACGTCCTCGATGCTCTGCGGTTGCTGGGCCACTTCGAGGAACGGGAGAACTTCGTTCGCTACCTGCTCGACATCGCGGGCGGTTCTCCCGACCTGAAGCTGTCACCGCTCTACCGGGTCGACCGCCGCACGGATCTGGACGAACGGATCCTCGACCACTGGCCCGGGTTCAACGGAGAGGGTCCCGTCCGCGTCGGAAACGGAGCCGCCGTCCACACCCAGAACGACATCTTCGGCGAGATGGTGCTGGCGCTGACCCCGGCGTTCCTTGACGATCGCTTCTCGGTCGATCGGAATGGCCCCGCCCTCAATCTGATCGAAGGCCTGGCGCGCAAGGCGATCGCGGTGGTGGGCACGCCCGACGCCGGGATCTGGGAATACCGCACCGAATGGCAGCCCCAGACGTTCTCCAGCCTGATGTCGTGGGCGGGCGCCGACCGGATGGCGAAGGTCGCGGCGCGCCACCTGCCGGCCATGCGGGAGGAGTTCGAGGCGTCGGCGACGCGGATTCACGACGAGATTCTGGCGCGCTCCTGGAACGGCAACCTGGGCAGCTTCGCAGGCAGCTACGGCGGCCATGACCTCGACGCCTCGCTGCTGCAGATCGCCTGGCTGCGGCTGCTCCCCATGGACCACCCGAAGATGCGAGGCACCATCGACGCCATCTGGAGGGGGCTGTCGCAGGACGGCTGGCTGCTCCGCTATCGCCTCGATGATGGGTTCGGCAAGCCGACCGTGGCCTTCACCATCTGCACCTTCTGGCTGGTGGAGGCGCTGGTGGCGATCGGGCGCGACGAGGACGCTTGCACGGTGATGAAGCACGTCCACCAGGCGGTCTCGCCGCTCGGGCTGCTGTCCGAGGACTACGCCACCACCGGGCAGCGCATGTGGGGGAACTTCCCGCAGGCCTACTCCCACGCTGGCATGATCCACGCCGCGTTCGCGGCCTCGGCCCCCTGGAAACAGATCCTGTAGCGAGCGGCCGCGCCGTCAGCGGAAGTTCATCACCACGATCTCGGCGCCGGGTCGTGACTTGATGGCGGACAGCGGCAACGTGTTCCCTTCCAGCTTGCGCACGTTGGCCTTCCCGGCCAGGAACTCGTCGATTGTGGAGAGCTGCGGGATGGTGGAGGCGGCGGTGCGGTAGTGCATCGGCACGATGACGAGGCGGGGGTGCAGCTGATCGATCACCCGGGTGGCCTGCCGGGCGTCGATGGTGAAGTGGCCGCCCACCGGCACCAGGACCACGTCGACCGAGCCGATGGCCGACAGCTGATCATCGTCGAGCACGTGCCCCAGATCGCCCAGGTGCGCGATGCGGAGCCCGCCGCTCTCGAAGATGAAGACGGCGTTGAGCCCGCGCTCGGCGCCCCGCTTGTCGTCGTGATAGACGCCGACCGAGCGGACGGTGATGTCCTTCACCTTGTCGTCGATCTTGGTCCACCCCTTCTTGTCGGCGGTCAAGCCGCGGAACACCCGGGGGCGCCCGGTGACCAGCGCGACGTTGTTGTGATCGGGGTGCTCGTGGCTGATGGTCACGGCGTCGGCGCGCAGCCCCACCGGCAATTCGTACCCGATGCCCTTGGGGATGGGATCGGTGACGATGCGTGTTCCGGTGGCGCTCTCGATCAGGAAGCAGGACTGCCCGAACCAGGTCAAGGTCAGCTTGGCTGGCGGCGCCGCCACCGCGTGGCCGGACAGCGCCGCCAGGCCCAGGGCCACCAGCACCAGCCAGCGTCGCGTCGATCGAAGCGTGCGAATCATGGCGAGAGCATAGTCTCGTCCGTCGGCGGGCGAGGCGCCGATCTCTCCAGCCGACGCGACCGGGGGGCGGTGGCGAGGATGGTGAACGCCACTCCGGCCAGGATCAGCGCCGCCCCGCCCAGGAAGCTGGGGGTGAGGTGCTCGCCCAGGAACACGATGCCGAGCATCACGGTCGTCGGCACCGTCAGCTGCGAGATGATTCCGCTCTGCACGCCGGTGAGGTGTCCGATCGCCTCCGTCATGATCAGCTGCGCCGCCACGCTGGCCAGCGCCACCGCCGCCAGCTGTCCCCACTCGACGCGGGTCGGGACCACCCACGATCCGTTTGGAACGAACGCCTCGGGCAACGAGACCAGCGCGCCGATGATCGAGAAGGCCAGGAACACGGTCCAGGCCGTCTCAGGAGGGTTTCCATCCGCGCCGGCGCGCCGCGCGGCGCGGACGGAGGTGACGGCGACGCCCGAGGTGATCGCCGAGGCGATCCCCAGCAGCTCGCCGCGCCACGCGTGCAAGGTCAGCTGGCGAACGCCGATGATGAGCGTCACCCCACACACCGTCAGCACCAGCGCCCCCAGCGCGCCGCGCCTCGGTCGCTCGGCCAGTAGGCCCCACGAGAACAGCATGGTGAACACCGGCTGGGTCTGGTTCAAGAGGGTGGCGACGCCGACGGGAGCGAGGCGGATCGACGCGAAGTAGCAGACCACCGCGACGCCCCCGAACAGCCCCCGCATCGCCAGCCACCCCCAGCGCCGCGGTCGAACCCGGGCCCGCCCGGCGCCCACGGCGATGGCCACCACCACGATGCCGGTCACGAACCGCACCAGCGCCACCTCGGCGCCGGGCAGGCGGTGGGTGGCGAGCTTGGTCCCCGCCGCCATGAGCGCGAACAGCGTCGACGACAGCACCAGCCGCATCGCCGCGCGCGCCGACGGCGTCGGCAACGGGGTGACGGGCGAATCGATCGAGGGAATGGCAGGAGAGGGCAAGGCGACCGGCCGCCAACATACCCGACGGCGCGGAGCAGGGGACCGATCCGGGCGCGAGGGGCTTCGCTTCCCCGACGACGTCCGTCCATCCGCTATGCTGAGAGCATGTCAGAAGAGCCGCCCCCGCCCCTCCTGGGGGACGACGTTCCCCGCGACGACGCCGGGGCCAACCGCCTGCGCGAGTCCGAGGTGGCGCCTCCCCGGCAGACCATCGCCGAGATCCTGGACCGCCTGCCGACGGAGCCCGGCGTCTACGTGATGAAGGATCGTCGGGGCAAGACGATCTACATCGGCAAGGCGGGGAACCTGCGCAACCGGGTGCGCCAGTATTTCCAGCCGAACACTGGCGACACCCGCCAGTTCGTGCCGCTGCTCGAGGGGATCGTCGCCGACATCGAGACGGTCGTCACGACCAACGAGAAGGAGGCGTTGCTGCTGGAGAACACGCTCATCAAGCGTCACCAGCCCCGCTTCAACGTCAACCTGCGCGACGACAAGAACTACCTGGTGCTGCGGCTCGACCCCGAGGCGGAGTGGCCGCGCCTGGAGGTCGTTCGCAAGATCGCCGACGACGGCGCGTTCTACTTCGGCCCCTACCACTCGGCGTCGTCGTGTCGCGAGGCGCTGCGGGTGGTGAACCGTCACTTCCAGCTCCGCACCTGCACCGATCACGTGCTGCACAACCGCCGCCGCCCCTGCCTGCAGTATCAGATCAAGCGCTGCCCCGCCCCCTGCGTGCTGCCGGTGGGGCGCGATGAATACTCCGATCAGGTGCGCGACGTGCGGCTGTTCCTCGACGGCAAGGACGACGAGCTGGTGGAGCGCCTCACCGGGCGAATGAGGGAGGCCGCGACCGGCACCGAGTTCGAGCGTGCCGCCGCCATCCGCGACCAGCTGCGGGCGCTGCAGGTGACCCTGGAGTCCCAGCGCGTCGTCTCGACCGACTTCGTCGATCAGGACGTGGTCGGCTTCTTTCGCGAGGGGATGGCGCTGGAGATCGTGGTGATGGCGATCCGCCAGGGGAAGCTGGTGGGGAGCCGCGGCTTCTCGTTCGGCGGGCAAGAGTTCCCCGATGGGGAGCTGCTGTCCTCGTTCGTGGGCCTGTTCTACGACAGCCCCACCGCGTCGATCCCCGACGAGCTGCTGCTGCCGTTCCCCATCGAAGACGCCGAGCTGAAGGCGGACTGGCTCAGCGAGCGCCGCCCGCCGCGTCGGCGCCGGGTCGAGGTGCTGGTGCCCCAGCGTGGCGACCGCAAGCGGCTCGCGGATCTGGCGCAGAAGAATGCGGAGATCAGCTTCAGCACGCGGCGCAACGCGCGCGAGGACACGGAGATCATGCTGGCCAAGCTGCAGAAGCGGCTGCGCCTGTCCAAGTTGCCGCGCGTGATCGAGTGTTACGACATCTCGCACATCCAGGGCTTCGCCCCGGTGGCGTCGATGGTGGTGTTCGTCGACGGGCGCCCGGAGCGGTCGCGCTACCGGACCTATCGGGTCCGCGGCGCGGAGGCGGGCGCGCCGGCGCGCCGCGCCGGCAACGACGACTTCGCCTCGATGTACGAGGTGCTGTCGCGACGCCTGCGCCGGGCGCGCGAGGGGGACGCCGGGTGGGAGCTCCCCGATCTGATCGTCATCGACGGGGGCAAGGGGCAGCTGGGCATGGCGCTCGCGGCGGCACGCGACGTCGGCATCGACGTGCGCCCGGGGGTGGGCCTGTTGATGGTCGGCCTGGCGAAGGAGCGCGACGTCGACGGCGCGGAGGGCGGCGACGCGCCCGCGGTCTCGGAGCCGGCGCCGGAGGAGGCTTCGCCAGCAACGGGGGCGGTCGATGCGGTGGTCGTCGCGGAGACCGTCCCGGAAGCGCTGCCCGACGAGGCCGCGCCATCGCCCGAGGCGGCGGTCGTCCCCGTTAAAAACGGTCGACGCGGCCGTCGCGCCAAGGATGCGAAAGATCCCACGGCCACCGGTGACACGCGCCGTCCCGATCGCATCTTCCTGCCCAACGCGAAGGACGCCATTCCCATTCGCCCCAGCAGCGCCGAGATGTTCGTCTTGCAGCATCTGCGCGACGAGGCGCATCGCTTCGCGGTGTCCTTCCATCGCCGCCGCCGCGGCAACCTCACGTTGCGCTCGGCGCTGGCCGACGTGCCCGGGATCGGACCGGGCCGCCAGCGCTCGCTGCTGCGCCACTTCGGCAGCCTGAAGAAGATTCGGGACGCCACGGTCGACGACCTGACGGCCGTGCCGGGGATGACGGCCACGGCGGCCGCGGCGGTCTTCGCGCATCTGGGAACGCCCGCCCCTCCGGGGGGCACCGCGACCCCAGTCGCCTCCGGGGACGAAGCGGAAGAGGAGGTGCTCGAGAGCGCGTTCGCCGAGCTCGACGACGACGCGGCCACCGCCGAGCAGGCCCGCGAGGGCGCCGATCCCGACTGATCAGGGCGGGGGCGGGTCGAGTCGCTTGCCCAGGATCAAGAGATCGCGCTCGATCCCGTCGAGGACGGCCACGCGCGGCAGCTCGCCCCAGCGCGCGAAGCCGTACTTCTCGCACAGCGCCAGGCTGGGTCCGTTGTGGGCGAAGACGAAGCCCAGGAGCGTCGCGAGCCCGAGCGCCGGCGCGCGCGCCACGGCCTGGTTCATCAGCGCGGTGGCGATACCGGCCCCCTGCGCACCGGCCGCCACGTAAACACTGACCTCGACGGTCCCGGCGTAGGCGGGGCGTCCGTAGAACTTGCCCAGGGTCAGCCACCCCGCGACCTCCCCGTCCCGTTCGAAGACCCAGGCTGGGTGGCGTGGCCCGCGGTCGAGCAGCCAGGCTCGTCGCGACTCCACCGTGACCGGCTCGGTGTCCGCCGTGGCCAGCCGCCCCGGAATCGCCTCGTTGTAGATGCGGACGATCGCCGGCAGGTCGGTCTCGCGCGCGTCGCGGATCATCGGGCGGAAGTATAGGGGCGAGGCCGGGACGCTACCTGGGGTGGTTAGATGTACAAACTTGACGCCTATATAGGTAAAGGTAGCCTATGTAGGATATTTCACGCTGGGTGACGGCAAAGCCCACCCCAAAGTCGAAAACCACGCGAAATCGCAGGACGAAGGGACCTTCCAAACCATGGCATCCAAAGGACATTCTGAGTCGCAAGGGCGAGCCCGCTCGGGCCGGCGACACGAGATCCTGGGGATCTTCCTGCTGGCCTTCGGCCTGTTTTCCGGGCTGTCGATGCTGGCGATGCACGCCGGCCGCACCGGGATGATGGGGCCCGGGGGGGCCGCCACGGCCTCCGGGCTCTACGGCCTTTTCGGGATGGGGGCCTACCTCCTGATTGTTGCCGTCCTCGCGGTGGCGCTGCGTTCGTTCCGGGGGCGGTCGCTCGTCTCCGGGGTGACCGAAGGCATTGGCTGCCTGTTCTTGATGAGCGCGGTGACCGTCCTGCTTCACCTGCCGTTCGCGGGCCGCTCGCACACGCTGCGCGGACCGGGCGGCTTGATGGGTGAATGGCTGGGCGAGCTGACCGCGGGCTTCATCGGCCCGATCGGCGCCGCCCTGGCCGCGACGGCGATGCTGTTCGTGACCTTGCTGCTGGTGACCGACATCCGCATGTCCGAGGTCGTGGTGGTGCTGTCCTGGGCGACGCGCACGGCCCGCCGTGGAACCTGGATGGGCCTGCGGGCGCTGGGCCGGCTGGTGATCGCGATGTTCCCCGAACGGCACGCTTCCGAGACGCTGGAGGCCGACGAGGATGACGACGCGCTGGAGAGCGATCGCGGGGCGCGGGCGTTGCTGGCCAGCGCGCCCGAGTCACTCGACGAGATGCGGGGCGCGCGCCTGGCGCGCGAGAGCGGCGTGCCGGTGGCGATGACGGGCGAGGAGACCGACGGCGTGCGCGTGGGCGACGCGCGCGGCTATTCGAGCGAGATCGAGGATCCGCGGGCGGCCATGGCGGCCATCGTCGCCGAGGTGGCGGCGGTCGAGGAAGTTCCCGCCGCCGAGCCCGAGTCGTTCGAAGCCGATGATGTCGCCGCTGGCGTGGCGTTCGACGGCGCGCCCGCCGCCGACGAAGAGGCCGAGCCCTATGTCATCGAGGAGAGCGCCCTGCCCGCCACCACCGCGCTGGCCACCACGGCGGCCGCGGGCCCGATCATCGTCGAGCCGGCGTGGCGGACCCGCCTGCGCGAGCGCGAGCAGGCGCGCGAGGACGCGGGCAAGGACGCGGCGGCGCGCAAGGCCGATTCGGCCGGCGCCGGGCCGTCGTTCATCAAGCTCAAGGCGGGCGCCTACCAGCTCCCCGCGACCGAGCTGCTCGAGTACCTGCCGCCACAGGGCAACGACACCGACAAGCAGGGGCTATACGAGATGGCCGAGCGCCTCGAGCAGGCGATGGCCAACTACGGCGTTCGCGGCAAGGTGAAAGAGATCCACATGGGTCCGGTGGTGACCATGTTCGAGTTCGCGCCGGCGCCCGGCACGCGTACGGGAAAGATCGCCAACCTGGAGAAGGACCTGGCGATGGCCCTGGAGGCGCAGGCGGTCCGCATCGTCGCCCCCATCCCCGGCAAGGCCGTCGTGGGCGTCGAGGTCCCCAACAAGACGCGCGAGATGGTCTACCTGCGCGAGATCCTCGAGGACGACGCCTTCACCAAGGCGAACTCGAAGCTGCAGGTGGCCCTGGGCAAGGACATCAAGGGGGCGCCGGTCACCGTGAACCTGGCCAAGATGCCGCACCTGCTGGTGGCCGGAACGACCGGCTCCGGCAAGTCGGTGGCCGTGAATGGCATGATCGCCAGCCTGCTGTACAACGCCTCCCCCGAGGAGGTCCGCTTCATCATGGTCGATCCCAAGATGCTCGAGCTGTCGATCTACGAGGGCATCCCCCACCTGCTGTTGCCGGTGGTGACCGATCCCAAGAAGGCAAACCTGGCGCTGCGCTGGGCCGTCGACGAGATGGAGCGACGCTACGAGCTGCTGGCGAAGGCCGGCGTCCGCGACATCACCAGCTACAACACCCGCATCGAGACCGACGCGGCCAAGGTGGTGGCCAGCGCCGAGAGCGAGCTGAAGAGCGTGGCCTCGTCCGCGCCGAGCGCGTCGGGCAAGAAGAAGCTGAAGGTGATGATCGCCGGCCCCGACGGCACGGATCGCGAGATCGAGCTGTCGCCCGACGACGAGACGACCACCGTCAATGAATCGATGCGCGGGCTGTCGGCCGCCGACGGCGTCGTCGAGGAGCCCATGGACCCCGACGAGGTCTCGGCGCAGGCCGCCGCCGTGCAGGCGAGCGGCGAGGCCGTGGCGCCGGCGAAGAAGCTGCCGTACATCGTGATCGTCATCGACGAGTTCGCCGACCTGATGATGGTCGCCCCCAAGGACGTCGAGACGTCGGTGGCGCGCATCGCCCAGAAGGCCCGTGCCGCCGGCCTGCACCTGATCCTGGCGACGCAACGGCCATCGGTCGACGTGATCACCGGCCTCATCAAGGCGAACTTCCCCAGCCGCATCGCCCTGCAGGTGGCGTCGCGCATCGACTCGCGCACCATCCTCGATCAGCCGGGGGCGGACACGTTGCTGGGCAACGGCGACATGCTGTTCTCCGATCGCGGCCTGAAGCTGCGTCGCGTGCATGGCGCGTTCCTGAGCGACGACGAGGTCCATCGCGTCGTCGATCACCTGAAGACGCAGGCGAAGCCGGTCTACGACATGGACATCCTGAAGCCGCGCGAGGAGGACGCGGAGGAGGGTGGGGCGCCCGCCGACGACTTCCACGACGACCTGTACGATCAGGCGGTCGCCATCGTGTGCGAGACGCGGCAAGCGTCCGTCTCGTACATCCAGCGCCGCCTGCAGATCGGCTACAACCGCTCGGCCCGGCTGGTCGAGCAGATGGAGCGCGACGGCATCGTGGGGCCCGGCAACGGCGCCAAGCCGCGCGAGGTGCTGGCGCCCCCGGGCGAGTATCTGCAGCAGGCGGGGTGAGCCGACCCGGGACCGTGAATCTTCGAACGGCCCGCTGCGTCTCATCCCAGACCGGTGACGGCGGCCGGGATCTGACTGCTCCGCGGCCCCTTCCTGGGTAGACTGAGCCACCCCCATGACATCCCTGCTCGCGCTGCTCTCTCTGTTCCTGGTGGGCGTCACGCCCTTCGCGCCGGCTCCTGCCGCCGCCGGGCGCCTCGATCTGACGAGCGTGGTCGATCGCGTGCAGAAGCGGTACGACAGCGCCGCCGACTTTCGTGCCACCTTCAACCAGACGTTGACCAACGCCGCGTTCAAGCGTCGTTCGCCCTCCACCGGCGAGGTGCTGCTGAAGAAGCCCGGCCGCATGCGCTGGAATTACAAGACGCCCGAGCCGAAGATGTACCTGTCGGACGGCGACCTGCTGTGGCTGTACGAGCCCGAGGACAAGCAGGCCTTCAAGCAGGACCTGAAAGGGTCGCAGCTTCCGGCGGCGCTGGCGTTTCTGACCGGCAAGGGGAAGCTCACCGAGCAGTTCGACATCACCTTCGCCAAGGACGCCCCCGTGGGAAGCCCGCGCGACTACATTCTCGCGCTGTCACCGAAGCAGCCCCAGGCCCAGGTCAAGTCGCTGCTGTTCGTCGTCGATCCCGAGACCTTCTTCGTGCGGGAGACCTTCATCGTCGACCCGCAGGGGAACAGCAACGACATCCTGTTCAGCGACATCAAGATCAACGGCCACCTGCCCGACGGGACGTTTCACTTCTCACCGCCCGCCGGCGTACGCGTCGTGGATACCGGCAAGCTCCACTGACCTGCCTCCCGTCAGGAGATCGGCCAAGTCGTGGTCCGCTCCGCTCCCAGGTTCTTCGAGCTTCGAACGAGCCTGCGGTGCCTGGAACGCCCCGACACGACCGAATCCGTCCGACGGCGATCACAGCATCAGAGCGAGCGCAGCGAGCAAGTCCAAGCACCCGGGAGGCTCGGCTTCGCCGAGCCGGCATCGACGGCCTACCGGGGGGGAGCTCATGAGGGGGGACACCCCCCTCATGGCGGCGAAGCCGCGACACCCCCTCATGGCGGCGAAGCCGTTAGAACTGAAAGGAAAGGCCGGCGGCGCCGCCCTTGAGGGAGGGGGTCGGGGCGAACATGAAGGACATGTTCGTGCCGGACTCGGGCGAGGAGACCTTCTGCTCGGGGTTGTTGCGCGCCTTGTAGGCCGGGTAGCCGACGACCACGGCGGTCACCAGCGCGACACCGCCCGCGATGTAGCAAATGTTGGCGCCGAGCGCGAGCTTGTCGCCCTTGCTGGCGAGCGAATCCAGCTCCGCCTGGTGGTTGGCCTTGTCGCTGTTCGACTGGCTGGCGGGACCGTCGTTGACCTTCTTGTTGTAGTCGCTCTGAACCGAGTGCTCCCAGAAGCTGAGCCCCAGGCCGACCACGACGACTGCCACGGCGCCGATGCCGAGCGTCTTCGCGATGCCCCAGCGCTTGTCGGCCTGGTCGGTCGACATCGGCTTGTCGGCGGGGGAGACCGGAACCGCGTCGGCGGCCCCGACCTGAACGACTTCTTCTTCCTCGCCGGAGACCGAAACGGGCTTGGACAAGCTCTTGCCGTTCGGGAAGACGATCTCGACGATGTAGTCGCCGGCGGGGATCTTGTTGATGGTCCGCGGGGCGAGGCCGAAATAGCGCCCTTCGAGGTAGACCTTGACCTTCTCCTTCTTGGGAGCCTGGATGGTGATCTTCCCCTTGCCGCTGCGGGCCCCGGCGAAGGACACGTTGCCCTGCTCGTCGGCCTTGGGGCCTGCTTCCTCTTCGCCCGAATCGAGGATCGGCTTGGGACGTTCGGTGTCACCCGCCTGGGAAGCCGCCGGCGCGTCCGCCTTCTTCTCGCCCCCCTCGGTATCGGACGCCTGCTGCGCGTCCTCCGTCGGCTCCGCTTTCTTCTTCTTGGCCTCGGCCGGGACGGCGACGAGCGCGACGATCGCGCCCGCGATGAGCCCTGCGAAGATGGTGGAACGGGACACAGAGTGCGCCATGGCTCGAATCCTGGTTGAGGTTGCGGGCGTGTAGATCGGCACGGGGTTCCGGATCTTACCCCACGAAATTTTGGGGTCGGGTCGGGGGGAGACGATACTGGCGCAGGGAGGAGAGAGTCAACCGCCATCGACGCCGTTCCGGTCGTTTTGTGCCGGACGACACGCGACGGAGCCCGGGCCGAAACGGGTTGCGAACGGTGCGTGACCAAGCGACGATGGGCGATGAAATGATGCCTCTCATGCGGCGGTCGTGGCGACGGATTTCACCTCGGGGGCTGTTCGGGGCAGGGGCGATGGCGGCGTGCGCCGTGCTCGCCATCGGCTGCCCCGCGTTCAACAACTTCATCGCCTCGACCGAGGCAGCCGGCGTCAGCCCGCCGACCATCATCTACAACGGGGCGACGCTGGTGCAGTCGCCCGCGCAGAGGAAGCTGGCGGCCTACTACTGTCCGGACCTCGTGCCCGCGCCGTTCGGCTTCACGGGCGGCTCGGCGCTGGTTTGCCAGGGCTTCTTCGGGCCGCGTCCCGCGCCCACCGAGATGGAGGTGGCCTTCGATCTCTCCTTCAAGGTCAAGAACCCCAACAAGATCCCGTTGCCGCTCGGCGACGTGCTGGCCGCCGTGACGGTGTTCCCTGACGCCACCAACCAGCGGCTGGGGGCCTCGTGCATCCATCTGTGCGCGCCCGGTCAGGCTGGTTGCACGCCGTCCGCCAACGCGACGTCGTGTCAGGCGTCGTCCCACGACGTTCGCTCGCGCTCTGACTTCGAGACGGCGGCGGCGGACGTCATCATCTCGAAGGGAATCGCCCTGGCGGAAGGGCAACCGCTGTCGTTCAGCGCGCCTCAGGTGTCGGCAGCCGCCGAGCTGGACGTCATCGTGCGCTTCAGCTTCGGGCCGGGGCCGCTGCTGGCGGCGCTGCGGCAGCTTGCCGTTCAGTCGCTCAACGAGCTGGAGGCGGGGCGCACCGTCAGCTACACGATTCCGGTGGCCGTGCAGGGCACAATCTGGTTCGACGCGGGCTCGTTCGGGCGGCTGGCCGTCGGTTACGGACCGCTGGCCGGCAGCTTCGTGCTGCCGGTGCAAGAGCTGATTCCGCGCTGAACGGACGGCGGCGTGTTCGCGACGCGCGTCGCGGTCGGTGATGCGTGCGTGTTTCAGTGCGGGGGCGGCGCGACCGGCGGAGGTGCTGCCGGGGGCGGGGCCGACGGCGCCGGCCGGGCGACAGGTGGAGCGGACGATGGCGCGGCTGCTGGCGTGGCCGTGGGGAGGATCGCCAGGCGCTGCCGAATGACGTCGTAGGGCTGGGTACCGAGTTCCGCGCCGGTTAGCCCCTGCTGCGCGATGAAGGCGTTCACGTGATTGATTCGATCTTGCGTGGCGGGGTGATCGGACAGGTACGTCATGACGCCGCTCGTGTCGCCCGACTGCTGCATCAGCCGCTGAAAGAACGTCACCAGACCGTGCGGGTCGTAGCCCGCGCCGCTGGCGTAGCGGGCGCCGTATTCGTCGGCCTCGGTCTCGTCCTCGCGCGAGTGGGCCAGCAAGAGCCCTTTCGTGGCGATGCCGCTCGCCAGCTGGGCGATCAGGCCGGGGTTCTGCCCGGCCGCCATCGAGACGACGGCGTCGATGCCGTAGGAGGCCACCAGCGAGCGGGCGGCGTGGCGGGCGACGACGTGGCCGGTCTCGTGGGCCATCACGCCGGCCAGCTCGGCCTCGTTCTGGGCCATCTCGAGCAGGCCGCGGTAGACGTAGAGATAGCCGCCGGGCGTGGCGAACGCGTTCACCGTCTTGCGGTCGTCGATGACGTAGACCTGCCAGTTGACGTCGCCCCGGTCCCTCTTGCCCAGCTGGATCACCTTGTCGGCGATGCCGCGCACGTAGCCGACCACCTGGGGATCGTTCAGGTAGACCACGCCCTGTTTCTGTTCCAGGTCGGTCTTCAGCTGCAGGCCGAGCTGGTTCTCCTGATCGCTCGAGATCAGCACCTTCGCCACGTCCCCCTCGACGGAGCGGGTGGTGGCCGTCGCGCACGACAGCACCGAGGTCCCCGCGAACAGCGTCGCCACCATAAGAAGTCGATTCGTCATGAGATCACGTCTCGCAATCAGGAAGTTGAAGGCACCAGCAACAAGGACCAGAAAGAAAAACGGCCCGAGCGACGTTGGTCGTCGCCCGAGCCGTCGTCAAAGCCGCGGAGGGCTTAGTTACAGGCCGGCGGGGTCGCCGCGCCGGTGATCGTCATCGACCAGGTCCAGGTCGACGTGCACGCTCCCCCGGATGGGGTGATGGCGGCCGTGGTGCAGGCGGTGCTGAACGTCCCCTGATCCTCGGTCACCGACACCGTGAAGGTGTTGGTCGCGGTCATCTGCAGCATCGTGCTGTCGGTCTGATGCCAGGTGCAGGCCGGGACGTCGGTATCGGCGGTCGTGCTGTCGCGCAGCAACGTCGCCTGGTTGTTGTCGATGATCCCGATGCCCAGCGAGCCATCGGTACCGACCGAGATCGTCTTGGCCGTCATGTCGTAGGTGACGGGAAGGGAGTGCCCCACCACCGCCGCGACACCGGCGCTGCAGCCATCGACCGCGCCAGGGCTGATGCTGACGACGTCGAAACAATAGGTGCCGGGCGTCAACGCGAAGAGCGTCGTCTCGCCGCCAGCGCCACCCACCGCGCCCGCGCCGCCCGCGGCACCGGCGCCCCCGGCACCGCCCGCCGCACACACGCCGCCGTCGGCGCAGCTCGAGCTGCTGCTACATCCGATCGAAGCGACGCCGAGTCCCAGCGTCGCCACGGCCAGCATCACGTATTTCGTAGTGTTCATGGTGTTCTCCTGATGTTCTTAGTTTAGAAAGCGGCCTAGAAGTGCCCGCGGCCCTTGCGGGTCTCGGTGGCGGGACCGGTGGACGGGGCGACCGCGGGGGCGGCGGCCGGCGTGGCGGCCGGCTTCGCGGCCATGTGCTTGGCGCCCTTCTTGTCCTTCTTCTCCTCGACCATGGGGGCCGGGGGGGCGGCGGCCGCAGCGGCGGCAGCGGCGGCCTTCGCCTGAAGGTCGGCCACCTGCTGCTTGAGGCTCGTCATCTGCTGGTTCGCGCTGTCGAGCTGGGTCTTCAGACCGTCACGCTCGGTGGTGATGGTCTGCAACTGCTGCTTCGTCGAGTCGAGCTCCGCCTTGGAGGCGTCGCAGCCCATCAAGAGGGCGCTGCCGGAAATGACGACGACTGCAAAGAACCTGGAAATCGAGCTCATGGATCCTCCGTGTTTATGGTCAACGATACGAAACGGTCGGCCGGCCCTCGTTGGTCCGGCGCCCACCGATGCGGCAAGCTTGCGTGAGACGGTCTGGCTGCGAGGCGAATTCAATTCCCTGAACACGATTCCGTTTTGCTTCCGGTTGGCGGGTACGTGCCATTGCGGGGACGTACGATATGGAAGCGTTGCCTTTGTCTAAGAATTGGCGTGGATATCTGTCCGGGGGGGCCTCGGCCCGACGGGGTTTAACCTTTCAATCAAAAAAACGCAAACTATTGATGTCGCGAAAACGTACACCGCGCGGCGATCGATGCCGCTTTTCGTTGCATCGCGATCTGGCAACGCGATCAGGGCCAGATTCGCTTCAGCGCGTCGAGATCGAAGTGGGTCGCCCAATGCTTGGCGGCCTTGGCCATGATCCTGGCCTTGTCCCGCCGGCCGATGGCGGGCCGCTGGGTGAAGACGTCGTAGTCGGCGCTCTCGATCTTTTCCAGGATGGTGGTCCCCACCAACCAGATGAGCGCCAGCTCCAGCTTCAGATCGTTGCCCAGCATCCCCAGCAGCGGTCGCCCCCGCTCGTACAGCGCCCGCGTGCGCGCCACCTGGTAGCGCAGCAGATCGCGGATCGGCTTGGTCGGCTTCAGCGCCTTGATGTCGGCCTCGCTCACCCCGAAGAAATGCAGATCCTCCGCGGGAAGGTAGATGTGATCGCGGGCGGCGTCGGCGGCCACGTCCTGCCAGAAGTTCGTCAGCTGCAGCGCCGTCGAGATCTCGTCGGCGAAACGGACCAGCTCGGGCTCGCGGTAGCCGAACAGCGCCAGCAGCAGCCGCCCCACCGGATCGGCCGAGCGCGCCGTGTACGAGCGCAACGCGCCGAACGTCGAGTAGCGCCGCACGTCCATGTCGGTGCGGAACGCCGACAGCAGATCCTCGAACGGGGGAATGGGGAGCGCGCGCTTCTCCATCGTGTCGGCGAGGGCGATGAAGACGGGGTGCGTGGCCTCGCCGTGCGCCGCCAGGTTCAGCTCGTCCTCCCACCGCGACAGCGCCTCCGAGCGCCGTCCGTCGTACTCGGGCTCGTCCGCGAAGTCGTCGGCGCTGCGCGCGAACGCGTACACCGCCATCAGGTGCGGCCTGATCTCCGCCGGCACGAAGCGCGACGCCACCGGATAGATCTCGTGGTGCGCCTGCACGAAGTCGTCGCAGTAGGCGTAGGCGCGCTCGGTGGTCCAGGGACCGGCGGGGGGATCGAGCCACGGCATCGGCTTGGTCCGCGTGAACGTCGTGCGGGTGGCCCCCGAGTCGTCCGCGCGCCCGCCCTTCAAGACTTGCCTGATCATGCTCGCTCTCCTTCCCGGTCCGCGTGCTCGCTCGGCTCCAGCTGCTGCGCGCGGGTCAGATCGATCGAGCGCTGATGCAGCGCCATGTGGCCGCGCTGGATGCCGTCGGTGGCGAGCGCCCGCAAGGCGGCCAGGTTCGAGGCCAGCCCCACGCTGCCGATCACCATCGCCAGGCGGGTCGCCGAGGTGCCGGCGCTGCCAAGGATCCGCTGCACCAGCCGCGCGCCCGCGTGCGTGCGCAACGTGCCGCCCACCACGCCGACCGGCATCGGCATCTCCAGCGCGCCGAGGAGGCTACCGTCGTCGCCCGCGCGCCACACCGCCAGGGGGCGGTAGTGCCCACCCGCCGCGGCGAAGGCGTGGGCGCCGGCCTCGACGCCGCGCCAGTCGTTGCCGGTGGCGATCACCACCGCGTCGACGCCGTTCATGATCCCCTTGTTGTGGGTGGCGGCGCGGTAGGGATCGTCCTCGGCGAACTGCGACGCCGCGATGACGCCGTCGCGCACCTCCGCGCCCGAGAACTCGCCCGACTTCACGGCCAGCGCCGACACCGGCACGCGCGCGCGCACCCGCACCAGCCGGCGATCGCACAGATTGGTGAGGATGCGCAGGCCGGAGCGCCCCTCCGCCAGAGTGGCCAGCCGCTCGGCCAGCGATTCGGCGATGGTGTTCACCATGTTCGCGCCCATGGCGTTGCGGCAGTCGATGTGCACGTGCACGATCACGCGCGCCGGGTGCTTGCCGGCGCGAACTTCGAGGCCGCGCGGCCCCCCGCCCCGCGCCACCAGCCGCGGCAAGGCGGCGGCCGCCAGCGCCAGCAGCTCGTCCTCGGCCGCTTCGATGGCGATGCGCGCGGCGGTCGGATTGGCCACGCCCAGCAGCTCGATCTGCGCCGTCATGATCGGATCGTCCGCGTCCGCCTCGAAGCCGCCCCCTTCCCGCACCATGCGCGCCGCGTTCGACGCGGCCGCCACCACCGACGGCTCCTCGACCGCCATCGGCACCAGCGTCTCCTCGCCATTGACCACGAAGTTCAGCCCCAGCCCCAGCGGCAGCGCGTAGACGCCGATGACGTTCTCGACCACCTGGTCGGCCGTCGCTGGATCGATGCCGCCCCCTTCCAGCGCGGCGAAGTCGGCCTCGGTCAGGTCGGCGTGCAGGCGCAGGATGTTCCGCCGCTCGGCGATCGACAGCTGATAGAAACGGGGGATTCGCGAGGTGGGCTCTGCCATGGGCGCCTAGATGTTGGCCGACGGTTGGCGTCGGTGCACGCCTTTGGCTTCGAGCGGTGCGTCGATGACCCGCAGGCCGAGCTGTTCGACCCGTGACGCGAAGGTGGTGGCGGCGTCTTCGTCGCCGAACAGCCCCACGCCGATGTCGCCGCCGCCGGCCCCCGAAGGCTTCGCGGCCCCGCCCAGATTGATGGCCAGGTTCGAGGCGATCTCGAAGCGGGACGTCACGATGGGGACGCCCGAGAAGGTGCCCAGATCCCCCAGCGCCACCGCGAAGGCCCGGGCCGTCGTCAGCAGATCGGGCACGTTCCCCGCCGCGAACGCCTCCACGAACAGCTCGGCGTGCTCGCGCAGTGGACGCAGCGCCGAGGCGTACCCGGAGGGATTTCGCTCGGCGAAGGCCCGTACGCCGCGGATGAGGTCGGGCGTCGATGACGAGCGATCCTCGGCGAACACCACCACGCGTAGCTCTTCGGGGCGCTCGAGGCGCTCCGTGATCGGATAGCCGCCGGGCGGTCGGCGATACTGCAACAGGCCGCCGTGAACGGCCGCGGCCACGTCGGCCCCCGAGCCCACGCCCCCCTGCGCCTGCCGGTGCGCCGTCTCGGCCAGCGAGAAGCAGAGATCGCGGTTCGAGGCGACGGGGAGGCCCACCAGCTCGAGCACCGCCGCCACGCTGGCGGCCGTCACCGCCGCGCTCGAACCCAGGCCCAGCTTGCGTCCGTTCGCCGAGAAGGCGGCGCTGTCGACCAGCACCGAGCCGTTGGGCAACGCTTCGCCGCGGTCGCCGATGCCGAGCCGCGTGGCGCGCACCGCCTCGGCGACGAAGTCGGAGTCGGGCTCGTACCCGGGGATGTACTGGCCGACGGCGAAGCGGCTCACGGCGGCGACGACCGCGGGCGCCCCCTCGAGCACGGCGTACTCGCCCATGATGAAGATCTTTCCGGGCGCCACCACCACCGGACTGCCGCGCAGCGTATTTCGGAGCTCCGAGCTCATGCCGTGATCTCCTGCAGAATACGCGCTCCGCGGCCGGGCGACGCCACGATCGTCCGCAGCACGCCCGGCGTCCGCGCCATCGCCAGCTCGACCTGGGCGGCGTTCTGCTGCTCGCACAGCACCTTCACGTGGGGGCCGGCATCGATGGTGAAAAAAGCATCGAGGCCGTCGGCGCGAAGCTGGCGAACGGTTTCCATTGCGGACATGGTGGCGGGCGACCAATACAGGATCGGCGGATCCGCCGCCAGGGCGCTCGCGTGCATGCGCAGCGCGCTCCGCTCGGCCACCGTCCCCAGCCGCACGATGTCGCGCTCGGCGATGGCGGCCCGGGCGTCGCGCAGATCGCCGTCCACCGAGTCGATCCAGCCGCGATAAAAGGGGGACGTCTGCGCCGTGCGCCGCATCGCCTCGGTCGAGCCGATGGCCTTCTTCCCCTCGCTGGTCACCGCCACCACCAGCCGCAGCGGCCAGGTGTCCCCTTCGGGGATTGGTCTGGCGAACGCGTCGGTGCCGTCCTCGTTCGCGCCGGCCTGCATCTCGACCAGGCCGCCGAAGATCGAACGGGCCGCCGAGCCCGAACCGCGGCGGGCCAGCACCGAGAGCGCGTCGGGCTCGAGGCTCAATCCGGCGGCACGCGAGGCGGCCACGGCCAGCGCCGCGAAGCCCGAGGCGGACGAGGCCAGGCCAGCGGCGGTCGGCACGCTGTTCTCGGTGACCACCTCCGCGTGGGCGCTGATGCCGGCCTGGGCGCGCACCAGATCGAGGAACGCCACCACGCGACGGCGCGTCGGCTCATCCGCCTCCTGCCCGTTGAGGCGAACGCTATCGACCGGACCTCGATGCGCGTCGAAGCGGACGGTGGTGCGCGTGTCGAGCTCGCGTAACGTGAGCGACAGGCTTCCCGCGGCAGGGAGGTTCAGGGTGCCGCTGCGCTTTCCCCAGTACTTGACGAGCGCGATGTTCGTGCCGGCGATGGCGGTGCAAGAGGTCAACTTCACGATAGGCCGCTCTCCCTCGGTGTTCCCGGTGTCCCGGGTGTGCCAATGGTGGCCACGAACCCGTCGAAGCCGGCTTCCTTCCAGTGTCGAATCACGTCCCGTTCGTGCCCTGGGGCGAGCGCGATGACCGCGCCTCCGCCGCCGGCGCCCGTCAGCTTGGCGCCGATGGCGCCGGCGCCGCGGGCCGCGTGAACGAGCGCTTCCAGCTCGCCGGTCGACACGCGCAGCGCCGCCAGCAGGCCATGCGCCACGTCGAACAGCCGCCCCAGCTCGTCGATGTCGCCGCGCCCCAGCGCCCGCTCCCCGTCGCCGACCAGGGCGCCCATCGTCTCGATCACGGAGCGGGCGGCGGGGGTTCGCTCGCGCAGCCGACGAACGGCGTCGACCTGCGCGTGCGTGTCGCGCGGGCGGCCCGAGAGGCCCACGCACAAGGTCATCGGTTGCAGGACGGTCACCGCTCGCCAGCCCGTCGCGCGCTGAAAATGCCCCACCTCCCCCGACGCCGCGGCGGCCAGATCGATCCCCGACGGCGTGCCGTGGAAGACCTTCTCGGCCTCCGTCGCCGCCGCCATCACGGCGGCATGGTCGCGCCCCGGCGAGCGGAGCATCGTCACCGCGCGGGCGATCGAAACCGCGAACGCCGCCGAGCTGCCCAGGCCCGCGCGCGCTGGAAGCTCGGCCTCGATGGTCACGTCGACGTCGCGCGCGTCGAGGTGCGCGAGGATGGCGCCGAACGCGCGCGCCACCGGCGAGTCGTCGTGCATGGCCACCTCCAGCTTCCAGGCGGGAACCGTGAGGCGTCCGCTGCCGTGGCGCGCGGTGGCGGTCAGGCCGCGCGACAGCCCGGCGGCCAGGGCGGGCTGATCGTAAACGACGGCATGCTCCCCGAGCAGAATCACCTTGCCATGTCCGAACGGTACGCCGCCCCGAAGCGCCCCTGCCGTCATGCCGGCCTCTGGCTCAACCACTCGCGCAGCTCGCCGGCGATCACGCGCGGGGCGCGGGCCAGGTCGCTGGCGCGCCCGACGCCGGACAGCAGCGCGGCCGCCCGCACCCCGTCCGCCAGCCGCGCCAGAAAAGTCACGGCCCCCTGCTTGCCGCCTTCGCGCACGGCGCGCAGGGCCGGCTGGGCCACGCCGGCCGCGCGCGCGCCCAGGGCCAGCGCGCGGGCCGCGTCGATGCCCGAGCGGATGCCCCCCGAGGCGACGATCTCGAGCTGGGGCGCCGCCGTGGCCGCCCAGGCCACCGCCGGCGCCGTGGGAATTCCCCAGTCCCACAGATCGCGGGCCAGCTCGCGGGCGTCCCCCTTGGCGCGATGGGACTCGACGGCGGTCCAGGAGGTTCCGCCGGCCCCCGCGATGTCGATCGAGCGGACGCCCGCTTCGTGGAGCAGCCGCGCCACCGCGGGCGAGATGCCGCAGCCGGTCTCCTTCACCATCACCGGCAGACCCAGCTCGCCGGTGACCCGGCGGATGGCGTCGAGGGCGCCGCGAAAGTCGCGATCGCCCCCCGGTTGGGCCAGCTCCTGGGCCGGGTTCAGGTGAACGCACAGCGCATCGGCCGACACGCGATGCAACACCTCGCGCACGGCGGGCGTCGTCATGCGCGCCAGCTGGACCACGCCGAGGTTCGCGCACAGGAACACCTCGGGGGCCGCGTCGCGGATCTCGTAGGTGCGCGTCGTCTCGGGCCGTTCGACCATGGCGCGCTGGCTCCCCAGGCCGAAGGGAATGCCCGTCGTCTCGGCGGCGGCAGCCAGGGCGCGGTTGATCTCCCGCGCCTCCTCGGTGCCGCCGGTCATGCCCGTGACCATCAGCGGCGCGCGAAACGTCCGCCCGAACAGGGACGTGGACAGGTCAATCTCGGCCACCGCCCGCTCGGGCAGGGCCGTGTGAATCAGGTGCACGTCATCGAGCAGCGTCCGCCGATGGAAGTCCGCCTCGCCCGAGGCGGCGATGGCCAGGTGGTCGGCCTTGCGTTGTGAAATGTCTCCGTCGGGCATGCGCGTGGTGCGGCCATAGAATATGCGGGCTCGGGGCTGCCCGCCGTGGTTTTTTCGGCGCCGCGCGGCGCCGGGACCCTGGGATTTCGCTACTTCGTCATCACGA
Organism: Polyangia bacterium; assembly: GCA_036500205.1. Lineage (GTDB taxonomy): Bacteria > Myxococcota_A > Polyangia > Fen-1088 > Fen-1088 > DASYCK01. Next base: position 8,083 of record DASYCK010000296.1, on the reverse strand, counting down.
CGAGGGCCGCGGTCAGACCGTAGTAGAGCTCGGTGGCCGTCTTGTACGGGGTGGCGGGGGGATTGTGAAAGGTGAAGGTCAGGCGGGTGATGGGGACCTCGCCATGCACGGCGAGCCAGTCGGTCAGCAGATAGGTCGCCCCGGCCGCCAGGTTGAATCCGTTCGCGGACGTACCCGCCTCGTAGCCGATCTCGTTGGCCGGCTTGTTCTTGACGAGGAGCGCCTGCAGGTAGGTGCCATCGAGCGAGATCCCCAGCTCGGACGTGGCCGCGACGCGGAGATGCGCGCCCACGCCGAACAGCAGGCTCTGGGTGTCGGGCAGGCAGGCCACCATCTGCGTGGCGGTGCAGGCCGACGCCATGATCGGCGCCTTCGTCGACAGGGTGAAGCTGGTTCCGTCCAGGCCGATCGCGGGCGTCAGCACCACCCGGTCGCCGAGCTCGAACGCATAGCGAAGCTCCATCGCCCAGCGCGCCTGCTTCACCGGCGTGTCCGTCGACGAGCCATTGCTCTGGGCGACCGACGCCTGTCCGATGACCTCGGCGCTGTACGAGGCGGCCAGCCCGAACGTCCGGTACCACCCGTCGTCCAGCAGCCTCAGCGGGTACGTCTCGAGGCCCACCAGGAAGCCGAAGCGCGGGAACGAGCTCTCGTGCTGCAACGGGACGTCGAACTTGAAGTTGCGGCCCATCATCGTGCCGCCGAGCTGAAACGACAGCATGCGTGGGCTGACGACGGGGAGGCTGGCCGACGGCGCGTCGCCATCGTCTTCTTCTTCCTCGCCCTGACCCTGATCGCCTTCGTCGTTCCCATCATCGTTCCCGTCATCGTTCCCGTCGTCGTTCGCGCGCGGCTTCTTCTTCCTGGGGACAGGGCGGCGAGCGGGGGTCGAGCTTCTTCTCGCGGCCGGCTGATCCTCGGCGTCGCCGGCCTGGTCGTCGTCCGAGCTCTCCGTGGCTGCCGCGGCAGGCTTCCGCGCGCGGCGTGGCGGAGCCTCGTCGTCGCCGGAGGACCCGGCGTCATCCGCGAACTCGTCGGCGTTCGACGACGCCCCCCGCGAATGAGCGGAGGGGGCGAACCGCGATCGCGGCTTGTCCTTGGATGCCGGCTTGCTGGCCGGCTTCTTCGTGGTCGTCTTGCGAACGGGGTGTTTGGTGGTCCCCACGAACGAGTCGGTCAGCGGATCCGCGCCGGCGCGTCCGGCCGCCAGCAGCAGCGTGAACGTCGCGACCAGGCACCAGACCGGAAGTCTGCGCGCCAATGACGGGGAACGAATGACCATGATTCGCGTGAGCTTTCGTTCGAAAATCCCGATGCGTGAGGGCGCATACCATACACGCCTCCCTGCGGAGCGGAAACAGGGTAAGTTCCGGATTTTCATGAATATCGCCATCGGTCGCGCGCTGGTCGCGCTTGCTGTGCTGGGGGCCTTCGCCGTGGCCTTCGCGAAGCCGCCAGCGCCACCGCGCGAGCCGCCTGCCGGGGCCGTCGCGCTGGGCGCCGCGCCCCCACAAACCGTCGAGCTGCGCCTGCCATTCAGGGGGATCTGGGGGGTCATCCAGGGATTCGACAGCGGCGACACGCACGTCGGGTACGCGTCGTTCGCGCTCGATTTCGTTCCCGCCGAGAAGCTGACGGCGCGGTCGCAGGACAGGCGCAAGCGGCTGGAAGACTTTCCCTGCTTCGGTCAACCCGTGCTGGCGCCGGCCGATGGGCGGGTCGTCTGGGCGGCCGACGGCGCGATCGACCACGTCCCCTACTGGGAGGGAAAACACGAGGCCGGGAACTTCGTGATCATCGAGCACGCGCCCGCCGAGTACACCGAGTTTCGTCACCTGCGGCAGGGTTCGGTCAAGGTCGCCGTCGGCGCGCACGTGCGCAGCGGCCAGCTCATCGCCGCCTGCGGCAACTCGGGGAACGCCAAGACGCCCCACCTGCACGTCGGCTTCCTGGGGTCGGTCGAGCCGATCGCGACGCGCCCGATGACGTTCTCTCACTACGAGGTCCTGGGCGGCGGCGGGCAGTGGCGCGCAGGGGAGGGCCCGCTGCGGCAGAGCGAGATCATCCGGCCGACCCGGTAATTTCTCGGTTTTCTGGGGAAGCGATCTTCCCGTTCGCCGAGGTGACACGTATTCCAGGAGACGCGCCATGGATCCTGACGCGCTACGACGACCACTCTCCCCCCGAAGAGGTTCTTGATGACTTTTGGTTTCTCCCGCGGCAAAGCCCGCGTTCCTTGGTTCCCGTACTCGTTTCTTCTGGTCGGGCTCGCCTTCGGGGCCTGCTCGTCGGCTGCCAGGTCCGGGAGCTCCGGCAGCGGCGGCGCCCCGTCAGCGTCGGGAGGCTCGACCGGCAGCGGCGGCTCCGTGGGGAGCGGCGGCGCGGCCAGCGGGGGCGCCGTCGGGACCGGCGGACGCGGCAGCGGCGGGATCACCGCGAGTGGAGGGAACGGCAGCGGCGGCGTCACGAGCAGCGGCGGAAGCAGCGCCACGGGGGGGGCCACATCGACCGGCGGCGCGGCAACCGGCGGCGCGGCGAATGGCGGCGCGGGGGGCATGAAGGCGGGAGGCGGCGCGACTGGCTCGGGCGGAGCCGTGACGACCGGCTCGGGTGGAACGAACATGTCGGCGTGCAAGGCTGGTCCGCCAGCCGCGGCGGCGGGCGGCGCGAGCTTTCCCTTCCCGCAGCACCGCTTCAGCAACGCTTGCTCGTACCCCTCCACCTGCAAAGACGACGACATGACGAACGGCTGGAAGCTGTACAAGGCGCGCATGCTGGTCGACGTCGGCGACGGCACGATGCGCATCCAGCGTCCCGAGAACGCCAACGACACCGTCTCCGAAGGCATCGGCTACGGGATGTTGTTCGCCGTCTACATGAACGAGAAGGACACGTTCGACGCGCTCTGGAAGTACGAGCAGAAGTTCCTCGACACGACCGGCCTGATGAACTGGCACATCAACTCGAACGGCACGGTGGCGTCGGGCGGCCAGAACTCCGCCACCGACGGCGACGAGGACATGGGGTTCGCGCTGGTGATGGCCGACAAGCAATGGGGCGGCTACGCCACGGTCGCAAAGGCGTTTCTCGGCACGATGGCGAAGGGGGACTTCGAGACCGACGGGACGATCAAGGGGGGCGACAAGTATCCCAACGCCGTCGATCCGTCGTATCTGGCGCCCGCGTACTACCGCACGTTCGCCACCTACACCGGGGACGCCACCTGGACGACGATCCTCGAGAAGTCGTATTCGCTGCTGCAGGCCGCGACGAACAGCACCACCGGGCTGGTGCCCGACTGGTCGGTCCCCGCTGGGCGAGGGCCCGACTACAAGTACGACGCCGCTCGCACGCCGTTCCGCATCGCGCTCGACGCGTGCTGGAACAACGAGCCCCGGGCCGTCACATTTTCGACGGGGATCGCCAAGTTCTTCGCCGGCATCGGCGCCGTGAACATCAAGGACGGGTACAACGTCTCGTCGGGGATGTCGATCAGCACGAACGTCAACTCGACGTTCGTCGGTCCGGCTGGCGTGGCGGCGATGGCGGGAAACCAACCGCAGCTGGTGGGAGACGCCTACGCGTTCGTGGCCGACGCCGCGAACAAGGGTACGGACAGCTACTACAACCTCGGCTGGGCGCTGTTCTCCACGCTCATGATGACCGGCAACTTCGCCGATCTGACGCTGCAGTAACGAGGCGGCCCCACCCGCGACGGGCCGACGTTACTTTTTGGGTGCCGATCGCACGCGCGGTCGCTTCAGGTCCGTATCGTGCATGACGATGTCGTTACCATGACGGACATCGAAGCGCTCCTGAGTGTCGATGAGGGTCACGTACCGGAGGGAGCGGTCGCGTTCTTCATGCGCGACGCCCAGGCGGAGATGACCAGACGGCGCGCCATCCTGGCCGGACTGCTGGCGGCGATCACCGTGGCGGCCGCTTTTTGCGGTGCCTCCCGTGCTGGCGTGGTGCTGCTGGCGCTGGCGACGGGGATCTGCGCCGTGTTCGCCACACCGACGCTGTCTGGTGAAGTTCGCACGCCCCGGAAGCGGCGGGTCGTCGTCGTAACGCAGAACGGGATCATCATGCGGGACGGTCAGGGGCTGCGGACCTGGCTGTTCGCCGATCTGCAGGATGTCTCGTCCTGGCACCATGCGGATCGCGTCGATCTGCTGATGGTCTTTCGCGATGGCTCGAAGGGCTTCATCAACTGTCACTGGTTTCATCGCGGCGAGACGCTGCCCGACGTCGTCCGGCAGCACCTGCCCGCTCACACCGTCTGAGCGCTTCCGAGCACCGGGCTCGAAAATCGCCGCCGCGGCGCCACTTCGGCTTCCCAAATCTTGCGTTCCACTGAACAAGTGGATAGTCTTCGGTCTCATGGATGGAATCGCGGTCCTGGCCGGAATCTTGGCTGGTATCGCCCTGGGGGGGGCGTTCGGGTGGCTGGTGGGCGCGGCGCGGACCCGGGCTGAAGGGGAGCGGATGCTGCGCGACATGGAAGGTCGCGCGCGTGCCTCCTCGGCGACCGCTGACGAGCTGCGGCGGACCGCCGACGCCTCCCGAGGCCGGGCCGACGGTTTCGAGCTGGAGCTCCGCCGCATGGAAGGGGAGCGCGCCGCGATCGCCGCGCGCGCCGGCGAGCTCGAGCGGGGGCTGGCCGAGCAGCGTCGGTTGCTCGACGACGCGAAGGGGGAGCTGGGGACGACGTTCCAGGCGCTCGCCGCCGAGGCGTTGCAACGGAGCAACGAGGGGTTCTTGCAGCTTGCCACCGAGAAGCTGGCGGCGGCGAGGCGCGAGGGGGCGACCGATCTGGCGGCGCGCGAGCAGGCGATCGCCGCCCTGGTGACGCCGTTGCGGCAGTCGCTCGACAAGATCGATCAGCAGGCGCAGGCGCTCGAGCGGTCGCGGGGCGAGGCCTACGTCGACCTGAAGGCGCAGGTCGGCTTCCTGATGCAGGGGCAGGATCGCCTGCGCGCCGAGACGGGCAACCTGGTGAACGCGCTGCGGGCGCCGGCGGTGCGCGGGCGCTGGGGCGAGATCCAGCTCCGTCGCGTGCTGGAGATCGCGGGGATGGTCGAGCACTGCGACTTCGGCGAGCAGCAGACGCTCGACACCGCCGAGGGGCGGCTGCGTCCGGACGTGGTCGTGCATCTGCCCGGCGGCAAGTCGATCGTCGTCGATGCCAAGGCGCCGCTGGCGGCCTATCTGAGCGCGCTCGAGGCGAAGTCGGACGCCGAGCAGCAGCAGCATCTGCTCCAGCACGCCGGCCAGGTGCGCACGCACTTCCAGAAGCTGGGGGCGAAGAATTACTGGGATCAGTTCGCCTCGTCGCCCGAGCTGGTGGTCATGTTCCTGCCAGGTGATCGCTTCTACGCGGCGGCGCTGGAACAGATGCCCGGGCTGATCGAGGAGGCGTTCGCGAACCGCGTGCTGATCGCGACGCCCACGACGTTGATCGGGATCCTGCAGGCCATTCACGCGGGCTGGAAGCAGGAGCGGCTGGCGGCCAACGCCGAGGAGATCAGCCGAGCCGGGCGCGATCTCCACGAGCGGCTCGCCACGTTCGCCGAGCACCTGACGCGGGTCGGGTCGGCGCTGGGGCGGACGGTAGAGGCTTTCAACGGCACCGTCGGCTCGTTCGACACCCGGGTCCTGCCGGGCGCGCGGCGCCTGGAAGAGATGGGCGCGGGCGGCAAGAAGGCCCTTCCCGACCTCGTCCCCATCGACGCGCGCCCCCGGGCGCTGGCGGCCGAGCACGATCTCGGCCCACCAGACGCTTGACGCGGTGATCTCTCTGCTAAGTTTGCCGGCGGAGAGACCAGGAGAGATGAAGCTCGCGATCACGGCGCTCGGCTGGGGATTCCTCGGCACGCTCTTTTTGGCGGCCGCATGCGAGAAGCCCGAGGCGTTTCATCTGGTCGCCACCGCGCCCAAGCCGGGCATGGACGTGAACCCAGCGGGTGGGGCGGGGGGCAGCGACCCCTCGGGGTCAGGGGGGCAGCTGATGACGATGAGCAGCCATTTCGGCACCGGTGGCGTCGCGGAAGCAACGGGCGGAACGACGGGTGTGGGAGGTGCCGGCGGCGGAGGCTTCACCCCAGAGGGCGTGATCGGCACGATCGGTGGCGGCGGGGGGAGCTCGACCCCAGGTGGCGCGACGGGCCTGGGCGGTGACGGGGCCGCTGGCGGCGCCCTCGGCTCGGCCGGCGGCAACTCGCTGGCCGCTGGCGGCGGCGCGGGGGGCGTTTGCGCCGCGTGCGCGCTGTCGATCCAGTGCCGAAACGACTCACCCAGCGACAGCACGGCGATGCACGCCGAGATCTGGCTCTCGAACGCCTCCGCGCAACCGGTCGCGCTCGGCCAGCTTCGTCTCCGCTACTACTACGTCAACGAGGGGAGCACGATCAGCCTCGAGGTGTTCGACAAGTCGTTCAAGAATCCGGACGGCTCAGGTTATCGCGGGACGGCAGCGACGTTCACCGGGACCGACGGCAAGCTGACCACCCCGCCGATGGACTACACCGACATCGCCATCAACTCGACGGAGCTGCTCGACAGCACCGTCTCGTTCTATTTCAAGATGTCGCTTCACGACGCCAGCCACACGAAGCTCGACCTGACCAACGACTACTCGGCCGCCCCGACGGCGATCGTCGCCTGTCCGAAGATCGTGGTCTTTCTCGGCGATGCCGTGGTCGCCGGCGTCCCGCCCTGAGCATCGGCCCGTCACGCACCGGAAACTGGCGCGTCGGCGGGCACCCGCGACAATAGCGACGTGGACTTCGATTTCACCCGCGCTCGCCGCTCGGTTCCCCTGCGCGTCGTCGCCGGGCGGGGGCACTACGAGACGGTCGTCCGCGCGGTGATGGAGGCGACCCGCAGCGTCTGGATCGCCACCGCGAACCTGAAGGAGCTGATGGTCGAGGACGGGCGCGCGGTTCCGGGGCGGGCCCGCACGTCCGCCGCCGGGGCGTATCGCTCGGTGCTGCAGGTGTTCGACGAGCTGGCGCGCAAGAAGGTCGACCTGCGCATCCTGCACGCGTCGCCCCCCTCGGGGCCGTTTCGCGAGGAGTTCGACCGCCATCCCCGCCTGTTCCGGGGCGGCCTGCAGCTGCGCGCCTGTCCGCGCGTGCACTTCAAGGCGGTCATCATCGACGGGACCCACCTGTACCTGGGCAGCGCGAACTGGACGGGGGCGGGGCTGGGGGCGAAGGGGACCGGCAGGCGAAACTTCGAGCTGGGATTCTTCACCGACGACCATGGGATGCTGGACGAGGTGCAGGCGCTGTTCGATGGCGTGTGGCGTGGCCAGGGCTGCAAAGGCTGCCGGCTGCGCGAGGTGTGCGAGGCGCCGCTCGACGGCCGGGGCAAGAGCGAAGCCTGAGCGGCGAAGCGAGCCGTCGCCTTGACGATGGCGTTTTCGCGGCTAGTTTTTGTCGGTACGCGTGAGGCATGGTGCCCACGCTTTCATGTCCCGCCGGGAGCGAACGCCTCGGCAGAAGGAAAAACAGAATGCATCCAGCAATCATCGAGTGGTGGCGCGCGCAGCAGCAGGCGGCGTGCGGAGATTGGGCCGGCGCGAGCTGCGGCCCCGGTGGCGGTCAGCGAGGAGGGTGGGGCGGCCACGGACACGGTCCCGGCCGCTCCGGCGAGGACCGCTCCGCGGGCGGTCCGGAGTTCGGCGACGGAGACGGCGGGGGTGGGCCCTTCGGCGTGCGGCGCCCCCTGCGGTTCCTCGCCTACAAGCTCGACCTCGACGAGAAGCAGGTGGGCGAGCTGGCGCGGATCCTGGACGAGCTCAAGACCGAGCGCGCCCAGGCCGAGGTCGATCGCCGGCGCACGGTGTCGGCGCTGGCCGACGCGGTCGCCGGCGAGACCTTCGACCAGGCCAAGGCGGGCGAGGGGGCGAAGCTGCGGGTCACCAGCGCCGAACGGCTGCGTGACGCGGTGGTGAAGGCCCTGGAGCAGATCCACACCATCCTCGATGGTGAGCAGCGGGCGAAGCTGGCCTATCTGATCCGGACCGGCACGCTCAGCATCTGACCGGTTCCGCGGCGGCGGGGGGGGGGCAGGCCCC
>DASYCK010000295.1:0-1818 GCA_036500205.1 Polyangia bacterium | reverse complement strand
CGTGGACGTGACGGCCACGAACCGCTCCAGCGACAGCCGTCCCGCCAGCACGCCGTCGGTCAGCAGCAGCGGCAACATCGTCTCGAGATCCGCAACCCCCGGGCGCACGTTCAGCAGATCGACGCTGGGGTCCAGCTTCATCTCGCGCGTCCAGGGCGCGTGATCGCTGCCAACTGTGTCGATGGTGCCGTCGGCCAGCCCGCGCCACAGCGCCTCGCGATCGGGGCCCTCGCGCAAGGGGGGCTGCGCCACGAACAGCGCGCCGTCGTCGCGGTCGTAGCACTCGCGCGTCAGGTGCAGGTACAGCGGCCGCGTCTCGACGAACACGGGCAGCCCGCGCGCCCGCGCCTCGGCGCACGCCGCCAGCGCGCGCGCCGACGACAGATGCACGATGTACGTGGGGGCGCCCGTCACCTCGCACATGGCGATGGCGCGCTGGGTGGCCGATACCTCCGCCATCACCGGGCGCGACTCGGGGAAGTCGCGCACGTGCTGGTGCGGGTGGTGCCGCAGCAGCGCCGAGCAGCACTCGATGGTGGCCAGATCCTCGCAGTGGATCAGCGTGATGACGCCAGCCTGCCCGGCGGCGTGCATCGCCATCAGGAACTGCCCGGCGAAGCCATCGAACGAGGGGAAGTTCATGAAGAACTTCAGGCTGGTCACGCCCTGGGCGGGCAGCGTGGCCACCTCGTCGATGATCGCCCCCATGGGCGACAGCACCGCCGGGTGCAGGAACACGTCGGCGATCGACTGGCGCGCCGCCATCTCCCCCTCGACCGCCAGGCGGTGGCCGATGGTCTCGGAGGGGAGCACGAACGACATGTTGCCGAGGGTGGTGATGCCGCCCGCCAGCGCCGCCGCCGAGCCGCTCTCGAAGTCGTCGACCCAGCTGGGGTCGGCCTCGGTGGCGTCGCTGCAGGTCAGGTGGACGTGCGGGTCGAGCCCCCCCGGCAGGACCAGCCGGTCGTGCGCGTCCAGCTCGCGCCGGCCCAGCATGGGGCCGCCCACCTGGGCGATGGTGGCGCCTCGGACGCCGACATCGGCGATGAGGCGCCGGTCGGCGGTGACGACCGTGCCCCCGCGGATGACCAGGTCGAAGTCGGTGGGGGAAGGGGAAGGGGAGGGGGGCGTGGCGGGCATGGGCCGAAGGCGGACATCGACCGATCCCCGGCGAAATGTAAGCGGGCGAAGAGGGCGGCGGGGGCAGGTCGGCTCGGGTATAGTCGAGCCTCACTTTTTCCAGGGGGCGAAACGGTCTCGACGAGGGTAAGCAAAGTTTGTATCGCGTGCCGAGGCGCCCGAGGCCTCGTAAAAACGGGCAAAAAAAACAACTGCGAACGATAACTCGTTTGCTCTGGCCGCCTAAAGAACGGACCAGACCGCGACCTGGAGAGGTGTCTGCGACTCCAGCGAGCGGTCATTTAGCAGGCTGGTGATCGCGCAGCGCCTTCCGGCGCGATCATGAGAAACAGGGAAAGCTAAGCATCGGGACGCCCCGCCGGTGGGCCACCCCGACGACGAAAACTAAATCGCCGGACACGCACGTAGTGATATGAGCAGAGCTCCTTCGGACCCGGGTTCGACTCCCGGCGCCTCCACTTTCTAAGTTAGTTGAATCAAACGCGAAAACGGCACGAGCAGCGGCTGAAATTTCAAAGTGCCGCTATCGTGCCGTAACTTCGTCAGCTCCGCCGCTTCCCTGACCGTTCTCGCCCCTGCTGTCGCCTCGCTGTTCTAGCAACCGCATCGTGTCCCGCAGCGCCGTCTCGGTCAGGTGCATATAGCGCAGCGTGACCTTTAGGCTCTTGTGCCCCGCCA
>DASYCK010000294.1:0-23860 GCA_036500205.1 Polyangia bacterium | reverse complement strand
AGGCGCCGGTTCGAGGACCTGCTGCGTGACTTCCCGGAGTACTACTCGGCGCAGCCCGACGAGAGCCCCGGCTGGCGCCGCTACTGGGAGCCGTTTCCCATAGCCGCGCTCTGGAAAGTTCAGATGTTCAGCCGCCCCGATGGGCCCGACCCGTACGTCGGCTTCTACGAGATGGTGGCGGAGACCGCGAAGGAGACCGGCCCCGCGGTGCTGGTCGGCTACAGCCAGGGGGGGCTGGTGGCGAACTTCCTGGCCTGGATGGACGAGCACCTGATGGAGGGACGTCACCGATCGGTCGCGGGGCTGGTGACCGTCCAGTCGCCCAATCACGGCTCGCCGCTGGCGAACCTCGACAACGCCGCGAACGTGGCGGTGGGACTGTCGGGGGCGCTGACCGGGCTCATCGGTTTTCCGGTCGTCGGGGGCGACGATCCGAACACCCGCCAGGCGCTGCACTCCGTCGTCGTCCAGACGGCGCCCGGGGGGACGCCGGTGGGGATCGCGGCCCTGTGCGTGATTCTCGACGGTCTCATCCTCGACACGCCGCCGAAGAAGACGAACTTCGAGGGGGTGCTGCGAACCGCGCGCAAATGGCTCACCGGCCTGGTGCCGCTGGGGGCAAAACACGCCCTCGCCGCCGCGTCATCGTCGCCGGATGCCTTCGCGGACGGCTCGGGGGGCACGCCTATCCCCCTGACGACCGCCTTCGCCGATCTCAATCCGGCCAACCTCGACGACCCGCGGACCATCCTGGGCCGCCTCGTCGCGTTGCCGCTGGCGAAGGTCTTTCACGGGGCGATCATCGGCGCCGATACGGGGCTCGAGGATCTGGTGGAGGCCCGCATGAATCCTCTGCTGCGCTTCCTCGTTCATCGCTTCGTCGCGAAGGACCTGTTCTCGACCGTGGCCACCGCCTATGGGCGCATCGCCATGAACGAAGCGGCCGAGGGCGTGGCGAAGACGCCGCTGCACCAGACGGTCGCTACGTTGTTCACCAAGGGCTCGAAGCAGACCGCGGTGCTGCCCGCGCTCGAGCCCTACGCGCACGACTTCGTCATCCCGGCGATCTCCCAGGCGTTCCACGTCCTCGCCCCCCCGGCCAAGGACGCTCGCTTCCTGGGCAACGTGGTGAACACCGACGCCACTCACATCAGCGGCGGTGACGAGCGCGATCACGGCTCCGACCTCGGCGCCGTGCGGACGATGTTGAACAAGCTCGGCCGGGCGCTCGAACGCGCCTCGCGACCGTCACTGGTAGCCGGCGGCCTGCAGGTTGAACAGGTGGGCATAACGGGCGCCCGCGGCCAGCAGGGCGGCGTGGCTGCCGTCCTCGACGACCCGCCCCGCCTCCAGCACCAGGATGCGATCGGCCATGCGCACGGTGGGAAAGCGATGCGAGATGAGGATGGTCGTGCGCCCGGCGGCTAGCGCCCGGAAGCGTTGAAACACGGCGTGCTCCGCCTCGGCGTCGAGCGCCGCCGTCGGCTCATCGAGGATCAGGATGTCGGCCTCGTCGCGCATGAAGGCGCGGGCCAGCGCCACCTTCTGCCACTGCCCCCCCGACAGCTCGACCCCCGACGAGAACCAGCGGCCGAGCTGCGTGTCCAGGCCCGAGGCCAGCCCCGCCACCAGCTCGCGCGCGCCCCCCTGCTCGACGGCGCGGCCGACGCGCTGATCGTCGTCGAGGTGCTGCACGCTGCCGAACGCCACGTTCTCGCGCAGCACCAGCTGATACTGATTGAAGTCCTGGAAGATGACGCCGATACGCCGCCGCAGCGCCGTCTCGTCCCACGCGCGCAGGTCGCGCCCGTCGAGTAGCACGCGCCCCTCCGTCGGCTGGTACAGGTTGGTGAGCAGCTTGATGAACGTCGTCTTGCCTGCGCCGTTCTCTCCCACCAGCGCCAGGCTCTCCCCCTTGGGGATGAACACGTTCACGCCGCGCAATGCCCACCGCCCCGACGAGGCGTTGTCGGCCACGGGATACTGAAAGCCGACGTCCTCGAAGCGGATCCCCTGCTCGGCCTGAATACTTCCCTTGGTCAGCGAGGCGGACGCGTCCGCCGAGACGAGGGCCGTGCCTTCCGGCTCGGTGGGGATGGCGAAGTAGTCGAACAGGTTCGTCATGTACAGCGTGTCCTCGTACATGCCGCCCACCGCCGACAGCACCGCCTGGAAGCTCTGCTGTCCCTGCCGGAACGCCACCAGGTACAGCGTCATCTGGCCCAGGGTCAGGTGGCCGCGCACCGTCGACGCCACGATGATGGCGTAACAGCCGTAGAACACGGCGGTGCTGACCAGCGACAGCCCGTATCCCCAGGCGGCGCGCCGCACCGCCAGCCGCCTGTCGTCGGCGAAGAACGTCTCCGCCATGCGGCGATAGCGCTCGAGCAGCAGCGGCCCCAGCCCGAACAGCTTCACCTCCTTGGCGTGCTCGTCGTTCGCCAGCACGTATTCCAGGTAGGTCAGCTTGCGCGCGTCGGGCGAGCGCCAGTTGCGCAGCCGGAACGCCGCGCCCGAGAAGCGCGTCTCGGTCACGAACGCGGGGATGGTCGCCACCAGCAGCGCCAGCGCCATCCACCCCGAGAAGCCCACCAGCAGCGCGATGTAGCCGGCCAGGGTCAGCCCGTTCCTGATCACCTGGAAGTTGCTCTGAATCAGCGACAGCGGCCGGGTCGAGGCCTCGCGTCGCGCGCGGGTCAGCTTGTCGTAGAACTCGGCGTCCTCGAAGTGGCGCAGCGACAGCCGCAGCGCCTTCTCGAGGATGCGCACGTTGATGTCGATCCCCAGCCGCAGCCCGATCACCTGGCGCACCAGCCCCAGCACCCGCTCGGTCCCCGCCAGCAGCACCACCGCCCCCAGCTCGAGCGCCACCAGGCGCACCGCGTGCGTCACCACCAGCTCGCGCGCGGCGCCTGGCGCGTCGGCCCGCGTCGACATCACGGCGTCGATGATCAGCTTCCCCACGTAGGCGATGAACGGCGGCAGCAGCGCCGCGACGATCGTCAGCACCCCCAAGGTCACCACCCCCGCGGGCGCCGAGCGCCACACCAGCCCCAGCGCCTTCCCCGAATGGTGGGCGCTGGCCTTCAGGCGGACGGCGAGCGGCGCCTCGGGCGGGCGCGTGACGGGCGGTGGCGGCGACATGGGTCGCACAGCCTAGCAGGTGAGCTGTAGACCGGTGGGCGTCGCTCTCGTTCCAGCGCGAGCTGGCGGCGCTATCCGTGGTGGTGTACAAAAGGTGTATGAAGCGCACCAACGTGGTCGTCGACACGCGTCTGCTGGCCCGCGCTCGGAAGCTCACCGGCGTCCGGACCACGCGTGAGATTCTCGGTCGGGCTCTGGAGGAGATGGTCAATCGTGAGGAGCAGCGCCGGCTAGCGGCCCGCCTGCGAGGGTCTGGTTGGACCGGGAATCTCTCCGAGATGAGGACTGCTCGGTAGGGGACTACTCAGTGCTGGTGGACACCTCCGCGTGGATCGAGTGGCTTCGCGCAACGGGCTCGGCGCCGGATCGTATCCTGACTGCCGCGTTCGAACGTGGGGAGCCGCTGTTCGTCACCGGCGTCGTCGTTCAGGAGGTTCTACAAGGAGGGCGCGACGAGGGAACCCTGGGTGAGCTTGGGCAGCTGATGCGCACCTGTCATCGAGTCGAGCCGATCTACCCCGAAACCTACGAGCATGCCGCGGACCTTTTCCGGCGCTGCCGAGCCGCGGGGCGCTCGGTCCGCGGGACCGTGGATTGTCTGATCGCCGCCGTCGCGCTCGAACACGACGTCGAGGTGCTGGCGCATGATCGCGATTTCAAGACCCTTGGCGACATATGTCACTTGAGGTTGATCGCGACGGGGTCGAGATGACCGCCGTCCTGGATCGTGCCATGGCACGCTGTCGTCGTACTACGGATTCGCGACGGCTTGCCACGAATCCAGCTGCGGCCCACGGGCAGTCCCCCCTTCGTGCGTCAGCAGCCAGCGCTTGGTGGGCTCGCCCCCCGCGTAGCCGGTCAGGCTGCCGTCGCTGCCGATCACGCGGTGACAGGGGACGATGATCGAGATCGGGTTGCGCCCGTTCGCCGCCCCCACGGCGCGCGTCGCGGTGGGCCGACCGATGGCGCGCGCCTGCTCGGCGTAGCTGCGGGTCTCGCCGAACGGGATGGTCAGCAGCGCTTGCCACACCCGCTGCTGAAACGCCGTGCCTTCCAGGCGCAGCGGCAGATCGAACGTCGCGCGCGCGCCGGCGAAGTACTCCTCGAGCTGGCGCGCGCAGCGCTTCAGCAGCGCGGACTGCCCCGGCTCGCCGCACGGTCGCGTGTCGAAGGTGCGGTGCTTGACCGTGTCGAGGCTGCGGAGCGCCCCTTCGTCCTCGACGATGCGCAGCAGGCCAATCGGGCTCTCGATGTCGGCGAAGATCATATGGCTTCCCTTTCGTTGGCGCTGGCGATGGCGATTGACGGCGGCGACGAATCCTGTTGCACGCCCAGTGAAGACCACAGGTGCATGACGGCGTAGGCGCGCCAGGGGCGCCAGGCCTCGGCGCGCAGGGAGGCCGCCTTCGGCGTCATCCCGCCGAGCGCCTTCAAGATCCCCAGATCGCCCGCCGGGAACGCGTCCGGATCGTGGAGCGCGCGCATCGCCACGTACTCCGCCGTCCAGTCCCCGATACCACGAACCTCCTTCAGCCGACGCGTGACCTCGGCGCGCTCTCCCGTCTCGAAGGCGCGCAGAAACTCGGCCGACGTGAACAGCTCGGCCAGCGATTGCAAGGTCGCCGCCCGCGTCGCCGGCAACCCGAGCGACGCCAGCGCGGGCACGCCCACCGCCGCCAGCTCGCGCGCGGTGGGGAACGTGTGCGTCAACGGCGCGTCGCCAACCGGCGCGAACGGCTTGCCGAAGCGAGCCACCAGCCGCCCCACCAGGGTCGCCGCCGCGCGCACCGAGATCTGCTGGCCCAGGATGGCCCGCACCGACGCCTCGAACGGCTCGAACGCGCCCGGCAGCCGCAGCCCGGGCAGGTCACGAACGAACCGGCTCAGCGAGGCGTCCCCCGCCAGGTGCTGGCCCACCAGATCGGGGCGGGCGTCCAGATCGAACAGCGCGCGCAGCCGCACGACGATCTTCATCAGGTGGTCGACGAGCCCGGTCGAGATGGCCGCGCGCAGGGAGGCGCCCCGCGGGTCCATCGACACCTGGATGATCCCGACGTCGTCGCCAAAGCGGGCGGTGCGCCGGTATATGTCGTCGCTCACCGCCTCGACGCCGGCGATGGCGCGGGCCCCCAGGAACGCCAGCAGATCGCGCCAGTGAAACGGCGGCCGGAACGGCAAGCGCAGCACCAGCGAGGCTTCGGCGACCGGCGCGCCTGCCTTCGCGCGGGCCGCTCCGCGCGGCCGGAACCGCGACGGCGCGCGCCCGAACCGTTGCGCGAACAGCGCATTGAACCGGCGCACGCTGCGGAAGCCGCTGGCGAACGCGATCTCGGCGGTCGACAGCCGCGAGTCGGCCAGCAGGCGCCGCGCCATGGCGATGCGGCGCGACTGCGCGATCTCGACGAGCGACGCACCGACCTCGTCGCTCACGGTGCGACGGAGGTGACGCGCGGTCACCCCCAGCGCGGCGGCGAGCGTCTCCACCGAGCCCTCGTTCAGGAAGCCGGCGTCGACCCGGGCCAGCGCCGCGCGCACCATGCGCGACCGCGCGTCGATGGGCGCCAGGCCGGGTGCCGCCTCGGGGCGACAGCGGAAGCAGGCGCGAAAGCCGGCCTTCTCGGCCTGGACGGCCTCGTCGAAGAACTGGCAGCGATCGCGTCCCGGCGTCCGCGCCACGCACACCGGGCGGCAGTAGATCCCGGTGGTGGTGACACCGACGAAGAACACCCCGTCGAAGCGTGGGTCACGCGCCTTCAGCGCGGCGTAGCGCCTGTCGTCCCGGCTGTCGTCGCTGCTCGACACCCGTCCTGCTTAGCGCCGAAGCGCCGCGCGAGCTGGCCATTTTCGGACCTGACGGCAAGAAACCGCCGGGCGTGCCTACTTCGCACGCCTACTTCGTACGCCTACTTCGTACGCCTACTTCGCACGCCTACTTCGCGGAGCGGGTGGCGGCGCGTTCGTAGTCGGCGGCGCTGACCCGCACCTGATCGACGTCGGCGAGCGCCCGCTTCTGGCGATCCTCGGCGTCGTCGGCGAGCCCGGCGAATCCCCAGCCTCCGTTCGGGCCGAGGCGCAGCGGCGCGCGCGCCCCCGACGGCAGCAGCGCGGTCGCGTTCTGCCCATCGGCGGCCAGCTCGAAGCGGGCCTCGCCGGCGCACAGCGGCCGCGCCGTGGCGAGCGCCGGCGGCCCTGCCTCCTCGACGAACAGCGCCCGGCCGCTGCCCAGGGTGGCGCCCCGTTCGAAGCGCCGCAGCTCGCGCTCCCGCTCGGTCCCTTCGGGATAGTTGCTGAGGATGATGTCGTAGGCCTCGCGGTGCGACTTCTGCACCGTCATCCAGGCCCAGCGGCTCTTCTGATCGAGCGCCTCGAACAGCGCCGAGGCGTCGCCCGCTGCCACCGCCTTGCAAAGCTTGCGGTGCGCCTCCTCGGGCGTGCGGGCCTTGCCACAGCTGGCCGCCGCCAGGACGGCGAGCGCCGCCAGCGCACGCACGAAGGTCCCTCGCATGAGGACGCCGTCTTATAGGAATCACCGAAACCGGGCAAGCCGCGTCGCCCCGGAGCGGGCCCAGCAACTGTGCTAATCTCCGCCGGCTTTTTGACGTCCATGGACGACCCGGCCAAGACAGGTCCTCGGCCCACACCCACCGGCCCCAGCGAGGTGGACGAGTTCGCCGATATTCCGAACCCTCGGACGCGCCACCCCGCGCTCGCCGTCGCGGCGGCGTTGCTGGCGCTGTTCCTCGTCATCAAGACGCGGGCCGACCTGACGTTCTTCCTGACCTCGCCGCGGGCCGCCGATCTGGGCGACGCGCGCGCGCTGATGGCCAGCGACCGTGGGCGCGCCGTGCTGGCCGAGGGGACGAACCACGTCGTCCGCATCCACGGCACCCCCGACCGGGAGAGCGCGCTGCAGGTCGACACCAAGGGCTCGTGGACGTTCACCGAGTTCTTTCGCCTGTTCGGCACGCAGAGCCGCATCTTCGTCCACCGGCGCGAGAACCCCCTGCCCGGCTTCCGCGCCGAGGCCGACGTGTTCGAGGGGCGGCTGATGCGGTTCTCGGACCTGCCGTTCGAGGACGCGATCCGCAGCTACTTCGCCAGCCACGTCGGCGCGACCCACTTCTTCAAGCCTGACGACGTCCGGCGCATCGTGACGGCGGGGATCTCTCCTTCGGCATCGCTGCCCGATCTGGCGGGCGACAACGTCACCCTCGGTCCGAACGACATTCTGGCCTTCGAGCTGGTGCACCCGGGGGAGGTCGAGGTGGGGCTGCCCGTCGGTCGTTACGCCAACCCCGAGCTGGCGCGCGCGGCGCTGGTGGCGCACGGCGCGCAGGTGCTGCGCCCGGGCCGTGAGTCGGCGGACCGGCAGACCTGGGTGGTGGCGGTGCCCGCGGGCGAGCGCGATCGGGTGATGAACGACCTCGCCGCCATCGATTATCAGTCCGACCTGCGCGACGTGCGCGAGACGGTCAAGGCGCGGCTGGCCGACGTCAGCGTCGAGGGGACGGCGCTGGCGGTGCGGGCGGGCGACGCCGGCGGGCCGGCGGCCGGTGGCCCGCGCGCGCTGGTGGGCCTCGATACCATTCGAACGTTGGGCACCGTGCAGATCCCGCCCGATGCCTTCCTGATCGTCGAGGCGGAGACGCCGCGCGAGCATTTCTCGGACGCGGCCATCGCCGTCGTCCTGATCGCGTTCGCCAGCGTGAACCTGGTCGGACTGCTGCGGGCCCGGACGAACGCCAGGCCGAAGCCCCGCACCGCCTAGCGACCCGACGGAAGAACAGCATGAGCCTTCGCATCTACGACACGCGCCAGAAGCACAAGATCGACTTCGTGCCCCTCGTCCCCGGCAAGGTGGGGCTCTACGCGTGTGGCATCACCGTCTACGACATCTGTCACGTCGGCCACGGGCGCATGCTGGTGGCGTTCGACGTCATCGTCCGTCACCTGCGCGCCTCGGGCTTCGAGGTGCGGTTCGTCCGCAACGTCACCGACATCGACGACAAGATCATCCGCCGCAGCGGCCAGGAGGGGATCTCGGCCGAGGCGGTGGCGCGCAAGTACATGGACGCCATGGCGGCCGATCAGGCGGCGCTGGGGATCGCCACCCCGGACGCCGAGCCGCTGGCCACCGCCCACGTCTCGGAGATCATCGAGCTGATCTCCAGGCTGTGCGAGCGCGGCCTCGCCTATCCAGCGGGCGGCGATGTCTATTTTTCGGTGGGCAGCTTCCCCTCGTACGGCGCGCTGTCGGGGCAGAGCACCGACGATCTGAAGTCGGGCGCACGCATCGAGATCGGCGAGCAGAAGCAGAGCCCGCTCGACTTCGCGCTGTGGAAAGCGGCGAAGCCGGGCGAGCCGCAGTGGCCGAGCCCATGGGGCCCGGGGCGTCCCGGCTGGCACATCGAGTGCTCGGCGATGTCGCACACGTTCCTGGGCGACGTGTTCGACATCCATGGCGGCGGCGCCGATCTGATCTTCCCCCACCACGAGAACGAGCGCGCGCAGTCCGAGGGGGCGTTCGGCCTGGGAACGTTCGCGCAGCACTGGCTGCATTCGGGGATGGTGAACTTCGGCGGCGAGAAGATGTCGAAGTCGCTGGGCAACGTCGTCAGCATCCGGCGCGTGGGGGAGACCCACGACCTCGAGGCGCTGCGGCTGCTGTTCGTCAGCGTCCACTACCGCAGCCCCGTGTCGTTCGAGATCGGCAAGGACGCCGTCGGGGAGACGACGTTCCCCGACCTCGACGAGGCGGAGGCGCGGCTCGACTATTTCTATCGGACGCTCGAGCGGCTCGACGGGGCGGTGCCGGCGGGCGCGCCCACCGAGGGCCCCGTGGTGGCGCCGGCCGACCGGACCAGGGCCGCGTTTCGCGAGGCGATGGACGACGACTTCAACACCGCCGCCGCGGTCGGCCATCTGTACGAGTCATTCGTGCTGGCGAACAAGCTGCTCGACGAGCCGAAGTCCGCGCCCAAGAATGTTCGCCAGCGTACGCTCGCCCGGCTGCGTGATGAGCTGCGCGCGTGCGGTGAGACGCTGGGGATCTTCCGGCGCGTGCCGTCCGAGTTCCTGCTGGCGCGCCGCGCCCGCCTCTGCCAGCAGCGGGGCATCGACGCCGTCGCCATCGAAATGCGCATCGTCGAGCGGACCCAAGCGCGCGCCAACAAGGACTTCACGCGCGCCGACGAGCTTCGCAACGCCCTGAAAACGCAGGGAATCGAGCTGATGGACAGCGCCGCCGGCACCGCCTGGCGAATCAGCTAGTCGTGATCGGCGTTGCGCCGAGCGAGCCGCGCTCAGCCGACGTTCGAGTTGCCGCTGGAGCTGCCGGCCGGGGTGTCGCTGCGCCCCTCGTTGACGCGCTCGCGCAGCTCCTTGCCGACCTTGAAGAACGCGAGCCGCTTCGGCTTCACATGCACCGTCTCGCCGGTGCGGGGATTGCGGCCCTCGTATTCCTTGTACTCGCGAATCGAGAAGCTGCCGAAGCCGCGAATCTCGATGCCGTCACCACGGCGCAACGCCTCCACCATGCTGTCGAAGACCTGGGCCACGAGCAGTTCGGCGCGACCACGCGGCAGTTTCAGCTTCTCCGCCACCGTATCGATAAGGTCCGCCTTCGTCATGACTAAGGCCAGAACTGTATCAAAATACCGAGCAAGATCAAAGGTTACGGGTGGTTAGGCCGCCTGCGCGCCGCCCGGCGCCGGCGGGCAAAATATAAGGGCAATGTAGCCCACGGCCTTTTTTGCGATTTCCGGACGCGGCGCGGGTCACCCCAGGATGGTGGCGCCCCCCATGTACGGGCGCAGCGCCGCCGGCACGTCGATCCGGCCGTCGGCGCGCTGGTAGGTCTCCATGATGCCGATCAAGGTCCGGGGCAGCGCCAGCGCCGAGCCGTTCAGCGTGTGCACGAAGCGGTTCTTCCCCTTTTCGCCCCCCTCCTTGAAGCGGATCTTGGTCCGGCGCGCCTGGAAGTCGCCGAAGTTCGAGCACGAGCTGACCTCGAGCCATTCGTTCTGGCCCGGGGCCCACAGCTCGAGGTCGTACTTGGCCATGGCCGAAAAAGAGAGATCTCCCGTGCACATCTGGATGACCCGGTAGGGGAGCTCGAGCCCGCGCAGCACGTCCTCCGCGTCGGAGAGCAGCTTGGGGAGCTCGTCCATCGACGTGTCGGGGTGGACGAACTTCACGAGCTCGACCTTGTCGAACTGGTGGCCGCGCTTGATGCCGCGGGTGTCGCGCCCGGCGGCCATCTGCTCGCGCCGGAAACAGGCCGTGAACGCCACGTGGCGGACCGGCAGGGAAGCCTCGGGGAGGATCTCGTCGCGGTACAGGTTCGTGACCGGCACCTCGGCGGTGGGGATGAACCAGAAGTCCTCCTCGGCGTCGCGGTACAGGTTCTCGCCGAACTTGGGCAGGTTGCCCGTCCCCACCAGGCACTCGCGCTTGACCATGTAGGGCGGATACACCTCGGTGTAGCCGTGCTTTTCCGTATGCAGGTCGAGCATGTACGTGATCAGCGCCCGCTGCAGGCGGGCCCCCCAGCCCTTGAGCACGTAGAACCGCGACCCCGAGATCTTCACGCCGCGCTCGAAGTCGATGACGTCCAGCTTCGTGCCCAGGTCCCAGTGCGGCTGGACGGGGAAGTCGAAGGTCCGCTTGGTCCCCGCCTCGCGCAGCACGACGTTCTCGCTGTCGTCCTTGCCGGTGGGGACCGACGGGTGGGGAAGATTCGGCAGTTCCAGCAGCTTCTCGTCGAGCTCCGCCTCGGCCCGCGCCAGGGCGCCGGCCAGGCTCTCGATCTTCTCTTTCAATGCCGTGCTGGCCGCCTTGGCCGCCTCGCGCGCCTCGCCGGGAGCGGCGCGGCCGATGTCCTTCGACATCTTGTTCTGCTCGGCCTGCAGGCTCTGCGACTCGTTCTTCAGGTCGCGCACCCGGCCGTCCAGCGCCATCACACCGTCGAAGTCGACGACCGCGCCGAGGCGATCGAACCCGGCCCGAACCTCTTCGGGCTTTTCACGAAGCAAGCGAATGTCGATCACGGCGCGCAGTCTACGACGGGGGCTCCCCATCGTCAGCATCCCTCGGCATCCCCGACCGCTTCCCTCGGGAGCGGGGGCGCCATGAGCGCTTCCGGGCCGCCGTCGGCTAACATGGTCCGATCCCATGAAATTCCGCGCAATTTGCTCGCTCATTTCGCGTGCCCGGGTGCCCCTGACGATGGTGGCCCTGCTCTCCGCCGGCTCGCTGGGGGGCTGCGCGGCGGATCCCCAGCCGGCGATTCCGCTCGATCCGATCGGACCGAGCGTGCTCACCCGCCGCGGGGTCAGCCTGTCGGGCGCCGAGTTCGGCAGCGCCGTCCCCGGTGTGTTCGGCGCGGACTACACCTACCCGACGCACGCCGAGGTCGACTACTACGTGGGGAAGGGGATGACGATCATGCGCATCCCCTTTCGCTGGGAGCGCGTGCAGCCGACGCTGAGCGGCCCCTTCGACGAGACCGAGCTGGCGCGACTGGACGACATCGTGAGCTACACCCTGGCGGTGGGGTCGGGGGTGCTGCTCGACCCCCACAATTACGCCCGCTATGACGACGTCTTGATCGGGTACGCCACGGTGACGGCCGCCGACTTCGCCGACTTCTGGGGCAAGCTGGCCGATCACTACAAGGACAACACGAAGATCGACTTCGGTCTGATGAACGAGCCGCACAGCGACGACGCGAGCGTGGCCGGCGCGCAGAAGCTGCGGACGGAGGACTGGGTGGCGGCGGCAAACGGCGCGATCCAGGCCATCCGCGCCACGGGGGCGCTGAACTTGATCACCGTCTCGGGCAACGGCTGGGACACCGCCTCCGGCTGGAACGACACCTGGTACGGCTCGCCCAATGGGAATCAATTGCTGAACATCGTCGACCCCGCCGACAACTTCGCGTTCGAGGCGCACCAGTACATGGACTCCGACGGCTCCGGGACCTCCGGCACCTGCGTCGCTTCCAACACGGGCTCGACCCGCCTCACGGCCTTCACCGCCTGGCTGCGCGGCAACAAGCGGCACGGCTTCCTCGGCGAGTTCGGCGGCGGGCCGAACGAAACGTGCCTGGCCGCCATCGACGACATGCTGACCCACATCGATACATACGCCGACGTCTATCTGGGCTGGACCTGGTGGGGCGCCGGCCCCTGGTGGGGGCCCAACTACATCTTCACCGTCGAGCCCAACGCCACGACCGGGGCCGATCAGCCGCAGATGGGCGTGCTCGTACAGCACCTCTGAGCGCGGCGAACACGAGGCCCGACACAATCGCCAGCGAGACCCATTGCGCGGTCGAGAGCTCGAGCGCGTGGCCGCGATCGTCGTCGGCGCGTAGAAATTCGATGAGGAACCGGCCAATGGCGTAGGTGGTCAGGAAGGTCGCGAAGGCGAGGCCGTCGCGCGCGTCTCGCTTGCGGATGACGACGGATGCGAGGGCCGCCGCCAGCAAGCCCAGTGCGGCTTCGTAGAGCTGAGTTGGATGAACGGGGAGGCTGGCGGCGCCGTGCGGAACGAAGCCGCGGCGGAAATGATCGACCGCGGCCACGCTGCCTGGCGGGAAGCGAACGCCCCACGGGGCGGCGGTCGGCGCGCCGTAGTCGCAGCCGGCCAGAAAGCAGCCGGTTCGCACCAGGGCAAACGTCAGGCCGCACCCGATCGCCACGCGATCGAAGAACGGCACGATCGGTTCACGGACGGCGGCCAGGTAAAGGGTCGCGGCGAGGCTGGCGCCGAGCAGTCCGCCATAAGCGGCGCGGCCGGCGTGGAGGATGGGGCGCCACGAGCCTGCGATGACGGCGGCCGGCACCGCGCGGACGGCCTCGAACACGTAACCGCCGAGCAGCGCCGCCACGTAGGCGAACGCCAGCGCGCGCGCCGCGTGAACGCGCGATGCCCCATCGCGATCGGCGAGGCGCAACGCGATGAGCGACGTGAGCACGGCGGCCACCGCCGCCAGCAGAAAATAGTCGGGTAGCAGCACCGCCGGCAGTCCGTGGACGCGAAGCCAGACCCGCACCGCCGGGCTCACGCGCGCCTCTGCTTCAACAGAAAGGCCAGCGGCGCCGCGAGGACGGCCAGCGTGCCCGACCGCCTGTGCCGCTCTTGTCGCGGCTGAGGCGAACGGTTGACCGCGCGGCCGGACACCGAGCACTGCTCGCCGCTGTCGTCGCTGTTCTGGCAGCTGTCGTCGTTGCTGGAATCACAGCCGTTGTCGTCGTCGCTGGAGCCACACCCACTGTCGTCGCTGTTGCTGGCGCAGCCATCGCTGCCGTCATCGGACGAGGCCGTGCACGCCGAACAGGCGTCCAGGGACGCGGCACAGGAATCATCGGAGCTCACGGGCGGCGAAGGCGACGGCGTCTGTCCACCATCGAACGACGGCGATGGCGGAAATACGATGACGACGCCCGCGTCGCCGGTCGAACCGGCGCTGCCACCCGCTCCGGCGTCGGCATCGGGAACGGAACCAGCGTCGGTAGCCAGGCCAGCATCGGCACCTGCCGCCGACGAGGTCGTCTCGGCCGCCGCTATGGCCCCGGGCGGCGCCGCGGCGACCGCCGCCGGTGCCGCCGGCTCCGCCGCCGTACCGGACGAACCACCCGTGCCATCGGCGCCGGGCGCCAGCGCGATCAACCAGGCGGCGTTCACGTAGATCGTGTCACCGATGGCCACGGCGCCCGTGGGCCAGCCGAGCACGCGTTGCAGCCGGATGGCCTTCGACGCCGCCAGCAGCGCGGACAGCGATCGACCCGCGTCACCGGCCAGGCCACGCGCCTCCAGCGCGGCGGCCGTCGCGCTGATCGCTTCGCCTTCCAGCGCGGGAAGCGACGCCTCGCCGACGGGGTGCGCGGCCTCTCGCAACGGGCGGACCACACCCGCGTCGATCTCCCCCAGGATCAGAGGATCGCCAGAGCGCTGCTCGCGCTGTGTGTCGAGCGAACGAACCAGCGCCGCGGGCGGGCTCGAGACGCCTTCCGGCGCAATGTTCGTGTCCGCGCCAGGATCGCCGGCGCTCGCCAGCGCGAAGCGCGCCGCCAGACGCCCCCGCGCGCCGTCCGAGAGCGCCGCCACGACGTCGGGCGATGCCTGGAGGGCGTCCCGCAGCGGCAGCTCATCGAGCGGTGGCGCGCCCTCGCCACAGCCAACCAGAAGAACGAACAGCCAACCCACCCTCGCTCGCATGGAGCCGCGAGCATCGCAAAGGCGATGCCATCGCAAATTCGCGGCCGGGGTAGCCCGAGCTTCCTGAAGCGTGTCGGTGCAGCGCCACAGTGAACCCTGGACGCCTCACCCGCGCGCCTCCGCGGCCGACGAATGGGTGTGACGCGCCGCCAGGGTGAAGGGTGCCTCACCCTGGCCGGCGCGGGTGCCGTCCGCAGTTCCTCGACGGTCGCCCGTGCTGGCTCGTCGAGCCGGATGCTCAGGCCGCTGCCGAGGCGGCGGCGCCGTTCGTCGTACCGGGCGCCCCGAGCGAGCGGTTCTCGGCCTTGCGGGCCTCGATGAGGTTGAGCCGGACCTCCTCGGCGATCTCGGGGTGCTCGGCGACGTACGCGCAGGCCTTCTCGCGCCCCTGCGCGAAGCGCTCGCCCTTCCACGAATAGAAGGCGCCCGACTTCTCGATCAGGTTCGCCTCCGAGCCCAGATCGATCACCTCGCCCGGCCAGTTCACGCCAGCGCCGTACATGATCTCGAACTCCGCCTCCCGGAACGGCGGCGCCACCTTGTTCTTCACCACCTTCACCCGCGCCTTGTTGCCCACGACCGTCTCGCCGTTCTTCAGCACGCCCGTCTTGCGAATGTCGAGACGCACCGACGCATAGAACTTCAGCGCGTTGCCTCCCGTCGTGGTCTCGGGATTCCCGTACACGACGCCGATCTTCTGGCGAAGCTGGTTGATGAAGACGACGCAGGTGTTCGTGCGTGCCGTCGCCGCCGTCAGCTTGCGCAGCGCCTGGCTCATCAGGCGCGCCTGCAGGCCCATGTGCGCGTCGCCCATCTCCCCTTCGATCTCGGCGCGGGGAACCAGCGCCGCCACCGAGTCGATGACGATCAGCTCGATCGCGCCCGTCCCCACCAGCTTGTCGGCGATCTCCAGCGCCTGCTCGCCGCAGTCGGGCTGCGACACCAGCAGCTCGTCGATGTGGACGCCCAGCTTCTTGGCGTAGGTCACGTCGAGCGCGTGCTCGGCGTCGATGAAGGCGCACACCCCCCCCGCCTTCTGGGCCTGCGCAATCGCCTGCAACGTCAACGTCGTCTTGCCCGACGACTCCGGTCCGTAGATCTCGACCACGCGGCCGCGCGGCAGACCGCCCACGCCCAGCGCCAGATCGATCCCCACCGAGCCGGTGGGGATGACCCCGATGTCCGCGACCTCCCCCCCTTCGAGCGCCATGATGGCGCCCTTCCCGAACTGCTTCTCGATCGCGGCGATCGCCGCCGACACGGCCTTCAGCTTTTCCTTGACGCTCGACATGGTCTCTCCTTTTGTAGTGAGTGCGAGGAGAAGGCTTCGGATCGAAGCGACGGGGGTTGCGTGGCGCGCGTGGTTTTCCCGACCCCTCGACGCCGCGCGAAGCGCGCCTCAGGTCACCGGCCTGTCGAGCACGCGGTATTGCAGCGCCTCGGCGATGTGCATCGAACGGATGGTGTCCGCGCCCGCGAGATCGGCGATCGTCCGCGCCACGCGGCGCACCCTGGTGATGGCGCGCGCCGACAGGCCGAGCCGTTCGACGGCACGTTCCAGCAGCCGGTGGCCGCTCTCGTCGAGCGCACCGTGCTCGTTCAGTGCCGCCGAGGAGAGACGGGCGTTCGTGAGCGCGCCGCTGCCGAGCGGGCGCACCGTCCCGACACGCCCGCGTGTCACCTGACGATCGCGCGCCGCCATGACCCGCGCCCGCACCACCGCGCTCGCCTCGCCGGGGACCTCCGCCGAGAGCTCGCGGTAACCAATCGCCGGAACCTCGACGTGCATGTCGATGCGATCCAGCAGGGGGCCGGACAGGCGGGCCCGATAGGCCGCGATGCCGGTCAGCGAGCAGGTGCACGTGCGCACGGGGCTGCCGAGGTTTCCGCACGGGCAGGGATTGAGCGCCGCCACCAGCATGAAGTCGGCCGGATATTCGACGGTGCGGCGCGCGCGCACGATGTTCACGGCCCGCTCCTCCAGGGGCTGGCGAAGCGCCTCCAGCACCGGCCGCTGAAATTCGAGCAGCTCGTCCAGGAACAGCACGCCGTTGTGGGCCAGCGTGATCTCGCCGGGCCGCGACGCCGGACCGCCCCCCACCAGCCCCGCCACCGTCACCGTGTGGTGGGGCGCCCGGAACGGCCGCTCGCGCGGCAACACCTGCCCGCCCACCAGCAGACCCGCCACCGAGTACACCATCGCCGTGCTCAGCGCCTCCTCGAATTCGAGGGGCGGCAGGATTCCGGGGATCCGGCGCGCCAGCATCGTCTTCCCCGAGCCGGGCGGACCCACGAACAGCAGGTTGTGGCCACCGGCGGCGGCGATCTCCAGCGCGCGGCGCGCCACCGCCTGGCCACGCACGTCGGCCAGATCGGGCAACGTCGGCCCGCTCACCTCGACCGTGGGCGCGATCGCCGCGTCGTCGATGATCGCGTCCGACGACAGCGCCGCCACCAGGTCGCCGACACCGCTGACGGGGATGACCGCGCAGCCGTCCGCGACCGCCGCCGCCTCGCCCGCGTTCGCGCGCGGCACGAACAGCCGGCGCACGCCGTTCTTTCGCGCCCACACCGCGATGGGCAAGACGCCGCGCACGGGCCGCAGGCTGCCGTCCAGCGCCAGCTCCCCCACGAACAGCGAATCGACCAGGATCTCGGGCGACACCAGCCCCGCCGCGCACAGCATCCCCACGGCGATCGGCACGTCGAACGACGCCCCGTCCTTCTTCAGATCGGCGGGTGCCAGGTTGACGGTGATTCGTCGCGAGGGGAGCTTGAAGCCGCTGTTCTCGAGCGCGCCGCGGATGCGCAGGCGCCCTTCCTTCACGCCGGCGTCGGGCAGCCCCACGATGTGGCAGCCGGGCAAGCCGACCGCGAAGTCGACCTCGACATCGATGGGCGCGGCCTGGATACCGACGACGGTGGCCGACGAGACACGGGCGAGCATGGCCCGCTCACCAGCGAGCGCCGTGCCACCCGCTCGTCCCCAGAATGCCGCCCTTCTCGTCCCCTCGAGTGTCCGCCGCCCGCCCGCCTGTCCGGCCCCCGGCCTACCGGACCGATATCCGTGGGGGACTTCGTCCCCTCCACGCTCAGAAAATCAGGCGCAACCCCATCTGTCCGTGAATGGGCGCCTGGTAGGCGATGGGCTGCCCGAAGTTCGGGTTCTTCTGGATGGGCAGGCCCGCGGCGTTCTTCGCGGTCTTCAGATCAGCCGGGGTGCCGTTCACGATGGCCCCCGCCGTGTCCAAGGTGTAGTTGTCGTCCATCAACAGGGCAGTGCGATTGTCGTACGCATTGAACAGGTTGAAGAACGCCTCGACGGCGGTCGTCTTGGTCAGCTCTCGTCGGTAGGAGATCTTGAGGTCGGCCTGGGTCACCGTGGGCGTCCGGCCGGCGGAGCCACGCGGCAGCAAGAAGACCAGCTGCTGCCCCTGCTCGACGGCGGCGACATAGTTGCGCGGCACGCCCGAGTAGGCCGAGAAGCTGATCCCGAAGGTCACCACCCCCACGCGCGTGGGCAGCTGGTAGGCCGCGTCGAGGTGCCCCGAGTGCGGCCGGTCGTTGGCCAGCGGCCCCCGCTTGTTGAGGACGAGGTCCGGCGAGTCGTAGGCGTTCCCGCCGTTCGGCGCGAAGTACGAGTTGTCGGCGTCGTAGAGGCCGTTGTAGTTACCGATCAGCCGCGAGTACGTGTACGAGCCCTGGAACAGCCAGCGCTTCGCCAGCCGCTTCGCCGCCGTGAAGGTCAAGGCGTCGTAGGTCCGCTCGGCCTTGGGCTCCTGCCCCGCCGTCTTCAGCGCGTTCAGCTCGGTCTTCAAGGAGTCGATCTGCGCCTGCACGATGGCCTTCTGCGCCGGGTCGACCGTTCCGCCCAACGTCGCCGTGTGCGCGGTGATGTCGTTCTGGACGCTGTCGAGCGCCGATTGCGGGACGTTCCCGGGATTCGTCAGCGTCTCCTGGAAGTTCGCATCCGCGCCGACGTCCTCGATGATCGAGCCGAGCCAGCGATGGGTGTAGTTGACGCCGACCACCAGGTCCGGCGTGAGAGCGTGCTGAGCGCCAGCGATGATCTCGTTGTGATACTGCCCCTTGATATTTTGCTGCACCGGATAGGGAGCCCCGGCGTTGGCGAAAAACGTCGCGACCTGGCTGCAGCCATTCCATTCCCCGCCTGTCCCCTTCCACTGGCCCACCGGAGGATTGCAGCTGGCGATGCCGTAGGCCGGCTGCACGATCCCCTCGCCGCCGAAGTAGCGGGCGGCCAGGTTCATCGGCACCGTCTCGTAGAACTGACCGTAGTTCGCGAACAGCTTGGTCTGGCCTTCATTGCTGGGGTCGTAAACGATTCCGATACGCGGCCCCAGGTTTGCCAGGTCGAGGAACTCGGTGTCGCGGAAGTCGTACATCCGCTGGTTCTCGTAACGCAGGCCCAGGTCGACGGTGATGTTCGGGAGGGGATGAATCGAGTCCTGAATGAAGTAGGCGGTGTTGACGCTCTTCACGTTGGCGTTCAGCTGATTCTGGTAGTACTTCCCGTTCGGATCCGACAGGGGCGTGGGATCGCCGCCCCGGTTGGGATCGAACTGCGACGCGTAGGTCCCCCTGGGAAGGGTGAAGAACGTCCAGGGCGCCAGGACGCCATAGCCGGGGAAGATCTGGATCAGGCTGCGCTCGCCCAGGGGCCCCGAGTAGTACCGGGACTGGTCGAACGTGTTCAGCTCGGCGTGGGCGCCCACCTTCAATTCGTTCCTGTTGAACAGGCTGGTCAGCTTGATGTCGGCCATCCAGCGGTCGCCGGTGAAGCTCTTGACCTGACCGTAGCCGCCGGTGTGATAGCCCGTGGGGTTCCCCCCGACGGGGCAGGGATCGAAGGTGGTGCCGTTGGCGTTGGCGACCGGCTCGCAGCCGGTGACCTTCTCGTAGTCATAAAGGCTGGCGCCGTGCGTCTCGATCTGATTGAGGGCGTTCAGGTTGGCGTAGGGGCTCTCGTCGCTGTACGTCTCGCGATGCAAACCGGCGCTGACGTCCAGACGGATGCGATGGTCGAGGAACTGCGACATCCAGTTCGCGCTGACGTCGGTGTTGTTCTTGTGCAAGGACTGCACGGCCCACATGGGGTCGTTGTCCGCCTCTTCTCCCGCGAACGCGCGCACGTGCTTCGAGGCGGTCGGGGTCCCGAACAGGCTGAGGGTCAGCTTGTGGTCCGGCGCCGGGACGAAGTCGACCTTGGCGCCGTACTGGTAGCTCTGACGAAGCTCGTTGGTCCGGGTGCGCAGCACGGTGGGGGCGCCACTTTGATCGGCGGCGGCGCCGCCGGTCGATGCATCCTCGAGCAGTGGCGTGACGTCCCGGAAGTAGTGGCTCTTCTCCAGGCGCGGCGCGAAGCCCAGCCAGAAGAACAGCTTGTTCTTGATGATGGGACCACCCACCTCGACGCCGATGTTCGTGTCGTAATCTGGCTTGTCGGTGCCGGTGAGGATCGAGCCGGTCTGCACGACCCGCTTGGGATCGCCGGTCAGCCAGTACGGCGTCCAGTACGAGAACGCCGAGCCGTGAAATTCGTTGGTGCCCGACTTCGTGACGACGTTGACGACGCCGCCCATGGCGCCGCCGAACTCGGCCCGGTAGCCGCCCGTGCTGATCTGCAGCTCTTTGATGAAGTCGAGGGTCAGGTTCGAACCACCCGAGGCGTCCGACTTCTTGCTCATGATGTCGCCGTACTCCATGCCGGTCACGTTCAGGCCATCCAGCATGTAGACGTTTTCGAGCCCGGAGGCGCCGGCGATCGAGACGTCGCCCGACGATTCGAGAAAGGCCCCCGGCGCCTTCAGCACCAGGTCGCCGAACGTGCGGTCGAGGGGCAGGTTCGCCATGTAGTCCTCGCCTATGGTCAGCCCCAGACGGCCGCTGCCCACGTCGACGGCGGCGGCCTTCTTCTGGATGACGTACGTCTCCTGAACTGCTTCCTGACTGGGAATGGCGGCGTTGACGCGCAAGGTGGCGCCCGCGGAGACGGTCAGGTCGTCGCGCACGACATTGCTGGACGACGTGGCGTTGTAGAAGCGAACGGCGTAGGTGCCGATGCCGAGATTGACGAACTCGTAGTTGCCGTGGTCATCGGTCAGGGTGGCGTCCTCGCCCTGCTTGCCCTGCAGCACGACGGTGACGCCGGCCAAGGTCGCGTGGGTCGTCTCGTCGGTGACCGCGCCGACGATGCGACCGGTGGTCTCCTGCGCGAACGCGGTGCCAGCGCCGAACAGGATGACCGCGGCAAGCGCGGCGACGGTCCAGATCGAACGGCGGGCCAGGCGCGACATGCTCTGCGAGGTCTTCATGACATCACCATGAAAGAGGCGGTGGATGCGGTCCCGAGAGGCCGGTTGAAGTTATCGGTCGCCCCCGCATCGATGGTGATGGTGATGGTGGCGCCGGCTGGCCAGCTCCCTCCTGTTCCATCGTCAGCCGCGCCAGGCGGCGTCACGATCCAATGCGTGGGATCCATGGGGTCCTGCGTGACGGCCACGTCGAGCGGCACGATGGGGACGAGCCCCAGCGTGCCCTCCACGTGAATGTGCGTCGCGGTCGAGGGGAGCGGCGTCGCCAGCTGGCACCCCGACATCGGTCCGGGCGTGAGGGTGTTGAAGGTCAGATTGACGGCGACATCCGCGGCCAGGACGGGCAGCGCGGGCACTCCGCTGGTCGAGTCCGCATCGGGTAAGTCGGTGGCGACCGCCAAGGGAGCGGTGGCGAACGCCAAGGTCGAGACGACGCCGGCCGCCAGGGTCGCCAGGGTCGACTGATCGTGCGAACGGAGCTTCGTCGGGTCGAGCGCCGCCGTCACGTTCGCGCTCGACGGCATCCCGCAGGCAGCCAGCACCGTGATGCTGGGGCCCTGCGGGATGAGGACGTGAAACTGGCTGTCCCCGTTCGGCGTGTAGATGGTGACGGGATCGAGCGTCGCGTCCGGAACGTCGGAGGTCAGCGCGGCGATACCGGCCTTCGCGTTCCCTCCCGCGTCCTCCAGGGTCGTCGGATCGAGGATGCGATCGAACATGGCGAGGAACTGCGCCCGTTGCGGGATCGGCATCGTCGGATCGACCGGCAAGTACTGGGGCGTCCCGTAGCCATCGGAGGGGGCCGCGGGATCGACGGCGCCGAAGGACAGCATCACCGGCGCCCCCCCCTTGATCGAATTGTCGGGCGCACACCCCGCGCCCACCGTCGCCCCTCCCCCCACCATCAACGCGCAACCAAACGAAAAACTAAGTCTCAAGCTTCGCGCCGGATTCATTGGGGCTCCTTGCCACACATATGCGATTCGGGCAGTGAACGTACAGGCGTTGGCGTCATCGTACACCTTACAAGTCATTCATGTAAGTTTTCGGCCCGGGTCATCGACCGTATCGGGCCTGCGCTTGAGGGGTGCTGGTGGGTGTTGGGCGCTCTTTTCAGTCTCGCGTGACGATGCCCAACGTTCTGGCGCCGGCGCCTTTGCAAATGTCCATCACCTTCACCGCGTTTCCGTAATTCGCGCGGTCGTCGAAATCGAAAAACACCACCTTCTGCCGGTCGTGCGCCAGCCGCTCGGCCACCACCGCCGGCAACGCCGGCAACGCCACCGATTCTCCGGCGACCGACACGTGCCCGTCGGCGTCCATCCGCAACACGATGGCGGCGCCGCCAGCGGGCGCGGGCAGATCGTCGGTGGCCTTGCGGGGGACGACCGCCGCGATCTCCTTCAGCATCACCGGTGTCAGCACCATGAAGATGATCAGCAGCACCAGCACGATGTCGATCAGCGGCGTGACGTTGATGTCGCTCGACGGCCCCTTGCCACCCACGGCGAAGCTCATGGCTGCCTCCCTGCCTCGTTGCGACGTTCTTCGGTCCCCAGCTGGATGTCGGCGATGCCCACCCGGTGGATCGCCTCCATCACCCGGCGGGCGGCGCCGTATTCGAGGCGGGTGTCCCCCTTCAGGAAGATGGTCTTGTCGGGATGGCGCCGACGCTCGGCCGCCACCGCCCCGCCCAGCCCGTCCAGGGTCACCCGATCGCTGCCGACGTAGATCTCCCCGCGCTGGGTAATTGCCACCACGATGTCCCGATTGTCGTCATTTCGCTTGTCGTGGTGATCGGTGACGGGGAGGTCGACGTTGACGCCCTTGCTGAGCATCGGCGTCACCACCATGAAGATGATGAGCAGCACCAGCACGACGTCGACCAGCGGCGTGACGTTGATGTCGGCCTTCAGTTGATTGGGGGTGGCCCGCCGCCGCTTTCGCGGCTGGCCGGCGCGTCCCCGCCGCCCGGTGACGATCACGGCGTGCCCGCGGCTCGCTTCGTTCGCCCATCCTTGATGACGGTGTCGGCCAGCTCGGATGCTGTCTCGTCCATGTCGACGGTCAGCTCGTCCACGCGCGCATTGAAGAAGTTGTAAAACCAGACGGCAATGATGGCGACGCCCAGCCCCACGGCGGTCGTCACCAACGCCTCGGCGATGCCGGCCGACACGGTGCCGATGCCGCCGCCTCCTTTCGCCGGATCGGCCAGCTTCTGAAAGGCGGTGATGATTCCGCCCACCGTTCCGAACAGCCCCACGAACGGCGCCGAGGACGAGACCGTCGCCAGCAGCGGCAATCCCCGCTTCATGTTCGCGAGCTCGCGCTCCCGGATCCGCTCCATCGCCCGCACCACGGCGTCCACGATGTCGTAAGTCACGACAGGTAGGCCGGACGAATCGAACGCCTTGTCGAATTCGGCGAAGCCGGCGCCGGCCACGCGCGCCACCGGGCTGCCCGGGAACTTCTCCTCGATGCCGCGCGCTTCCTGCAGATGGCCTGGCTTGCCCAGGATCGCCGCCAGCGCCTTGGCGAACGCCGACGAGGCGGTCCTGGCGCGCCGGAACGTCACGATCCGCTCGACCGCGATGGCCAGCGAGTACATCGACATGGCGACCAGGACGATGACGACGGCGCGGGCGACGACGCCCATCTCGTTCCACAACCCCATTACGGTGAAATTCATTGGTCGCTCCTAATCGGATTTGAATTCGAATCGGCCGAAATAACAGAAAGGCACAGGGGCCCCGTTCGCGGTGGCGGGACGGAAATGCCAGCCCTTCACGGCGGTGACGACGTTGTTGTCCAGCGTCGGGTCGGCATGCTTCTGCACGGCCACGCTGTCCACCGCGCCGCCGGTGCTGACGCAGATCTTGGCCATCACCACGAAGCTGGCGCCGGGGCGGCGCAGGTTCGAGGGGAAGTCGGGCTCGGCGCCCGACAGCTTCAGCTGCGCGCCCATCTGGGGGGGCAGGAACTTCGCGGCGACGTGGGGAGGGGCGCCCACCACGCCGCCGACCACCCCGCCCGCGACGCCCCCCTTCACGCCGCCGGCCACGCCGCCTTTCACGCCGGCGCCGCTGCCCTCCCCCGACCCTTCACGCGTGGGGGTGGGCGCCTCGGCGACCGGCCCGGGCTTTTCCTTGGGAGCCTCG
>DASYCK010000293.1:0-2696 GCA_036500205.1 Polyangia bacterium | reverse complement strand
TAATATTATATGTATGCTCACCAAGCGACTGACCAAGATCGGGGATAGCACGGGGCTGGTCATCGATCGCCCGCTGCTCGATCTCCTGGGCCTCGACCGGGGAGACGAGGTGCAGCTTCGTATCGAGAAGCAGACCCTCATCATCGAGCGTGCCGAGGCCGGCGCTGCCGACAGGCGTCGGGCGAAGATCGACAAGGCGAAGGCGAGCATGCACGCGAACATTGGCACGACCCTGCGGAAGCTCGCCAGGTGATCGAAGATCCGGAGTTCCTCACGGTCGACGACGTCCTGGAGCTTCACGGGGACGAGGTTGACCGGTACGGCGGGGAGCCCGGCCTCCGCGATCTGATCGACTGCTCCGTGCCCGAAGAGGAGAGCTGAGTGTGCGCCTGAACGCTCTCTCGGCCTCACCCACCATGAAGAACCTAGAACCGCCCTCCCAGGGGTCCCATGAAGAAGTTGTCGGGGCGAGAGGATTCGAACCTCCGACCTTTCGGTCCCGAACCGAACGCGCTACCAGACTGCGCCACGCCCCGTGATGCGGGCAGGTTTTGCCAGGAGACTTCCACGATGTCAACGGCGTTTCACGACATCGTTCGCCTCGGGCCGGTTGACGCCGCGTTGCGGGTCACTGCAGCAGCAACATGCCCATCATGCCGTCGTCGGCGTGGTCGAGGATGTGGCAGTGGAACATCCACATCCCCAGGCGGTCGTCGTATTGCACGGCGAACCTGGCGGTGGTGAGGGCGGGGATGTTCATGGTGTCTCTCCACTCGGGCGAGGGGAGGGCGGCCCCCGTCACCGGATCGAGCGGCTGGAAGAAGAAGCCGTGCAGGTGAAACGGGTGATCGAAGGCGACGGTGTTCGTGATCGTCCACACCTCGGTGCTGTTCGCCGCCGCCGGCAAGGGGGGCGCCAGCCAGGCGGGGACGCCGTTGATTCCCATGATCACCTTGCCGCTCGACGCATCGAGAGTCAGCGCGATGCTTCGCGCCGTCGCCTGGGTGGTATCGATGGGCGCGATGGTGCGCAGCGTGGGGGGAAGCGCGCGGGTGGTCACGGCCGGCGACGGTGACAGATTCAAATAGAACAGATCCTGTGTGCCCCCGTCGGCAGCCGTCCCGAAGCCTCGATCGTAGGGCACGTCCCGCACCGCCAGGACCTCGCCCGGCTGCCCCGTCGGCGTCACCAGCAGATCCACGCGCCCGGCGGGAATGATCAGGATCGTGTCGGCGGGCGGCTCGGGCGCCTGCAAGAACCCGCCGTCGACGCCGATGCGTGTGAACTGATGGCCGGCGAGGGCGAGCTGGAAATAACGGCTCCGCGCGGCGTTCACGATTCGCCACCGCTGGCGCCTCCCCGAGCGCGCGCCGAGGGTCGGCCGGACCCGCCCGTTGACCAGCAGCGTGTTTCCCTCCTCGCCCATCAGCAACCCGGGCAGGTCGCCAGCGGCGAGCGGGGGCGCCAGCGTGCCATCGGCGTTGATGCCCATATCCGACAGGACCAGCACCACCTCGTCACCCAGGTCGTCGGGCGCGCCGCTCGCCGCGACGTCGCTCGCCCCCTCGACCAGGAGGGGGCCGTACAGGCCGTAACCCACCTGCGCCGCTGAATCGGCGTGCGGGTGATACCAGAACAGCCCCTCGTCGGGTAGCACGAAGGAATAGTCGAAGGTTCCACCCGGCGGTACGGGCGCCTGGGTGTGCCCCGGCACGCCGTCCATCGCCGCGGGAAGCCGGATGCCGTGCCAGTGCACGGACGTGTCCTCGGTCAGGCTGTTCAGGAAGTGCACGATCAGGCGATCCCCCACGTGCGCGCGGATGAGCGGCCCCGGCGTCGTTCCATCGTAGGTCCAGACCGGCGTGGTCAGCTCACCGCTGATCGCCAGCTCGGTCGGCCGCGCCTCGAGATTGATCTCCACGGTGTGGGGATCGGGGTTGAGGTCGATGGCCTCGGCGAGGTGGACGCCGTCATCCCATCCCGGGTCTTCCATCGGTCGGGTCGCGACGCCACCGTCGCAGCTCGCCAGCCCAACGAGCAGAACGAGCAGCGTGCAGCCGACGTCCCCGGTCGCCGCTCGACGCTGTCTCCCTGGTTTTTCGTTCGCTTTCAGTGTTGCCGTACTTCGATTAAGCAATTGCGGATCCCTCGCAGCTCCCTTGTCGCCAGCCCCCGACTTTGCTTCGGGCCAGGGACATCTAAGCAAGTTCCGCCCGAGTTTCGAAGCCGTCCGTCGTCAATTCTTGCGTAAATTCTCGGTCTCGGCCGCGTAACTTGTGTGGCGGTCGTCTCGCCGCGGGATGTTACGCTCGCCCGCATGTCGGAACGGGTCGTCATCTTCGGGGCCACGTCGGCGATCGCGACCGAGATCGCGCGCGCCTACGCGGGGCGCGGCGCGCGGCTGTTCCTCGTGGGCCGCAATGCGGTGAAGCTGGCGGCGCTGGCGGCGGAATTCGGTGACGTGTGCGCCGGCTCCCTCGCCGCCGATCTGACCGATCTGGCGCGCGCCGACGAGCTGGTCCTGAACGCGCGCGTGGCGCTGGGCGACATCGACGTCGCGGTGATCGCGCAGGGCTGGCTCGGCGATCAGCTGGCCAGCGAGCGCGACGTCGAGGAGGCGCGGCGGATCTTCGACACGAACCTCATGTCGGTGGTGGCGCTGGTGATTCCGCTGGCGAACCACTTCGAAGCGCGCG
>DASYCK010000292.1:0-25858 GCA_036500205.1 Polyangia bacterium | reverse complement strand
AGGAGCTGCGGCTGATCGCGCGCGATCCGGACGCGTGGGAGGATGTCTGGAGCGCGATCCTGCTGCTCGATCGCGACCACCACGATCGGTTGCGGGCGATCCTCGAGGCGTGCTGCGAGATGAGCATGGAGTTCATCGCCGGCCAGGGCGGTCTCTTCCAGCTGCTGACGGCGGACGAGATGCTGGAGAGCGACGTCGCGGCGACCCGCGAGGATCGGCGGAGCGCCGAGGGCTTCGTCAGCCCGGCGGACGCGCGGGCGTTCCTGGAGCTGGGCAGGCGCCCGGGCGATGACGCCCGCGACCCGATCACGCGCGCGTATTTTCGCGGGCTCACGAAGCCGGAGGCGGCGCGCCAGCGCGACGAGCGACGTGCCCCCACCCTCATCTCTCCGTCGGGGCATCGCGCCCCGCTGGACGAGGCGCGCGAGCTCGAGGCGCTCCTCCGCGACGCCGAGGTCATCCTGCCCCCATCGGCGGGAGCGCCGCTGCTCGCGGCGCTCGGGGCCGGTGACGCGGAGGCAGGACAGCCACATCTCGTCGCTCCGCTCTTCGAGCGCGCCATGAGCGACCTTCGCCGCCGCGACCCGGCGCGCTTCTCCGACCGCCTGCGCGAGGTCGGCTACCTGGTGAACGTCTGGATGGCGGGCGGCACGCACGAGGGGCGGCGCCCGCGTCCCGTCGAGGCGCTGGAGAAGGTCCTCCTGACGTGCGACGCCGGGATGCGCGCGCTACTTGGCCCGAGCGCCGCCAGCGAGGAAGCACTCACCGTGCTGGTCCAGTGGTCCGCGGACGTTCTCTTTCGGCGCGGGCTTCGGGGGACGGACGACGACAAAAGCGGGCTCCTCTGAGGTCATCGCGGGTGCCTGAACGGCGGCGCGCTGCCCGTCCTCGCCCAGGGCGTGACCTCGACACACGTTGGTCTTTCCCCGGTGAGATGCGTGGCCATCACCGATTCAGCGCCATCATTTCGAGGTAGTGATAGACGTCCGACCTCGCGGGCCTGTTCAGCGACGTCGCGATCATCGCCTTCGCGATCTGCTCGACGGTGATCGATCGGTATTTCGTGGGCGTCAGGAACGAGAAGACGGGAAGCACCTTCTCGAGCAGCCACGGCGTGTGCCGCGAGCCGATGATCATCGCCGGGCGAAAGATGCTCACCACGGCTGGACCATTCTCTTTCACCGCCTCCTCGGCCTCGCCTTTCACGCGTGCGTAGCGCGCCATCCCGGCGGCGCCCGAGCCGGTCGCCGCCGCGCTGGGATCGGCGCCCGCCGCCGACATGAACGCCAGGTGCTTCACGCGTTCCGATGCCCGCAGTGCTCGCGCGTAGGCCGCGTTCAGCTGCACGTCGATGGCGCGATGCTCGTCGAGCGTGAGCTTCGCGGTGCCGGCGCCCACGCCCAACACACTGAATCCGACCACGTCGCCTTCGAGCGCGCGAATGGCCTCCGTGGTCGCGGTTTCGAGCCCGACGGGATCCATCGTGGGAACGAGCGTCTCGCGCAGCTCGACCCCCGCCTCGCGTGCCATCCGGACCTGGTCGGGCTGCGAACGGCGAACCAAGGTCACGATGGGCGTGAACGCTCCGTTGCGAATCAGCTCCTCGAGCAGGGCGCTGCCCACCGAGCCCGACGCACCGAGAATCACAGCCGCTTGCGGGCTCGACATGGAGTGCCTTTCGTCGAAGTGGCGATCACCGATCAGCTCGTCGCCGTCACCGACGTGGGGTGGGGCGGGGAGGTGGCCGACGCCGGATCGGCCGGCACGGGTCGCTCGGGGCGCCCCTCTGGATCCTGGCTGGGCAGGGTGGCGCGCAGGATTCCGTCCTGAAAGACCCACAGCGTGCTGGGCTGGCCCATCGTCCACCCCTCGTCGCGGGTCAGGGGATCGGTCGCCACGACCGCCACGCGATCACCGGGCGCGGCCTGGGTGCGAAAATCGACCTGCACCTCCGCGTCGCGCAGGGTGGCGAGGCCGAACGGAGCCTGGCGGATGATGTGGCACAGCTTCGTTCCGCAACGGGCGAACAGGTGCTGGCCATCGCCCAGCAGGAAGTTGCAGGTCCCCTCGGCCCCCAGTCGCGCCCCCCCAGCTCGCGCTTGAATGGATGCGTGTTCTCCAGGCCCACCGCGCCGACGGTCGCCTTGCGCACGTGGGCGATGGCCAGCAGCGTGTGAATGGGGTTGTCGCGCACGTGACGCGCCAGCGCGCTGCTGCAGGCGGGGGTGGGCTCGAGCCACAGCTGCGCGAACGCCCCCTGGTACAGGGCCACGCCCCAGCCGTCCGCGTGGGGCGCCGTCTGCCCTCCTCGCATCGACAGCGCGGTGAACGAGAACGTGATGTCCGTGGGCACGTTGCACTCCATCCCGAGCAGCTCACACATGGACGATTCGTCGACCTCGCGGAGCGAGTGTAACAAACGGCGCGTCTACAGGGTTGGCGCGACGATCTGGCTGCCGTCGATGTTAACCGCCGACTGCGCCAGCAGTCTGCCGTTGACGGAGGCGCCGGTCCGCAACGTGATCGAGGTCTGGCAGAGCACCACGCCTTCCCCGTGCGCGGTGGTCCCCAGATCGACGAGGCCAGCCACCTGCCAGAAGACGTTCTTCGCCAATGCGCCCCCGGTCAGGTGGATCGTGGCGCCGCTCGCCGCCGTCAGATCGCCGGCGATCTGAAAGATCCAGATGGCCGTCGCGCCCCCGGTCAGGGTGACGTCCGTGGGGACCAGCAGTCCGCTGCCCCACTTGTAGACACCCGCGGCAAGCGTCATCCCTCCGATGTTGCCCGCGCCGAGCTCCGTGACGCTGGCGGGGCGGCCCGCCGCGTCCGTGTAGGCGAGCTGCATGTCACTGATCGCGGCGGTCAGATTGGCGGGCGTGGGGACGGTGTCATCCGCGGCGTAGATATGACCCGTCACCTGCGGCGACGTCGAGAACACGCCCGTGGCGTCCGCCGTCGGCGAGAACCCGGTGATGGCGGTGGCGGCGGCCGGGCTCACCCCCACGTCGCCGGTGATCGCAGAAGGGGGGACGGTGGCGACCCCGCTCTTCGCCAGGATGGCGTAGCCGCCCGCTTGCCCGAGGTTCACCGCGATCACCGGCGTCGTCGAGATCACCAGATCTGGGCCGCCGCCGCCGTCGGCCCCGGTCGTGCCGGTCGATTGGCCGCACGAGGCCAGCAGAGAGGCCGCCAAGGTCAGCTGCGCCAGCGCCTGGCCGGCGCGCCTCGCCGCCGAGCGGCCCGTCGGGAGCATGGTCGTGATCATCATGTTGTCCTCGTGACTCAAGGTGCCGGCTTGACGATCGTGTTGGAGTCCATCGTCACCGCGGCGATCCGTGCCAGCACCCGGCCGTCGAGCGTGGCGCCCGTGTTCAGGGTGATGGCCTGATCCGCCATGACCGTTCCTCGGAAGGCCGAGGTCGAGCCCAGGGTGGCCGAGGTGCCGACCTGCCAAAAGACGTTGGCCGACTTCGCGGAGCCGGCGAGGATCACCTGGCGCCCCGCGGTGGTGGTCAAGGTCGACGCCATCTGGAAGATGAACACCGCCGTCGAGTCCCCCTGCGCGTCGAGGGTGAGATCTCCCGACGAGATCTCGAGCGACGAGGTCGACTTGTAGAGCCCCGGCGGCAAGGTCTGTCCGCCGAGGTTTCCGGAGACCGAGACCGGGCACAGCGTGCGACCGGCGGCATCGTTGTACGCCGTCGTCAGGGCGGCCTCGGCGGCGGCCGCCGTCACGTCGCCTGCGTGCTGGGCGCCGACGATCGTGCCGGGCGGGAAGCCTGCCACCGCGGTGCCTGGACTGACGCCCAGATCGCCGGTGACCGAAGTAGGCCCGGTGTTGGTGACGGTGGAGCCCGCCAGCACCACGAAGTTTCCGGCGGCGCCCAGCACCACGGCCGCCTGGCCGCACGCCGCCGTCGTGAAGGACCAGACGTGGTCGCTTGCCAGGGGAGCGCCGGCAACGTCCTGCACCCCGGTGGTGAGCGTGGCCGTATAGGTGAGACCGAGCGTCAAGGGGACGGTCGGTGTGAAGGTGACCATCGCCGACCCCGGCAGGTAGTTGACCTGACCGGGGACGGCGATCGCGCCCTGTTTCAAGGTGAAGGTGGTCGTGCTCAGCGTCGAGGCCTTCAAGGCCTCGTTGAACGTAGCGCTGACGATCGTGGTCACGGCGGCGGTGGTGGAGTTGGCCGCTGGATTGGTGAACAGGACGACCGGCGCGAGGTTGCCGATACCGCCCGCGCCCCCTCGACCGCCTCCGTTCCCGCCCCCTCCGCGCCCACCGGCGACGGTGATGCCGCCGCGACCGCCGTTGCCGGCGCCGCCAGGACCGCCGGCATTGCCGCCCGTGCTGACGGCGCCGCCAGCGCCGATGCCGCCGCCAGCGCCGCCGGTGCTGATGCCGCCGCCACCGCCGGTTGCCGCGACGCCACCGCCCTGGCCCCCGGTAGCGCGACCTCCAGCCCCGCTGGCGCCGCCACTCTGGCCGCCGCCGCCGCTGGCCGTTCCCCCGCCACCCCCCGAGGCGCCACCGCCGCCGTGGCCACCCGCGCTGGTGCCGCCGACGCCGACATTCACGCCGTCCGCCGACCCGTCGGCCTTGAACTCAACCAGCTGCTGTCCGCACGCGGGCGCGAGCGCCAGCACCAGAAACAGACGCCCGCTCTTGAAGACCTTCATGGTTACTTGCTCCCGTCATTGACGATCGTGAAGTTGACGACGAACTCGACGCGCCGGTTGTTCTCGCGGCCGGCCGCCGTGGCGTTGGTGTCGATGGGGACCGACGACGCGAAGCCCTTCGAGACGAGCCGCTGCTTGTCGATGCCATGCGCCACCAGATAGGCGAGCACCGCCTCCGCTCGCTTCTCCGATAGGGTCTGGTTGTGGTCGTCGTCGCCCTCCGATGAGCTGTGCCCTTCGACCTGTACGCGGAAGCCCTTGTTGTCGTTCAAGGCGGTGACCACCTCGTCGAGCACGGGAAAGGAAACCTCCTGGAGAACGGCCTGGTTCCAGGCGAAGTACAGCTTCTCTTTCAGCTCGAGCTTGTCCTTCTTGACGACGAGCTTCTGGTAGGCCGGACAGCCCCAGTTGTCGAGCGGACCCGCCACGTCGGGACAGCGATCGACCTTGTCGGGGACGTCGTCGTTGTCGCGATCGGGACAGATGAAGACGTCCCGGGTGACGGGCCTCGCCTCGACGATCTGCGCAACGGCCACCACGGGAGGCTGCCGGCGGACGCCGCTCCCCACCTCGAGGCTGAGGCCGACGCTGAGGATCTTGGCGTCGTGAGTGTCGTAGCCGCTCCGGTTGGACTGCAGGATCTCCAGATACCGAACGAAGGGCCCCAGCCAGAAGCTCCGCGCCGCGCCGAGGGGGGCGGACAGTCCAGCGGCCGCGGCGAAGGCGGGGCGGTTCAGGCCGCCGGTGCGGACGTAGAGCGCATCGACGTCCACCCAGGGCGACAGTGCGTGAACGATGTCCTCCGCGGGATCGTGGTGAGGGCGCTTGAGCCGGACGCTGCCGCCGAAGGCCCAGGCCGTGCCCGCTTCGTCGCCGCCGGTCTTCGAAGGGAGCGCGAGGAACGCGGCGCTCGGGCCCAGGTCGAGGTACGGCGTGAGGCCCCAAAGGGCCTTCAGGGTCTCCCCGCCGCCTGTCTTGAACCGCTGCGACTGCGGTGCGGTGAGCGGGAAGGCCAGGCCGGGCTCGACCTTCAACGCGAAGTCGCCAGCCTGGGCGGGCAGCGGAGCGCCCGGAGGCACCTGGTCCTCCGCCGCGTGGGAAGACGCCGTGGGCCCGAGGGCCAGCAGCGCCCCGGTGGCGGTCGCCATCGCCAGGAAACGGATCGAGGACGTTCGGTTCATTGGATGTTCTCCGCGTGAGTTTTCCGGCGGAGGTCGTCTCCAACCAGCCCTGCTCACCAGCCGCCCTGCGCTGGTCCAATCGTGAAAGCCATTGGCGACGGAATCTCCTGCTGCCTGCGCGCGGAAATCCTGGCCGTGAACACAATCTAGGTACGAGCTGATTATTTGAATCCCAGGAATGTTCAGGTCGAGACCTCGCAAAAACCGAGGTGTGCGTCGCGCCGCACCGGTCCCTGTTGTAAGGTGCCGGGGCCGATGGAGTGGCTGAACTATCATCACCTGCTCTACTTCTGGGCGGTGGGCCGGTACGGAAGCGTCGTGCGGGCGAGCAGCGAGCTCCGCCTCGCGCAGCCGACCA
Source organism: Polyangia bacterium (assembly GCA_036500205.1). Lineage (GTDB taxonomy): Bacteria > Myxococcota_A > Polyangia > Fen-1088 > Fen-1088 > DASYCK01. The sequence continues at coordinate 19,639 of DASYCK010000292.1, read as the reverse complement.
TCAGCGGGCAGATTCGGCGCCTCGAGGAGGTGCTCGGCGAGAAGCTGCTGACCCGGGTAGGAAGGAATCTGGTCCTCACCGACGTGGGCCGGACCGTGTTCCGCTACGCCGACGAGATCTTCTCGCTGGGGCAGGACCTGATGGGGACCTTGAAGGGGCGCCCCTCGACGCGCCCCCTTCGCCTGACCGTGGGCGTGGCGGACGTCCTCCCCAAGGCGCTGGTTCAGCGGCTCCTCGAGCCCGCCTTTCACATCGGCCACCCCGTCCAGCTCGTCTGCCGCGAGGATCGGGTGGTCGAGGACTTCCTGGGCGCGCTGGCGGGGCACGAGCTGGACCTGGTGCTGGCGGACCGCCCGCTCGGCCCCGGGCTGAAGGTGCACGCCTTCAATCACTTGCTCGGCGAGTGTGGCACCACGTTCCTGGCGAAGGGCAAGCTGGCCAGAAGCTGTCGCAGCGGCTTTCCCCGCTCGCTGGAGGGCGTGCCTTTCCTGCTACCCGCCGCGCACGCCACCTTGCGGCGCGCCCTGGATCAATGGTTCGACGGCGTGCGCGTGCGACCGACCCTGGTGGCCGAGTTCGACGACAGCGCCTTGATGTACGCATTCGGCCGCGAAGGCAAGGGCGTCTTCCCCGCGCCGACCGTCTTCGAGGCGCAGTTCCGTCGCCTGTACGACGTCGAGGTGGTCGGCCACGTGAAGAAGCTGGGCCAGCAGTTCTACGCCATCTCCGTCGACCGCCGTATCCAGCACCCCGCGGTGATGGCCATCGTCGCGGCCGCCCGCGGCGAGGTGTTTGGTTAGTTCGGTCTGGCCGCGCCGTTCGGCGTCACGCACGTCGGAGCCTCCCTCTCGCGGCCCGACCGATGATAGGTTCACCGCATGCGTCGGTCGATGACGGTCGTGGTGCTGGGGGTCGTGATGGGTTGTGGGGCGCAACAACATCCGCCCGGCATGCCGCCGCAGCAGATGGTCACGTTCGACACCCCCACCAGGCCGCGCGTCACGCCGATGGGCTCCTCCTCGAGCCATGGCAGCCCGAGCTCGGACGACGACGACCCGAATTCGTTCAGCAACGGAAAGGGTCTGTCGGTTCCGGTCCGGTCCCGCACCATCGGCGCGGCCGAGCTCGTCGTTCGCCCGGATCTGCTCAGCGCCGACTTCGCGGTGCGCGAGGTGGGGGCGACCTCCGACGCGGCGCTAGGCGCGGCCCAGGCCCGGGTGGCGGAGATCGGCAAGCAGCTGGCGCAGGTCACCGGTGGGGCGGCCGCCTTGAAGCTCCGTGGGGTCGAGCTGGCGAAGGTGGTGCGCAGCCACCAGTACGGCGGTGTCTCGGCCACCGTCGACGGACGTCTGGATGTGCCGCTGGCCGAGACCGCCGACTTCTGGGCCCGAAGCCGGCTGCTCGCCGCCGTGCTGGAGACGACCGGCCAGCTGTCCGAAGCGGCGCGTTCCGTGGACGAGCCGTTGCGGGCCGTTCGTTTCGACGACGTTCATCCCACCGTCCAGGCTCCCGAGGGGGCGCGGGCTCGGCTGATCGAGAAATGGGTCACCGAGGCGCGTGCGTTCGCGGCGGCGGCCGAGTCGAAGGGGATGCCGCTGTCGATCGTCGACTGCGTGCCCCCGCAAGAGATCACGGTGGCGCGCGATTCGCTGGAGGAGGCGACGCTGCATCTGTCCATCGTCTGTCGCATCGACGCCGGTCCCGGTAACCAGGTGCGCGGCGGCGTCACCGGGCGCCCCTAGCTGAGCCGTCGCTTCGGGAGCGGCCGGCGCCCGTCACGCCTCGTCCATCGCCGCGCGGATCGCCTGCGACAGCGCCAGGCCCTGCTCCGGGGGACATCGCACCCGCCGTGCGAGCTCCCTCGGCGAAGCGCCCCCCTGCAACCGTCGCGCCAGACCTTCGAGCACGTCGGCGCGCACGGCGAAGTCGCCGACCACGGGAAAGCCCGCGGCGACATGGGCGCGCGTGGGGACGTCTGGCTTCGCGATCGAGAGCAGCTCGCCGGGGCGGGGAACGCGCGGGCCGTGGTCGGTGCCGAAGTGGGCGCGGGTGAGGATCGCGCGCGCGCGCAGGGGCTCGTCGCGCAGCAGCGCGGGGACGTGGATGGTCAGCATGCCTCGTACGAGGCCGAGACGTGAGAGCACCTCGCTGTCCTCGGGCTCGAAGTCGCGAAGCTGAGCGCGCGCCTCTTCCGTGACCAGGGTGCCGAGGCCTTGCTCGACCTGGTACACGATGCCGCGAACGCGTGGGCTGGCGGATGGGGGCAGCTCGCCAATGGCGGCCAGCAGGTGCGCCGCGACATCACGCGCGAAGGCCAGCAGGCGGCGCATCAGGCGAAGGCGCGCGCCCGCGCCGACCTGGGGCTCGCCCATGAGCAACGACACCTCGGGACGTAGCAGATCGGGGCCGCGGGCGAGGCGGGCCAGGACGGCGCCGTCGCGAAAACGAATGCGGCCGTCGTCTTCCAACGCGAACGCTTCGTGCGGAGCGTCCACGATCGACTCCACGTACGCGTCGGGCAGGCGCTCGGATGCGCCGACCGCCAGGGGGCGCGCCGCATCGACGACCCCGGCCCCCAGCGCGGCGCGCAGCCGCTCCGCCAGCACGCCGCTCCCCGGCCCGGCGCCCTCTCGGTCCGCGCGCGCTCCTTCCCCCGGCCCGGCGGCCGCGCGGGCGGCGCGGCGGCGCCCTTTGCGGCCGACGCTGTCCACGAAGCGGCGCACCAGCTCGGCGTGCAGCGCATCGCTCAGGCGATCCTCGATGGCGCGCGCAAGCTCTTGCCACGCCGTCGCGTCGTCGACCCAGCCGGGACGGTGGGCGACGTAGTTCCAGGTCCGGATGAAGGCCAGGCGCGCGGTCAGCGTCTCGACGTCGCCGCCGCCGTGGTCGAGCGGTGCGATGCGCTCGCGCAGCCAGGTCTCGTCCAGGCGGCCAGCGCGGGTCAGCTGCGTGAAGATCGCCGCCTGGAAGCGCAGGTGGTCGTCGAACGCCAGCTGCCGAAAGTCAGGGATCTGGCACACCTCCCACGCCAGTCTCAGCCGATCGCCGCCGGCGCCGTTCAGCAGGGGCTCCGTCTCTGGCTGGTCCTTCAGGTACAGGAACGCCCGCTCGTCGTCGTCGAGCGGCGCGATGCGCAGGGCGGGGTGCGGAGACCGCGCGTGCAACGAGGTCAACAACGCCTCCGCGGACGAGAAGTCGAGCGCGCCGTTCCGCCAGTAGAGCTGCGTGAGCGCGGGAAACCGGTGGCTCTCCAGCGCGCGCACGACGGAAGGCGCCAGCGGTTCGAGGGGCTCGAGCACGGCGAACGCGCCGTCATGGCGGAAGCGTCCCGCGCGGCCCGCGATCTGGGCCAGCTCCCCCTCTTCCAATGCCCGCACCTGTCGGCCGTCGAACTTCGCCAGGTCGGCGAACGCCACCAGGTCCACGTCCAGGTTCAGGCCCATGCCGATGGCGTCGGTGGCGACCAGCGTGTCGACCTCGCCCGACTGGTACAGGGCCACCTGGGCGTTGCGGGCGCGCGGCGACAGGGCGCCCAGCACCACGGCGGCGCCGCCCCGCCGGGCGCGCATCCGTTCGGCCAGCTCGTAGACCCGCTGGGCCGAGAACGCGACGATGGCGCTTCGGGGCGGCAGCTCGCGCAGCGACAGGCGCCCGACGCTGCGCAAGGTCGACAGGCGCGGGCGCGCTTCCAGCTCGACGCCGGGCACCAGCTCGCGCACCAGCGGCCGGACGGTGTCGGCGCCCAGGAACCAGGTCTCGATCCGTCCGCGCGCGGACAGCAAACGGTCGGTGAACACGTGCCCGCGCTCGCGGTGCGCGCCCAGTTGAACTTCGTCTACGGCGACGAAGTCGGTGGCGCGATCGAGGGGCATCGCCTCGACCGTGCAGACCCAGTAACGGGGCCGCGGGGGGATTCGCTTCTCCTCGCCGGTGACCAGCGCCACCGCCGCCTCGCCCAGGCGGGCGGTGACGCGGTCGTAGACCTCGCGGGCCAGAAGCCGCAGCGGCAGGCCTATCATTCCCGTCGGGTGCGAGAGCATCCGCTCCACCGCGTGGTGGGTCTTGCCTGTGTTGGTGGGCCCCAGCAGGGCCAGTGTCCGCGACGGCGTCATCGACGGCGATGGACGCATGACCACAACCTTAGCAGGTGACTCAGGTTGAACCGGCGCTGGCTTCGCTCACCGCGAGTCGCGTTCGCTGATTCCGATCGAGAGGTGGGGCAGCGGAATGTACCCGCGATGGACGAAGCGCCATTCGAGAAAGTCGTTGTCCTTCAGGCCGAGCGCCGCGAAGGTGGCGTCGGACAGGTCGATGCCGGCGGCGTTCGCGGGCTTGCGATGAGCGCCCTTGCCGCGTTCGGCGGCCGGGCGACTGCCGGTGGCCCAGTAGGCGTCGTTCGTATTCCACGGTCCGACGTCGCGCACGGGGACCACCTCGACCCGATCGCGGTAGCGGAGGACGACGTCGCGGTGCAAGGCCGAGCGGTCGGGCAGCGCCACGAACATCTCCCCCACGCGGATGACATCGCCCGAGGCAAGTCGCGCGCCGACGAGCCCCTCGCGCGTCGCGTACACGCGCTGCCACGGGCCCGGCTCGAGGGCCTGATGCGTCGTCCAGGCCGCCACCGCCGCGAGCACGGCGCCCAGGCCGGCGAGGCGCAGGCGCTGCCGCCGCCGTTCGAGGTCCTGGCGACGCGCGCGCATGCCGGATGGTTAGTGGAGGCGAGCGCCCGGGGCAAGTTTCGCCGGTCGCCGCGCACAGCTCGGGCCGCGATGCCCGGCCGTCGGACGGCCTTGCCATCGCGCATCCACGTACCCAAGTTCGTCCGATGAGCCGAGCGGGTGAAGCGTTCGAGGTGGCGGTTCTGATCGGGAGCTTGCGCAAGGAGTCGTGGAGCCGCAAGACGGCCCAGGCGCTCGTCGGCCTGGCGCCCCCCACGCTGCGCCTCTTCATCGTCGAGGTCGGCGATCTGCCGCTCTACAACGAGGATCTCGAGGCGGTGCCGCCGCCGAGCTGGACGCGCTTTCGCCAGGACATCGCCCGCGCGGACGCGGTCCTCTTCGTCACGCCCGAATACAACCGTTCCGTTCCGGGCTGTTTGAAGAATGCGATCGACGTCGGCTCGCGGCCAGCGGGCAAGAACGTGTTCGCCGGCCGGGCGGCGGGCGTGTCAGCGTGACGCCGTACAAGCTGGGCGCGTTCGGCGCCAACCATCACCTCCGCCAGGCGCTGGTCTATCTCGATCTGTCGGTGCTGGCTCAGCCCGAGCTGTACGTGGGTGGCGTCGCCGACGTCCTGGACGGGCAGGGCGGCGTGAAGAACGACGACAGCCGCAAGCTGTTTCGGACCTTCTTCGAGAAGCTGACGCCGTTCATCGCCGCCGCGGGCAAGGGCGCCTCGGCCCGATCGTTCAAGGCCTTCCTCGAGCGCCGGGCCACGATCGCCTCTGCCTACGTCGACGGGGACGCCCAGCCGCTGGCCGCGATCGTCACGGGCGAGGATCCGGCGACTTTCTTGTCGCCGCGCGGAGACGTCATTCAGGGCGCGCGCGTGGTTGCCGAGCGTTACGCTCATGACGCCGCGGCCTTCGCGCCCGGCGGCCAGAACCGCCTCGAGATCCTCCAGTCGGGCGCGGCGGGCGACGTCGGATGGTGGACCGGCTACCAGATCGCGGAGGCGCGCATGAAAGGCAAGGACGCGACGGTGGCGATGAAGCTGCGGGTGACGGAGGCGTTTCGCCTCGGCCCCGACGGCTGGAAGATGGTTCATCGCCACGCCGAGATCGCGTCGTGAGCGGCGCGTGTTTAAGAATGTCCGCGGGTAGCTGGCTCGATGGACCGACGATGTAAATCACACCGCAGCCACGGCTGCAGCCTGTCCTTCTAGCCATTCGCGTCCCTGATTTGTTGGGCGTATTTGACGGCAATCTGCAATGGTTGTTCTATCCGCTCCAAGGAGCGTGACCGTGACTCAGCGCATTTTGATCGTCGACCTGAACAACTTCGCTCGATATCCCACGATCGCGGTCGGCTACTTGGCTGCTGTATTGCGTGCCGCAGGCTATTCCGTGACGGTTCTGTCACCGTTGGCGCATGGCGTGACCGGTCTGCAGCGTGAGCCGCCTGAAACGTCCCTTCGCGACGCGGCCCGGCGGGTGAGTTACATGTTCGCGGGCCGTGACGGCCTCGTGACGCGGACAGCGCGTAATATCGCGGGCTGGGGTCGCAAGATGCGCGCGAGTCGCGGGGCTTCTCGGATCGTCGAGGAGTTCGAAGCGGCGAACCCCGCACAGTACGACGTCGTCTTGATCTCCGCCTATTTGATGTATCGAGACGTTTGCGTCGAGCTCGGTGAGCGGTGCCGGGCACTGCAGATCCCGTTACTCATCGGAGGCAGCTATTTCGCCGACGCGGAAGTCGCCGCGGTGTGGAAAAGCGTGCCAGGGCTGACCGCGCTCATCGGCGGCGAAGTCGAACTCGAGTTGCCCGAACTGATCGCGGCTGTCATGCAGGGCGATGACCTCCGGCGTTTCGAAGGGGTATGGCTTCCCGACGGGTCAGGCGCCGCTCGAGCACCACTGCAGGACCTGGATCGAGTTCCTTTTCCGGACTACAGCGACTTTCCCTGGCACCTCTACCCGAATCGGATCATCCCCGTGATCACGGGACGCGGATGCGGTTGGGGCGTGTGCACGTTTTGCTCGGACGTCACCAGCAGTGCCGGACGCACCTACCGTTCGCGCTCCCCCGAAAACGTAGTCGAGGAGATCGGCTTTCAGTCTCGTCGCCAGGATGCATCGCTGTTCGTATTCACCGATCTCAAGCTGAATTCGAATCTCGAGGTCTGGGAAGGACTGATCAGAGGAATCCGTAGTCGCGCGTCCGGCGCGAGCTGGATTGGCGCCGTGCACGTCAACGCCAAGCAGTCACATGGCCTCGACGCCGCTAGCTTGGGCGCCGCCAAAAAGGCCGGCCTCGTGAGATTGACCACCGGTCTCGAGTCCGGAAGTCAGCGGATGCTCGACGCGATGAAGAAAGGGACGGAGCTCGCTGTGACGTCCAAGTTTCTCCACGCCGCAACGGAGGCAGGTATCAGCGTGCGGGTGACCATGATCCACGGCTACCCTGGCGAAACAGCGGAGGACGTGCTCGAAACCGCGCGATATCTGGAGCAACACTTGGGCTCGATCGACCGCGTGATGCTCAATCGCTTCCAGATCATGATCGGCCCGGCCTTCTTGCGGCGCTACGATACCGCGCCCGACAAATTCCAAGGGGTGAGCGGCCTGAAGCGGCTCCCACAATTGGCGATGGCCAGCCATACATACGAACCAGCGCAACGGTTCGAGTATGCGCGTGCGACACAGCGCCTCCTCGCTGCAGTCACTCGAATCAATCGCAAGCGGCTCAACTCCGATGCCGCACAGTTCGAAGGGGTCATGTAGTCGAGCGCAAGGTTCGCCCGACGTTCGGCCCGCAAGGATCTCCGGGCATGTTACGCCTGCCGATCGCCGTCAGTCGCGATGAGGGACGGAGGCCCATCGAGAGGCCAGTCCGCTGTGCCGTCGGGGCGTTGATCGCGTCCGTTGGCAGCGGATTGGCCGCGGACGACCGGGCTGACGCGACGACACCACCGGGGTCACGGTCGGATGTGGACGATTTCGACCGCTCGCGAATTACGCATTCTCACCGGGACGGATGGAGGCCGCCCGTCACGACCTCTATGCTCGGCCGCCTTTTCGCCGAACGCATCGTTGTCGACGTTCGAGAGCGAGCTGTCTTCGAAGATTGTCCCTGGAGGTCGCAGAATGAGTGAGCGTCGAAGGTTGGGTGCCGGCCGGGTCATGGCAGTGGCGGTGTGGCTCTCGATCGCGCTCGTGGGTTGTGGCGCCCCGCGGGATGCCGGCTCTGGCGCACCGCAAAGGTCGTTGCCCTCGTCAGCCCTCTCGGCGCCGGTCCTGTCGTCGCTGACGTTCGCGCCGTCCATCCTTCAATCGGGCGACACTTCCGTCGGAACCGTCACCTTCGACAGCGCGGCCCCGTCGGGGGGACTCACCGTCGCGCTGTCGAGCAGCGATGCCATCGTGGTCGTTCCGGCCACCGTTGTGGTTCCCGAGGGCGCCTCGTCGGCCACGTTCGCCGTCACGACTGGAACGCAGTTCTTTCTATCGGTACCGACGATCTCGGCATCGTTCGAAGGGACGACCGTGTCAGCGACCCTGTTCGTGGGGCCGTCATCCGAACTGGCGGGGCTCTCGATCTTCCCCTCGGCTGTGGAGGGGGGCTCGACGGCTCCTGATGACGCCGCCCTGGGAAATCTCGCGCCGATCCCCGGTGGCGTGGTGGTGACGCTGTCCAGCAGCAACCCCGCGGTGGCCGCCGTTCTCCCACGGTCACCGTCCCCTACGGCAATGTGCTCGCTGCTTTCTCGATCACGACGACAGCCGTGTCGGCGCCGACGTCGGTCATCATCTCGGGCACCTACCCGGTCGGGATCACGCGCAGCTCGACGCTCACGGTGTTACCTCCGAGCAACGCACTGTTCGACGCCACGCTCGGAGTTCCCGGTTGTCCGACGGTAGGCAGCTTCTGCGATACCGGTGATAGCCTGATCAACGGGCGGGCCAGCATTGCCGGAGGACCTGAGCTACACGCGCCCAACACCATCAATGGTTCGTGCCCGGACGGTACGGACGGGACCTACCACGTCAGCGGATCCCTCGACCGCCTACGCATCTGGTCGCTCGACGGCAATCCACTTGCCGCGGGCCGTCTGGTGCAGATCGACGCCTACGGCTGGAGCTTTACCGGCAGCGAGGCTGTGGACCTGTTCTTCGCGCCGGACGCGACGAACCCGATATGGTCGTTCATAGCCACGTTGCCCCCGACGGGCTCATCGGGTCCAGCCAACTTGCTCTCGTCCGCGCCCTTCATCCTCCCGCCGGGCCTGGCGCCTGCCATCCGTGGGAACTGGCGCAGCGGGGGAGCGGCGGGCCCCTGCACGAGCGGCCCGTTCGACGACCGCGACGATCTGGTGTTCGCGGTCGGCGCACCGGTAAACGCTGCCCCCAGCGTGAATGCGGGCCCAGACCAAACCGTGACCCTGCCGGCGGTCGCCACGATGGCGGGAACGGTGACGGACGACGGTCTGTCCGGCCTGCCCGCCACCCTCGGCACGACGTGGTCGACGGTCAGCGGCCCGGGCACGGTCACGTTCGGAGACGCCGGCAGCCTTCAGACTACGGCGTCTTTCTCGGCTGCGGGCAGCTACGTTCTGCGCCTGATCGCGAACGATGGCGCGCTGTCGGCCAGTGATGACCTGACCGTGACGGTTCTTCCCGTGGTCCCGGTGAATCAACCGCCGTCCGCGAACGCCGGAGACGATCAGACGGTTACCTTGTCGGGGGGGGGCCGCATGGTAGGAGGCGCCAGCGACGACGGCCTGCCCAGTCCTCCCGGGAGAATGACCCTCACTTGGTCCAAAGTGAGCGGTCCGGGAACCGTGACGTTCGCGGATTCCACCAGCATCGATACGCCGGTCACGTTTTCCGCGACCGGCGTTTATGTCCTCCGGATGACGCTGACGGATGGTGCCCTGCTGGCGAGCGACACCGTTGTCATCACGGTGAGGCCGACGCCCAGGAATGTGCCGCCGACGGTCAACGCCGGAGCCAACCTCACGATCACCTTGCCTGCATCGGCGATGCTGAACGCAAGCGCGAGCGACGACGGCCTCCCCGATCCCCCGGGAGTCGTCACGACGACTTGGTCCAAGGTCAGCGGACCGGGCTCGGTGACGTTCGCGAATCCCGGTTTGCCCGTGACGAGGGCTTCGTTCTCCGCCGCGGGGAGCTACGTCCTTCGTTTGCGAGCGAGCGATGGCGCGCTCGTCGCCACCGACGAGGTCACCGTGGTGGTGAAGACGGCCCCCGTGAACAGCGCACCCGTCGTCAACGCGGGACCCGATCTCAGCGTGACCCTGCCCAGCGGCGACGCTGAACGGAAGCGTGAGCGACGACGGCCGTCCCAAGCCCCCGGGAGCCGTGACCACCGCCTGGTCCAAGGTCAGCGGCCCTGGCACCATCCTCTTCGCGCATGGCAGCGCCAAGACGACCACGGCGACGTTCTCGACGGCTGGCATCTACGTGGTGAAGCTGACCGCGAACGACGGCGACCTTTCGGGCAGCGACACGGCGCAGGTGATCGTCAACGCGCCATCGCCATGCGCGAATCTCTGTGGCAACCCGGTCGCGTTCACCGTCAGCGGAAGATTCCAGTCAGGTAACCTGGGGACTGGCGCCGTTTGTTATCAAACGTCGTCGCCGCTCCATGGCGGGAGCTGCGGGAACTTCGTCTCGCCGGGAACCTTGACGGTGAACGGTGTCGTCGAGTCCTGCAACGGCTCCAGCTGGGCATCGGTCCCTTCCTCCAGGAACGGCGGATATTGCGTCCAGGCGACGGTTGGAAATAAATCGTCTGCCTTCTTCACGGCCTTCTAGTGCCCCCCGTCGCGACCCGGGACCGGCTTGCGCTGACGCCGTGCGTGGCGTGTCAGGCGCACTATTTCGTTTCCCGCTTTGCGGTCCCGAGGTGTAGGCGTCCAGAGGAGAACTCATGCGCGCGCTTCACCACAGCCTGGCGGTCGTAACTTTGCTGGCAATCTCGACGAGTGGATGCTCGACCTCGAGCGGCGACAAAGGAGGCTCCGGGGGCAACGAAGATAGCGGTTCCGGTGGCAGCGCCGGCTCGGGCGGGACCCCCGGTTCGAGCTCGGGCGGCGGCACGGTCGTCGGCTCCGGCGGAAGCCCGGGTTCCGGCGGCGTGGCGCCCGCGGGCTCCGGCGGCACGGGCGCGCCAGGGAGCGGGGGGCGCATGGTCCTCGGCTCGGGTGGCGCGAAGGCCACCGGCTCGGGTGGCGGCGTCGCCGCGGGGTCCGGCGGTGCGCCAGCCGCCGGGGGCATGAGCGGCGGCGGGATGCCCGTGCCGTCGGTGGGCTGCGGCGTGACGGGCTCACCGACCGGCACGGCCCAGGACATGATGATGATGGTCGACGGCCAGCCCACCGTGCGCACGTACCGCCTCTCGGTGCCCACGACCTACGCGCCGACGACGCCGCTGCCGCTCGTCTTCGGGTTCCATGGCGTCGGGGGGACCGGCAAGGGCACGCAGAGCTCATTCGCGCTCGAGTCAGCGAAGACGGGCGGTGGCAAGGCCATCTTCGTGTACCCCGACGCGCTGCCCAAGGTGGAGTCCGACGGCACCTCGGCGCTCGACTGGGTGACGCCGCTCGGCGCCAGCAACAAGGGAATCGATCTGGCCTTCTTCCAGGCCCTGGTCAGCGACGTCGAGTCCAGGTACTGCATCGACACCAGCCGGGTGTTCGCCACCGGCATCAGCGCCGGGGGCATCTTCACCAACTTCGTCGGGTGCTGGTCGGGAGACATCCTGCGCGGCATCGCCCCCGTCGCTTCGATGAAACCGTGGTCGACCCCCAACAGCGCCGCCAACGCGCGCTGCATCGGTGACGTGGCGGCGATGGTCATCCACGGCACCAACGATCCCTACTCGGACTACACCACCGACGGCATCGGCGCGCGCGATTTCTGGATCCTGCAGAATGGTTGTCAGACGGACAACCCCGTCGCCGACCCGACGACGCCCAACGCCTGCCTCGACTTTCAGGGCTGCAAGGCAGGGCTGCCGGTCGTCATGTGCTCGCACGACGAAGGACACGCCTGGCCGGTGGCCTCTGGCTTCACCTGCTCGAGCACCAGCAAGGTCTGCTTCGACGCGAGCATCGCGGTGTGGAACTTCTTCACGACGTTACCTTAGCGGCGGTTCGGTCACCCGATCACGGCGAACCGGGGGAGGGCCCGTGTCCGAGCGGCGCGCGGCTGTCCGTCCCCTCCAGAAACATGAGCGCGACGCCGTTCGTCCAGCCGAAGCCGACCTCGTTGCTGGTATAGCCGAACGTCAGGGCGTCACCGAGCATCGACGTGCGACGGACGACGTCGTACTTCTCGAGCAAAGTTCCGCGCCTGGCGAAGTCCTCGCCCAGCATCGAGAGAAAGGCTTTGGCGATGCGGTCGGCATCGTCGCCGAACCCGGCGCGGCGCAGACCCTCGACGGCGAACATCTGCAGCGGCGCCCACCCGAACGGCGCGTCCCACTGGCTGCCCGAGATGGTGGTGCTCGTGACGACGCCGCCCGGGCGCTCGAACAGCGGCAGGTTGGCGTGAACGCGCGCCGCCTGCTCGCGGCTGGCCAGCCCCGCCCACAGCGGCCAGAACGTCGTCGCGAACGCGTAAGCACGGCGATGGTGCGTGGAGAAATCATAGTCGTAGTAGAGGCCGGCGGCCTCGTCCCACAGAACCTCGTCGATGCGGGCAAGACGCTCTTGCGCTCGCGCCTTCCAGGCGGCGGCGTCGGCGTCGCGCCCCAGGAGACCGTCGATGTCCGCGAGGTCGTTCTCCATGGCGAAGAGCAGCGTGTTGAGACAGACGGGCGCGTAGTGGATGACGTCGGCGCCGAAGGGGCCGAAGCGGTCGGAGGGATCGAAGCCCGACTCCCGCATCGAGCGATCGCCCTTGAAGAACAGCGGCGTCAGCCGATCGCTGGCCGCGTCGTAGAACGTCGAGGATCCTCTCGCCGCGTCGGGGTGAGCGCGGTACCACGCCCGCACGCGGTCGTAGTGCGTCAGCCCCCGCGCGTCGCGCTCGGCGGCGACCACCTCGGGCGCGGGACCTTCGCCGTGGTCGAAGTAGCGCGACAGCCCCAGTCCCGGGATCAGATGAGGCGGCGCGGTCCAGTGCGCGTGCTCCGCGACGACGGCGTCTCGCGCCGCCGCGAGCCAGCGCCGATCGCCGGTGGCGTGATAGACGGCCAGCACCATCTCGCTCAGGAAGGGCGGCTGTCCACGGGTCAGGTAGTACGTACGGTTGGCGTTGAGGACGCCTCCATAGTTCTCCACCTCGTACAGAAAGTCGTCCGTGATATCCCGGGCCTGCGCGACCCGTCCGTCGGTCAGCAGCCCCAGCAAGATGAAGTAGCTGTCCCAGCCGTACATCTCGTTGAACCGACCTCCCGGCACGACGTAGGGCCGGGGCAAGTAGAGGAGGCCCGGCGCGGCGGGCGGTTGGTGCCCGTCGGGCAGGCGGAGAAGAGCGAGCGTCGCCCGCGCGGCGGGCGGCAGAATGGCCGTCAGCTCGGCGTCGATGGCGCGAGGGTCGACCGCGTGAGGCACGTACACGGGCCAGGGGCTGCCGTCGGCGCGCGGAAACTTGGGGTCGATGGCCGCTTCCGGGAGCGTGGCGCGGGTGCGCGTCAGCGGCGCCCAGGCGGTCCGGATGTAGGCCCGCAAGGCCTGGAGGTGATCCGGCGACGCTGGTGGAGGCGCCGCCGCCGCGACGCCCACGGCGGGCGTGGCCGATCTGGGTGCCGCGCAGGCGAAGAGCGACGCCAAGGCGAGCACGACGACCCGGAGCGCGCTCCGGTCGGTAGGGCGACGACGGGCGCTCATCGCGGCTCAGTGATCGGAGATCTCGACCTCGTCCTCGGGGCCCGCGTCCTGGTTCAGCGCCAGCAACTCGCTGATCGTCGCGTCGAAGACGTCCCCCAATGTGCGCGCGTCGATCACCAACTGCCCCAGGATTCGCAGCGGCCCGACGACCTGCGACGACGCGTCGCCGAGCTCCGGCCACTGGAGATGAAGCAGGGCGCGGGTTCGCGTCGCCATGGCCAGGTCCTCGATGGGCAGCTCCAGCAGCTGCTCCCGAACCGTCTGGAGCTCGCGGTTGAACTGGGCGGCGGGCAAGCGGACGGGCGCCTCGCCCAGCGCCTCGGAGACCCGGTGGAGCAGCGTGAAGGCGCCGTGGTCACGCTCGAGGTGGTGCTGAACGTTGTCGCGCAGCAGGGCGTAGGTGAGCCAAGGGATCTCGACGTCGCCGTGCCGACCGGTGAATGCCAAGCTCATGTGGACTCCTTTCCATGCGAGGGAGACCACTGTAGCTCTTAATGATTGGAAGGCCAACTGTTTTGTGCTACGGTGGCCCGATGCTTCGACGATTCGGGAGGACGATGGCCGCTGCCGCCGTCGCCACGGGCGTGCTGGGCGGGTCGAGGGCCTCGTCCGCACGCGACGTCGAGGCCTTCCCGTCGCTCAGTGTCGCGATCGCCCGCGCGCGCACCCGTCCCGTGGCGGTGATCGCCGCGCGCGGCGCGGCCCGCGTGGCCGAGGCGGCGGCGGTGGGCGCACGGCTGTCGTCGGTGGGAAACCCGTACCTCGAGGTCTTCGCCGACCGAGGCACGTCCCAGCAACGGCCGGAGCTGGTCGTGCAGAGCAACCTCTGGATCCCCGTCGACATCTCCGGCCAGAGAAGCCGGCGGATCGAGGAGAACGATCGCCTGAGGCACTGGCGAGGCGCGGAGACGGAGGCGGCCACCATCGCGAGCATCGCCCATCTCGTGCGGTGCTATGGCGTTGCGGTCGTCGCCGCCGAGCGGGTCCGCTTTCTCGAGACGATCGTCGCGATGTCCGCCGAGGAGGCAGCGCTGTACGAGGCGCGCCTGAAGGTGAGCGATGCGACCACGCGCGACGCCAAGCTGGCCGCCGTCGACCTATCGCGCAACCGCATGACGGCGGCGCAGGCCCGGGCCGACCTGGCGCGGGCACTGGCGGAGCTGGCGCGCGCGACCGGGGCGCCCGGGCTGCTGCCGCCCCAGCAGATCGAGCCCGCGCCCACTGCCCCCTGGGTCGAGATGACGCGGGATCCCCAGGCCGCCATCGACGGGGCGCCGGCGCTCACGACCCTGACGCGCGAGGCGGAGTACTTCGCGGCGTCGGAGGCGCGCGACGAGGTCGAAGGACACGCGCCGCTGAATCTGATCGTCTCCGGCGGGCAAGGTGCGACGGGGGGGGCGCGGCTGGGCGGGGGCCTGGCCTGGACGTTCCCGGTCCTCCGGCGCAACCAGGGCGAGAGAGCGCGCGCGGCCGCCGAGCAGGCGCGTGCGCGCGACGTCGCGGGCGCGCTGCGGGGCGAGCTGCTGACCCAGCTGCGGGGCCTGTTCGACGAGCGGCAACAGGTGTTGAGCGCGCTCGACGAGCTTCGCTCTTACGCCGAGCCGGCGGCGCGGGCCGCGGTCGAGGCCGCCCAGGCGACCGAGCGCGCCGGCAAGGGCGAGTTGCTGCACGTCGTGATGGCCCGCCGCGATCTGGTCTCGGTCCGCGTGAGCGGACTTTCGCTGCAGCAGCGCGAGTGGCTGCTGCTCGGCGATCTCGTCTCCGTGACGGGGAGATCTCCGTGATTCGGCCGCCGCTGCGACGACTGCTCATCGGGGCGGGCGCGCTGATCCTGGTGGGCGGGCTCGCGGTGGCGCGCGCCTGGCACGGGCGGGGCGTCGCCGACGAGCCCGCCGAGGTGCGTGACGTGCCGCGCGAGGAAGACGGCGCGATCCTGATCTCGGACGCATACGCGAAGCGAGCCGGCATCACCTTCGCCGCCGCCGCCCGAGGCGCCCTGACCCCCGTCGTCAAGGTGGTGGGGACGGTGTCGCTGGACCCCAGGCGCGTGTCCGTCGTCGGCACGCGGACTCCGGGGTTCGTCAAGCGGGTCTTCAAGCTCGAGGGCGACGATGTCCGCGCGGGCGAGGCGCTCGCCGAGGTCGAGAGCGCCGAGCTGGGTCAGGCGCAGGCGAGCTTCGCCTCCGCCGTCGCCGAGCAGAACGCGGCGGTCATCAACGCCCGCCGGGAGGCGGCGCTCCTCGAGAATCACCTCACGACGGCGCGCGAGTCCGAGGAGGCGGAGGCAACGCTGGCTTCGCGAGAGGCGCGCCTCGCCGCCGCACGCGAGGGCGTCACCGCCATGGGCGGCGAGGCGCGCAGCCCCCTCGGGCGGCGTCTCCTGCGGTCCCCGATATCGGGTCACGTCGTCGAGGCGCTGCTCTCCGTCGGGCAAAGCGTCGAACCCCACAAGCTGGCCTTCCGTATCGCCAACCTCGATTCCGTGTGGGTCGAGCTCGAGGTGTTCGAGCGCACCGTCGGACTGGTGCGGGTCGGCGACTCGGTCGAGCTCACGCCGATGTCAGATCTGGGCCGCCACATCAAAGGTACGGTCGCGCACGTGGGCGAGCTCATCGATCTCACGAGCCGCAGCACGGACGTCCGCGTCCAGGTCGACAACAAGGATCGCCTGCTGCGCCCAGGCCAGTCGGTGTCGGCGCTCATCCGCCTCTCCGGACCTCAGCGCGACGCGCTCACCGTACCGTCGCCGGCGGTCACCTACGTTGACGACACGCCGACGGTGTTCGTGGCGGCGACGACGAACCGGCTCGTGCCGACGAAGGTCCGCATCGGGCTGTCCGACGGCGCGCGCGACGAGGTCCTGTCGGGGCTCGCCCCGGGGACGCAGGTCGCGGTCACCGGTGTCTTCGCGCTCAAGAGCGAGCTTTACCGCTAGCGGGACCCATGCTCGAGCGACTGGCAAAGGCTTCTGTCTCGGCGCGCGGCGCGGCCCTGGCCCTGCTCGCCTTGCTGCTGGCGGTCGGCGCCTGGGCCGCGTCGACGCTGCCGATCGACGCCTTGCCCGACGTCTCGACGGTTCAGGTCTCGGTGCTCACGAAGGCGCCCGGGCTCTCGCCGCTGGAGATCGAACGGACCGTGAGCGTCCCCATCGAGAACGCCCTCAACGGTGTCCCCGGGCAGGCCGAGATTCGAAGCGTCTCACGCGCGGGGCTCTCGGCGGTGACCATCGTGTTCCACGACGACAGCGACGTGTGGTTCGCGCGCCAGCTCATCATCGAGCGCCTGCGCGCGCTCGATGGCGTGCTGCCGCCAGGCGCCGAGCAGCCGCAGCTCGCCCCGGTGAGCACCGGCCTCGGCGAGATCTATCAATTCGTGGTCCGCTCCAAGCTCCACTCGGCGATGCAGCTGCGCACCCTGCTCGACTGGGAGATCGTGCCGCGGCTGCGCGGTGTCCCCGGGGTCATCGAGGTGAACACGCAGGGCGGGTACCTCAAGCAGTTCCAGGTCGTCATCGATCCCGACCGCATCAAGGCCTTTCACATCCCACTCGCCGAGGTCGCCGACGCGCTCCGGGCGGCGAACCTCAACGTCGGCGGCGGTCGCCTCGAACGCCAAGGCGAGTCCTATACGCTTCTCGGCCAGGGCCTGCTCAAGGATCGCGCCGAGATCGGCGAGGTCGTGCTGCGTGTCGCGGCCGACGGCACCCCGGTGCTGGTCAAGAACGTCGCGGAGGTGCGCGTCGGAGCGGCGCTTCGCTACGGAACGATCACCTACAACGGCGAGGGTGAGGCCGTCACGGCGACCGTGCTCATGCTGCTGGGGGCCAACAGTCGCGACGTCGTGCGCGCCGTCGCGGAGCGCGTGGCCGAGATCCGCCGCGAGCTGCCCGCCGGCGTCCACATCGACGTGGTCTATGACCGGGCCGACTTCGTGGGGCGAACCCTGGGCACCGTCGTCCACAACCTGATCGAGGGCGTCCTCATCGTCACCGTCGTGCTGGCGCTGTTCCTGGGCAGCCTGCGCGGCGCGCTGGCGGTCGTGCTGGGGATTCCGGCGTCGATGTCGATCGCGCTGCTCGGCATGCACCTGTTCCACGTCACGGGCGACCTGATGTCGCTCGGGGCGATTGACTTCGGGTTCCTGGTCGACGGCCCCATCGTGATCCTCGAGGCGGTGATCGCCGGTGTGGCGGGGCAGACGCTGGGCGCAGGCGCCAAGGGCGAGGCCTATGCAAAGCTCACCGCGCGGGTGGTGCGCCCGGTTGCCTACGCGGTCGCCATCATCATGCTCGTCTACATCCCGCTACTGGCGCTGCAAGGGGTCGAGGGCAAGATGTTTCGCCCCATGGCGCTCACGATGGCCTCGGCGCTGTTCGGCGCTCTCGTCTACGCGGTCGCATTTTTTCCGGCCGTCATGCGCACGCTCGTGCCCGTGCCGTCGGGTCACGGCCCGGCGTGGATCAATCGCCTGGCCGATCCCTACCGGCGCTCCCTGCGGCGCATCGTTCAGGGTCGCTGGCCGCTGCTGGTCGCGGCGGCGCTTCTCCTCGCGGCCACCACCTGGCGCTTCGGGCGCGCCGGCGCCGACTTCGTGCCGCGCATCTTCGAGGGCGATGCCGTCGTCACCATTCGACGCGCGCCAGGCATCTCTCTGCTCGGGGCGCAGGACCTGGACCTCGCCGCCGAGAAGGTGCTGCTGAGCTTCCCCGAGGTGAAGAGTGCCCTCGCCATGACCGGTCGGGCGGAGGTCGCGACCGATCCCGTTGGCAACGACAACACGGATATCCTCGTGGCACTGGCGCCGCCCGAGCGGTGGACCAGCGCGCACGACTTCGACGATCTCTCGGTGCGGATCAAGGATCGCGTCGAGACGCAGGTCCCGGGAACGTTCGTCTCGGTGTCGCAGCCCATCGAGGACAAGATGAACGAGCTCATCAGCGGGTCGCGCGCCGACGTCCAGATCAACATCTCGGGTGGCTCCCTCGAGGTCCTGGCGCGCCTGGCGACCGTCATTGGCAAGCAGATCGCGCGCATCCGCGGCACGGGTGACGTCCGCGTGGAGCGGATCCTCGGTCAGCCCGCCATCAGCGCGCGCGTCGATCGCGCGGCGATGGCCCGCTACGGCGTCAGGTCGTCCGAGGCGCTCGCCGTGATCGCGGCGGCGCGCGAGGGCGTCAATGTCGGAACGATCTACGAGGGCGAACGGCGCTTCGATCTGCGGGTGGTGACCCCGCTGGGAGAGCCGACGGCGGCCGCGCTCGGCGGCCTCTTCGTCGAGGCCGGCGCCGGTCGCGCGATCCCGTTGCGCGAGGTCGTGATGCTGAAGGAGGGCGACGGGGTGGTGGCGATCCGCCGGGAGGATCGCGCGCGTACGGTCCGCGTCGACGTGAACCTGCGCGGACGGGATCTCGTGTCCTGGGTCGCCGAGGCGCGGGCCACGATCGCGCGCGAGGTCGCGCTGCCGAGCGGCTACAGGATCGGGTGGGGCGGCCAGTTCGAGAACTTCGAGCGCGCCAAGGAGCGCCTCAAGGTCGTCGTCCCCGTCGCGGTGCTCTTGATCTTCGCCATGCTGCTCCTCATGTTCCAGGACGTCCGCCTCGCGGTCGCCGTGTTCCTCACCATCCCGTTCGCCCTTACCGGCGGCATGTTGGGCCTCCTGGCGCGGGGCTATCCGTTCAGCCTGTCGGCTGCCGTCGGGTTCATCGCGCTGGGCGGCATCGCGGTGCTCAACGGCGTCGTCATCGCGACGGAGCTGCGCCGGCAGCTGGACGCGGGGCACGACGTGCTGTCCGCGATACAGCGCGCCTCGTCGACGGGGTTCCGGGCGGTGCTGACGACGGCCGCCGTCGCGTCGTTCGGCTTCCTCCCGATGGCCTACGCGACGACCGCGGGCGCCGAGGTGCAACGGCCGCTGGCGACGGTCGTCATCGTCGGGATCCTCGTGGGCACGGTCGTCACGTTGACGGTGCTGCCGGGCATCCTCTGGATCGTGACGCGGCCCCGCTCGTCCGGCCCGACTCCGTCGTGACCGGAGGGGGCCCGCCTCTTGGCCGCGTCGCCGCGACGCGAGGGCCCAGCCTGCACAGGCCCGCGGTCGAGATCGTCGAGGCCCGCGACGATGG
>DASYCK010000291.1:0-29496 GCA_036500205.1 Polyangia bacterium | reverse complement strand
CAGCCCGAGAACTTGCTTCCACAGCGCGGCGATGCGCGTCTCGCCGTCGTTGCGCGGCCGCTTCAGGGCGCCGACGTCCTGAGGCGACGCTTCGGGGCGCGGCAGAGCCTTGCGATCGATCTTGCCGTTCGTGTTGAGCGGAAAGACCTCGAGGTGAACGTAGCCCGACGGCACCATGTAGGCCGGCAGGCGGCGGCGCGCATTTTCAATCAGTGCGTCGCGCGTGGCTTCTCCCACCCAGTACGCGCAAAGCGCGGGATCGCCGTCCTCCAACTTTTCGGCGTCCACCAGCACTTCCTTGACGCCGGGAACCTGCCGCAACACCGATTCGATCTCGCCCAGCTCGATGCGGAAGCCCCGGATCTTGACCTGATGATCGATACGGCCGAGGCACTCGAAGCAGTCGTCTGGAAGCAAGCGTCCCAGATCGCCCGTGCGGTAGATCAGATCGCCGACCGGCCCGTGCGGATTTTGAATGAAACGCTCGGCGGTCAGCTCGGAGCGCTGGCGATAGCCGCGGGCCAGGCCCTGGCCACCGATGTAGAGCTCGCCGATCTCGCCCCGCGGGACCTGCCTGCGCTCTGCGTCCAGGACGTAGATCTGCGTGCGATCGATGGGCTTGCCGATGGTGATGAGCTCGTAGCCCGGTGCGATCCGCTGCAGCGAGGACCAGACCGTCGTCTCCGTGGGGCCATACATGTTCCAGAGCTCGCTGCCGCACGGCAGGAGCCGGTCGGCCAGGGCGGCGCTCATCGCCTCGCCGCCGCACAGCATGCGCAGCTTGTCATGGCCCTGCCAGCCGGCCTCCAGCAGCAATCGCCAGGTCGCTGGCGTGGCCTGCATCATCGTGATTCCATCCGCTTCCAGGCGCTGTCGCAGCCGGCGCGGATCGAGCACGGTGGGCCGATCGGCGATGATCACCGTGGCGCCGACGTAGAGCGGCAAGAACAGCTCGAGGCCCGCGATGTCGAACGAGGTGGTGGAGACCGCCAGCAACCGGTCGTTCTCGGTCAACCCCGGTTCGTGCGCCATCGAGCGCAGAAAATTGGCGAAGGCGCCCCGGGAGATCTCGACCCCCTTGGGGCGCCCCGTCGATCCTGACGTGAACAGCACGTAGGCGAGCTGGGCGGGGTGATACGAAACGGCGGGGGGCGTGGTGGCGAAGCCCGCCGTCGCCCTATCGAGGTCGTCCAGCTCGATGACGTTCGCCGAGGCCGTCGTGCCCGCCAGCGGAGGGGTCGCCGCCAGCGGAGAGCTCGAATGGACGATCATCACCTGGGGCGCGGCGTCCTCGACGATGAGCCGCAAGCGATCGAGGGGGTGCGATGGATCGAGGGGAACGTAGGCGCCCCCGGCCTTCGCGGTGGCCAGCATGGCGATCAGCTCGGCCGCGCCACGGGGAAGTGAGATGCCCACGCAGGAATCGGGGCCGACCCCCAGCGAGCGCAAGCGGTGAGCGAGCTGATTCGAAAGCCGCTCGAGCTCGCCGTAGCCGAGAGTGACGTCAGGGGCCTCGACGGCATGATGGGCGGGCCGTCTCGCGGTCACGGCCGCCAGGACGGTCACGAGATCGGGCGCCCCGGAACCGGGATCGCGGCCGTTCGAAACCGAGAGGAGCCCCGAGGCGCCGGTTGGCGGGCGGGGCGAATCAACATCACTCGAGCTGATCGCGTCCAGATTTGCCAAGGTGCTGGTCTGCATCATTTCGTCCGGGAGGGGCCCGTAACTTGAATCATCTTTCTCGGCGGGCAAGGCCCGTATATTACCCGTTTCGTCGCGCTCGTCACGGTTCCGCTGCCGGGGCGGTTCGGTGACGACCACGTGTCAGGTAGGGCAGCCCGACCGTGAGATATTCGTTCCCCAGGTATCGGTCCCAGGAGAAGGCCACGCCGAAGACGAGCACGAGAGACGTCGCCAGATAGATCGGCCAGAGGTGTGTCACCGGTAGGCGGAGGAAGGTGAAGCCGACGTAGTAGATGAAGTACTGCACCACGAAGACCACCAAGGACGATCGCCCCACCGTGGCGAGCAGCGACAGCAGGGACATCAGCCGCTTCCTTTGTTCGAGCCAGCCCAGGAACGTCGTCATCCCCAGGCCGCCGCCGCCGCAGGCCAGCAGATAGGCCGGGCCGGGCGGATATTTCTTCAGACCGCTCAGCAGATCGCGAATCGCGGGCGACTGGCCGCGACCAAGCAGATGCAGGACCAGGCCCGCCGCCATGACCACCAGTGAAACGGACCCCAACCGGGCCACCCAGTTCTTCCCGGCGGCGATCCAGACGGCCAGCAGCTCGCCGAGCGGTGTGGCCACCAGATACGTGCCGAGCCAGGGCAGCAACGGGAACGTCAGCCACCCATGCGCGAAGGGGGCGTCCCCGATGAAGATGGAGCGCACCAGCCCGCCGCCGACGCCGAGGGGTTTCCAGGTCAGAAAGAGGCACCAGGCGACCAGGAGCAGACCGGTCCCCAACGCCAGTCGCGCGGTGCTGGACAGCGCCTTCACCAGCCAGGGACCGGTCAAGATGCAGATTCCGATGGCGTCGGTGACGAAGATGAAGCGAGCGCTCTTGAAGCTGAGCAGGTGGGCCGCGACGATCAGCGCGTGCGCGGGGCCCAGCAGGAAGAGCCCACGGTCCATCAGCTTCAGGCCGAGGTCGGGGAACGTCGCCCGATTGCGAACGCTGAGAAAGCCCAGCAGCAAGCCGCTCAAGATGACGAAGGTCGGCGTGGCGGGGAGGGCGATCAGCCCCGTGAGGTCCTTGTCCCGCCGATCGCCCGCGAAACCAAAATAGGAGATCCCGAAGTGGGAGACGCACACCAGCGCCATGGCCAGCCCCCTCGTGGCATCGATGAAGAGGCTCCGGCGCGTCACCCGACCGTCGACGTTCATGAGCGGGTCAGTGGCAGCGGGCCTGCACCGTGAGGAACTTGTTCATCGCGAAGCAGGGATCCCCACCGAACGACGAGTTGAGCACGTCGACGGAGCAGGTGGACTGACCGATGCACGGGGCCAGCGTCGAGGCCGTGTTCGGCGAGGTGCAGCTTCCCACCCCATAGGCCCCGCAGGTGCCGGTCGAGGGGGTCCCGAAGCTGGCGAAGTCGAACGAGGCGATGGTCTGCCCCGTGGGGCAGGTGAGCACCATCGTCGTGAACTCGGGGAGGACGATGCAGATCGCGCAGTCGACGCTGACGTTGGTGATGTCGGAGCTGGCCACCGGCCCCGTGCCGTTCGAGACCTGGCACGACTGGTTGGTGGGCGACGATGCCACGGACACCAGGTAGTTCGCGCCGCTCGACACCTTGGTGGCGAAGGTGAAGGTCGTGGCGCTGGACGGCACGGTCAGGTCGTCGGCGCCGTTGTCGCGCAGGACCAAGCCGTTGCCGATCAACCCGACCACCTTGCCCCCGATTGAATGGGGCATCCCGCAGTCCACCGCCACGTTGACGTCCGCGCTGGTGATCGTGGTGGAGGTCGCGGTGACGGTGCAGGTCTGGGTGGGCGTGTTAGGCGGGGTCAACACGGTGACCAGGTAGGGCTGACCGCTCGCCACCTTGGTGGCGAAGGGGGCGGTCCCGTTGGCGTTGAAGGTCAGATTGTCGGCGCCGTTGTCCTGCAGCACCAATCCTTTGCCAGCCAGGTTCGTGACGGTGACGATGACGCTGTATGTGTTGACCGTGCAGGTGATCTTCACGGTGCCGACGTTCGCGTTCGTGACGGGCCCCATGTTGGCGGAAGGAAGGCACGTCTGGGGCGGCGAGGTCGGCTGCGTCTTGACGCTGACGTTGTAGGAGCCGCCGCTCAGCACCGCCGCGTCGAACATGAACGACGTCGCGCCGGCGGGGATGGTCTTGTCACCTCCCCCGTTGTTCTGCAGGACCAAGCCCGTCCCGACCAGGCCGGTGATCATGCCGCTGATCTTGTAAGAGTTCGTCACGCACGAGACGGTGACCGACACGTCCGCGCCCGTGACGACGGCGGGGGCGCTGGGCGCGACCGTGCAGGTCTGGCTGAGGCCGACCGGCTGCTTGGCCACCGTCACCGCGTAGGTGGCGCCGCTCGCGACCTTGGTGGGAAGATTGAAGGTGCTCGAGCTGGCGACAGGGACGCTGTCGGCGCCGTTCTGAAGCACCAGGCCCGTCCCCGCCAGCCCCGTGACGGTGACGCGGACGTTGTAAGCGTTGGTCACGCACACGACGGGAACGACGACGTCGGCGGCGCCGATGACGCCGGCGGCATTGCTGCCGACGACGCAGGTCTGCCAGGGATCCGTCGGCTGCAGCGCGACCACGACGGAATAGCCACCGCCGCTCGCCACCGCCGTCGGGAACACCACCGGATCGGAGCCGTGCACGAGCACGTT
Source organism: Polyangia bacterium (assembly GCA_036500205.1). Lineage (GTDB taxonomy): Bacteria > Myxococcota_A > Polyangia > Fen-1088 > Fen-1088 > DASYCK01. The sequence goes on along the minus strand of DASYCK010000291.1, from coordinate 25,135 downwards.
TTCGACGCCGTTGCGCAGCACCAGGCCGTTTCCCAGCAACCCTGTCAGCGAAGCCTGGATGTGGAACGTGTTGGTGGTGCAAGTGATGTTTATGTTCGAGACGTTGGCCGACCCGATCTGTCCCGAGCCGTTCGCGACCACGCAGGTCTGACTGGGGCTCGCGGGCTGCGAGGCGACGGTCACCGCGTACATCGCGCCGCTGCTGATGGGCGTGGGGAACGCGAACATACCGTCCGACGTGACCGTCTGATTCTCGCTGCCGTTATGCAACACGAGGGTGCCGCGCAGCCCGGCGACCTGCCCACCGATGGTGAACTTGTCGACCGCGCAGTTGATGACGACGCTCGAGACGTTCGCCGAGCCGATCACGCCACCGCCGCCGCTGACGGTGCAGTTCTGGGCGGGGGCCATGGGTTGGGTCGAGACGGTGACGGCGAAGGCAGCGCCGCTGGGCAACGGGGTGGCGAACGTGAAGGTCGTGGCGCTGCCGGCGATGGCAAGGTTGTCCCCGGCATTGTCTTGCAGAACCATCCCCGCGCCCGTCAGACCGGAGATCGTCCCGCCGACCGTGAAGGTCTTCGTCGAACAGGTGACGGCCACCGTTGCGACGTTCGCCGCCGTGACGGTCCCCGTTCCCGCCGTGACGGTGCAGGTCTGGGTAGGGGCGCTCGGTTGCACCAGGACGGTGACCGCGTACGCGCCGCCGCTGGCGATCGGCTTCGAGAACGTGAAGGACGTCGTCCCCGCGGCCACGTCGACGTTGTCGCCGGCGTTGTTCTGCAGGACGAGCCCGGCGCCGGTCAGCCCGGTGACGGTACCGCCCACCGTGAAGGACTGGGTCACGCAGGTGACGGCGATGTTCGTGACGTTCGCAGCCATGGTGGTGCCGATGCCCCCTTCGATGGTGCAGTTCTGCGCCGGGGCGGACGGTTGCGTGAGCACGGTGACCGCATAGGAGGCGTCGCTGGCCAGCGGTGTCGCGAAGGCGAACGTGGTGGCGCCCGCCGGGATGACGAGATCGTCGCCAGCGTTGTTCTGCAGGACCAGGCCCGTCCCGGCCAGGCCCGACACGGTGCCTCCGATCGTGAAGGTCTCCGTCGAGCAGACGATCGAGATAGGGGGGGCGACGTCGGCCGTGGCGACTCCGGTGGCGCCGACCACCGTGCACGTCTGGGCCGGCGACGCGGGTTGAGTCAACACGGTCACTGCGTAGGACGCGCCCGCCGCCAGCGGCTTCACGAAGGAGAAGGTCGTCGCTCCAGAGGCGACCGCCAAGCTGTCGTCGCCGTTGTCGCTGAGAATCAACCCCTGACCGACCAGCCCCGTGATGGTGCCGCTGATCACGACGGTGGGCGTGGGGGTGTCCGATATTGGAACATCGATGGACGCATCGACTCCGGGCGCTCCCCCTCCACCGCTGCCCCCCAAGCCGCCGTCATTTTTGGCGCTGTTGTTGCCACAGGCAGTCGCGCCCACGAGTAACGCCACGATTAAGTTAATCTTTTTCATGATTTTCCAGCCTCCGCGGTTAGGTTGCTCGAAAAGAGTAACCCATAACCCTGGGTTGGAAAGGGCCACGGGCGCTTGTTGCGACGCGTCGTGAGGCCTACTGACCGGAACGAATCGCCGGGAAAAGATCGAGGGTTCGCTCCACCTCGGTCACGTCGACGACCAGGTCATCCCCTTCGGGGGTTCCCAGCACGAAGCCGAAGTTCTGGCGATCGCGATCGGTCAGATCCTTCAAGATGGGGCAGAAGCGCTTCGGGGGTTGAAGCGTCAGCACCGAGCCCCCTTCGGGCAACAACACGATCCCGTGAATGAGGTGACTACCCTCCACCCCGACGACCGTCTGGGCCCCGGCGCAGGTCTGGATGAGGGTGGCGACGTCCGCCTCCCTGACGTCGACCACCCGGAATCCCCGCTTGGCGCGGAGGTGTTCGGCGATCTCCAGCTCGTTCTTCAGGACCCGACGTTCGCCGGTCCCGCCGCGGATGATGAACACGCCCGGGTGCGGCTTCACGTCCAGCGGCGCGACCAGCTTCTGCCCGAGCGCCCCCCAGCGAGCCCGTTTGCTCTCGTTCTGTCCGACATCATCGAAGATCACCAGCTCACGAAAATACGCGCTGGCCAGACGGGAGGGACGCATTCCCAGGCGCTGTTCGTAGCCGGGCGTGTGCCCTTCGCGGCCAGGGGAATGGCGCGCGATGGGCTGCGCCGTGCTCACGGGCGTTCCCTCGGCCGCCGCCAGGGGATACGTCACGCAGTCGTCCATCAGCCACTGCCCGAAGTAGCGATTCCCCGGAAAGGTGCTGTAGACCGAACCACGGTCGATGACGTGCTCGACGTCGAGCTGGGGAACGCGCTTGATGCGGTGGTGCAGATAGGCGGTGGCGTTCCCCTTGTAGATGACGCCATCTATCAGGTACGCGTCCTTGAGCAGGAAGGCGCGCGTGGCCGCGTGGACGGCGTGGGTCCCCCCGGCCACCACCTGCCGCGGATGCCCTTGCGAGAAGATCCAGTCGACGATCCGATCGAGCTGGTTGGGGAGGCAGTAAGCGGGCGGGGTGGTCGTCTCTTGCTTCGGGGCGATCTCCCACTGCCGGTCCGCGACCTCGAACAGCGAACGGGCCTCGGCCTTCAGGATCCGCCGCCTCACGATGTCAGCCAGGGGCAGCGCGCTCCACATGATGGCCAACATAGCAAAATGCCGTGCCGAGGGTAGACGCCGAGAGGAGGAGGAGAGCGAAGGGTCAGGGCTGAAATTGCAGGCGGCGCGAGACGCGGGTCCAGGCGACATCGGAGAAGTGCTTCATCAGGCTGTCGCTGTTGCTGTTTCCGGGAGCGACGAAGTTCACGCCGTGGGGGTTGATGCCGGTGAGGGTCTCGAAGGTCGCGTAGGCGTTCACCGCGCTCCCCATCTCGTTCTGGTGCAGTTCCCCGTGGGGATGCTGGGTGTCCGAGGTGAGCCAGTAAGAGAGCTCGCCCTGCCGAGCATGTTCGCAGTCCTTGAAGAGCAGGCCCGCGGGAATCACCGGGATGCCCAGCTCCTCTCCGATCTCGTCGTACGAAACAGAGAGCTCATCGATGAAACGACGCCAGGGGAACTCCCAGGTCATGAACAGCACCGTGCGCGCGCCCGCCGCCTCGATCGCTCGATTGAAGTCGCGGACGGCTTGGTGGAACTCGGCCTTGTCGTCGACCGCCTCGGTATCCTCGCCCTGCAAGACGAACACGTTGTAAGCGTGAGATGCCAAGGCCGCCTGGGTCGCAGGATGCTTCATGAAGCTGGCGAGGCGGGCGGTCCCGAAGACGATGTCCGCTCCGGTGCGGATGTGGACGGGGGGCGTGACGGCCTCGCCCAGCGCCGCCACCCAATCAGGCAGGGGACGGTCGTGCCAGCCGAAGAAGCTGTTCCCGATGAAGAAGACGGCATCCCCATCCTTGATGAGGGGAGGGGCGCGCGACGGCTCCGCCGCTTCGGCCTGGCGAACCCCCAGGAGCGGGGGCGAGGGGGCGGCAGCGCCCGGCAGCTGTCCGGCGGCGGAAGTCCCGCCATTTTTTCCCACGGGTGGATGCGCGATCCCATGACAGCCCAGCGCCGATGCGAAAGCGAAGGCAAGGACCAGCGCCGAAGGGACACCCGACCCGACGCCGAGGCGGAATGATCTCGATTGACGACGAAGAACGATGTTCAAAGACTACACGATCGGCGTGGGGTGACGGGCACCGCGAGGCGAGCCGTCGTCGCCAAGCGGCGAGATTTCCAGGGTATCTTCGACTAGAGTTCCAGATGCGTGAAGATCGTGTCCGACTGCTATCTCGTGACGGGAGGAGCTGGCTTCATCGGATCGTCGATCGCGCGGGCGCTGGTGGAGCGGGGTGACAGGGTTCGGATCCTCGACGATTTTTCGTCGGGAAGGTGGGAGAACCTGGCCGAGCTGACCGGGGCGGTGGAGGTCATCGAGGGGAGCATCCTCGACGACCGCGCGCTGGCCGGCGCCATGGAGAACGTGAAGGTGGTGTTCCATGAGGCGGCGATCCCGTCCGTGCCGAGGTCGATGGCCGAGCCGCTGGCGAATCACGAGGCGAACGCCACCGGGACGCTGAAGGTGCTGCAAGCGGCGAAGGGGGCGGGCGTGCAACGGCTGGTGTACGCCGCCTCTTCCGCCGCGTACGGCAGCGAGCCCAGGCTGCCCAAGGTGGAAACGATGTCGCCCAGCCCGATCTCGCCCTACGGTGGCTCGAAGCTGGCCGGTGAGATCTACTGCCAGGTGTTCGCGGCCGCGTACGGTCTCTCGACGGTCTGTCTTCGGTACTTCAACGTCTTCGGGCCCCGCCAGGATCCGCGCTCCGAATACGCGGCGGTGATCCCGAGGTTCATCACCTGCGCGCTCACCGGGGCCACCCCGGTGATCTTCGGCGACGGCACCCAGTCGCGCGACTTCTGCCACGTCGACAACGTGGTGGAGGCGAACCTGAAGGCGGCCGCCGCGCCCGGCGTCTCCGGCAAGACGTACAACATCGCCTGTGGCGTGGCGACGACGCTCGATGGGGTGGTGGCCGCGCTCGGCGGCATTCTGGGGCGGCCGATCGAGGCGCGGCACGATGCCGAGCGACCGGGCGACATCAAGCACTCGTGGGCCGACATCTCGGCGGCGCGCGCCGACCTCGGTTACACGGCGGCCGTTTCGCTCGAGGAGGGGTTGCGCCGGACGGTTCCCTGGTACGTGCCGCGGCCGGCGTGAGCGCGCGCTCAGGACGCGGGGGGGCGACCGGCCAGCGACTGGCGGACGTCCTCCTCGTCGGCCTCGACCATCATCTCGATCAGCTCCTTGAACTGAACGCGGGGCTTCCAGCCCAGGACGCGCTCGGCCTTGGCGGCGTTTCCGTGCAGGTGATCGACCTCGGTGGGGCGGAAATAGCGGGGATCGACCTCGACGTACTGATGCCAGTCGAGACCGACCTTCCCGAACGCCACGTCGAGGAGATCGCGGATGCTGTGCGACTCGCCCGTCGCGATCACGAAGTCGTCGGGCTTGTCCTGCTGGAGCATGCGCCACATGGCCTCGACGTAATCGCCGGCGAACCCCCAGTCGCGCCGGGCCTCGAGGTTTCCGAGGTACAGCTTGTGATCGAGCCCGTGCTTGATGCGCGCCACCGCCCGCGTCACCTTTCGCGTGACGAACGGGATGCCGCGCCGGGGGGACTCGTGATTGAAGAGGATGCCGCACGAGATGAACATCCCGTAGGCCGCGCGGTAGTTCTGACAGAGCTGGTGCGCGAACACCTTCGCGCACGCGTACGGGCTCTGCGGCATGAAGGCCGTGCTCTCGTCCTGAGGGGGGGGCGCGGCGCCGAACATCTCGCTCGAGGACGCCTGGTAGAAGCGCGTCTTCATGCCGGTCTCGCGGATGGCCTCGAGCAGGCGGAGCGTCCCCATGGCCACCGTCGACGCCGTGTACTCGGGGACGTCGAAGCTGACCCGGACGTGGCTCTGCGCGCCCAGGTTGTAGACCTCGTCGGGTTCCACCTGGGACAGCGTCCGCGCCAGCGCGCTGCCATCGTCGAGATCCCCGTAGACGAGGCGGAACTTGTAGCTGGCCGAGTGGGGATCCTGGTAGATGCGCTCGAGCCGCTCGGTGTTGAACGAGCTGGAGCGACGGATGATGCCGGTGACCTCGTACCCTTTGGCCAGCAAGAGCTCGGCGAGGTAGGAGCCGTCTTGCCCGGTGATTCCGGTGATCAGTGCTTTCTTCATGGGGGCGAGGGCGCCGACTTTACCCGCGATGGCCATCCATTCCTAGAAGTTGCGGCCTGCCGCGCTCGACCGGGGAGGCGCCTCGACCGGGGTCGCCGACCGTTTGTTTGGTAGGCTGCGGGGAATGATCGAACGGTTCGTCGACCAGGGGCGGCCTCGCGCGTGACGCTGGGACGGGTCGTGGTGATGGGCTGCGGGCTGATCGGCGGCTCGATCGTCAAGCGCCTGCGCGAGCGGGGCGGGGCTGCTTCGCTGGCGGCCGTCGATCGGGCCGAGGTGCTGGCGGCGGCGGCGCCCCTGCTCGACGAGGGAGCGGAGCCCGACACCGAGGCGGTGACCCGTTTGCTGGCGCGGGCGGATCTGGTCGTCCTGGCGATGCCGCTCGACGCGATCGCCGCCGCGCTTCCCCAGGTGCTCGATCGCATCTCGCCGAACGCGGTGGTGACCGACTGCGGCTCGGTGAAACGACCGGTCATCGCTCGGGCGGTCGGCCACGCCCGCCGCGATCGCTTCGTGCCAGCGCATCCCATGGCGGGGCGAGAGACGGGCGGCTTCGAGATGGCGCTCCCCGCGCTGTTCGAGGGGCGCCGCTGGTACGTGGTGCCAGAGGCCGGGGCGGTCGATGCCCGTGCGCGCGTGGTCGAATTGATCGGAGCCCTGGGCGCCATCGCGGTCGAGGTGGACGCGGAGCACCACGATCGGGCGATGGCGTACGTGTCACACGCGCCGCACCTGATCGCGAGCGCTCTGGTGGACGTCGCGGAAGTGGCGGGGGCCTCCGCGAACGCCGGGCCCGGGTTCGAGGACATGACGCGCATCGCGGGCGGCCCGCCGTCCATCTGGTGCGACATCCTGGCGGCGAACCACGCCAACGTCGCGCAGGCGCTCGACGACGTGATCACCCAGCTCGTCGGGATGCGTGACGAGCTCGCCGCGCACGCGGACGAACGAGGGCTGCAGAAGAGCCTCTCGCTGCTGACGCGCGTCCGGCGCATCCGCGGGAAATAGGCTTCCGGACCGCGTCGCGCGCTATTCGACCGTGACGCTCTTGGCGAGATTTCTGGGCTGATCGACGTCGTTCCCGCGCGCCACGGCGATGGCGTAGGCGAGCAGCTGCAGGGGAATGACCGTCACGAACGGCTGAAGGCGCGGGTCGATCTCCGGGACATGGAGGAGCGTCTTCGCCTGGCGGGCGATCGTCTCGTCCCCCTCGGTGGCGACGGCCAGGACGGTGCCGTTGCGTGCCTGCACCTCGGCCAGGTTCGACAGCACCTTCTCGTAGCCCGGTCCCCGGGGCGCCACCACCACGACGGGGACGCCGTCGTCGATGAGGGCGATGGGACCGTGCTTCATCTCACCCGCGGCGTAGCCCTCCGCGTGAATGTACGAGATCTCCTTCAGCTTCAAGGCTCCCTCGAGCGCGATGGGGTAATTGGCGCCGCGCCCGAGGAACAGAAAATCGCGGGCGTTCTTGAACCGTGCCGCCAGCGCCGGGAAGGGAGGCTCGGTCTTGGGGTCGGGGGCGAGCGCCTGCAGACAGCGGGTCATCTTCTCGGGGATCGACGCCATCGCGGCGGCGAACTTCAGGCCGTCCGCCTCGGAGAGCCCGCGGCGCCGCCCCAGGTGCAGCGCCAGCAGGGCCAGGGCCGTCAGCTGCGCGGTGAAGCACTTCGTCGACGCCACCCCGATCTCGGGACCGGCGTGCGTGTAGAACGTGGCGTCCGAGACCCGAGGTATCGCCGAGCCGACCACGTTGGCGATGGCGAGGATCCAGGCCCCGCGAGCGCGCGCCTCGCGCACGGCGCCGAGCGTGTCGGCCGTCTCGCCGCTCTGCGAGATCGCCACGACCAGATCGCCCGGACCGATGACCGGATCGCGATAGCGGAATTCGCTGGCCAGATCCACCTCGCAGGGGATGCGGGCCAGCCCCTCGATGAGGAACTTGCCGATCAGCGCGGCGTAGTACGACGTCCCGCAGGCCAGCAGGACGATCCGTCCCAGCCCGTTCAGGGGAAGCTCGACGCCGTCCAGCACCGCGTCGCCGTGCTCGGGCAGCAGCCGTCCTCGCATGGTGTCGGCGACCGCTCGCGGCTGCTCGAAGATCTCCTTGAGCATGAAGTGGGGGAAGCCGTCCTTCTCGGCCTGGGCCGCGCTCCAGGTGATCGACTCCACCGGGCGCTCGATGGCCTTTCCGGCGCGATCGGTGATGGAAAATTCCCCGGCGTGAAGCTCGGCGACGTCCCCCTCTTCCAGGAAGACGATGTTCCGCGTGTGCTCGAGGATGGCGGGCACGTCCGACGCCACGAACGACTCGCCCACGCCCTTGCCCAGCACCAGCGGCGAGGCGTTCCGGGTGGCGACGATGGTGTCGGGGAACTTCTCGGACAGGACGACGATCGCGTACGTCCCCTCGACCTGATTGACGGCGGCGCGCACCGCGGCGCTCAGCGAGGGTGCCCCATCGACGATGGCCTCGTCGATGAGGTGCGAGAACACCTCGGTGTCGGTCTCGGACGAGAACCGCCGTCCCAGCGCTTCCATCTGCAGGCGCAGCGCCACGTGGTTCTCGATGATGCCGTTGTGGACGACCGTGACCGAACCGGCCGTGTGCGGGTGGGCGTTCTCCTCCGAGGGGCGCCCGTGGGTGGCCCAGCGGGTGTGGCCTATGCCGATCTTCCCTTCGAGGGGCTCCTTGGTCAGCGCGGCCGACAGCGCCGACAGCTTGCCGGGGCGGCGCACGACCTTCAGCCCGTGGGGGCCGATGATGGCGACGCCAGCCGAGTCGTAGCCCCGATATTCGAGCCGCGCCAGTCCATCCACCAGAACTTGCACGGCCTGCTTAGGTCCGACGTAACCGACGATTCCGCACATCGAGTAACGGGCTTATATCACGCACCCCGAGGGGCGGCCTTCCCGGCGTCGCCGTGGCGTAGCTCGTCCCGGCCGGGGGTTTTTTCGAGAGCAGAGAACGCAGATGCACCGCCCAGAAAAAAGAAAACCCCAGTGATTAGCTGGGGTCATCTAGTGCGAGGACGGGGACTTGAACCCCGATGGCTGTTAACCGCTAGCACCTCAAGCTAGTGCGTCTACCAGTTCCGCCATCCTCGCGAAGTGCCGGCAGCTTATAGACGGCCCGATCGCGTGTGTCAACGCGGCGTCAGGCATCGCGCGGATCGCCGCCGGACCGTGGTGAAACGCGGACATCGGTACCCAGCCCGGCCCAACGTGTGCGGCATTCTGGTCGCTGCCCCGACATTTGTGCCTCGGTTGGAACCGCGCGCGATGTGACCGCCATCTCTCAAGAATCGGCCAGACCGGGCCGATACCCTTGCCGGCGAAACGGTTTCACTCCCGAGGCGGCACCACGGAACGAGCTTTGCTTCTCTCTCGACCTTTCTGGGGACAAACAATGACATCTGACGAGTCTAGCTTCGTGGCGGCAGCGGGTGTTCGGCGGATCTTGGTGGGCGCAGGGGACATACGCGCCGAGATCGAGTTCCAGAACGACATCAACGGCATCCTGGCGCGCCTCGACGACGTGGCCGCCACGGCCGTGGCGGTGGGGGCGATGCCGGACGCGGAGGCGCGACCCCAGCCAAGAACGCTGCGCATCATCCGTGGCGGCGTGACCAGCGCGCGCCCGGCGGCCGTTCCCCCTCCGTTCCTGGCGTCGGTCGCCCGCAGCGCCTGACCGGCGCTCAGTTGGCGTCTGGGCGGGGCGGCCGGGCCACCGCGATGCCCAGCTTCTCGCGCAGCGCGAAGTAGTCGTCGGACAGCGCGAAGCGAACCAGCTCGCGCATCGAATCGCTCTCCGCCACCAGCCGCCGCAGCTCGTCCGTCGTGCCGTCGTGCTCGAGCTTCTCGGCGCGCAGCATGGCCCGCAGGGCGGCGCGCAGATCGACGCATAGGAGCAGCCCCGCCCGGTTCCCGGTGTCGGAGACGACCTTGCGCCAGCGCACGGAGCTCCAGGTGGTCGAGCCCATCTCCTGGAACAGCTCGACCATCCGCTTCGAGACCTTGTAGGGGACGTTCTTGCGGAAGGCCGCCGCCGCCTCGGAGGCCGCGTCGTCGCCGGCGCGCCGCTTGATGTGACGGGGGTGGAAGGCGCGCAGCACGTTCCCGAACAGCTCGGTGAACTGCTTGGGGCGGATGCCCGCCGTCAGCACGTACTCGGGGCGGGTCAGCTCGAGCGCGCGCGCGATCTCGAACCGCGCCTCGGGCAGGGGAGCCGCCACCAGCTCGTTGCCGAACACCAGGGCCGGCGGCGCCTGCACCACGATCTCCATTCGCTCCAGGCGACCGGTCTTGCGCTGGTACAGCGTCGTCTTCTTGTTCCCCAGCGCCTTGCCGATCTGGACGTACAGCTTGGCCACGTCGAGATCCGTCATCGGGGAGATCTTGTCCTCGGCCGTGACGTCGAGATCCTCGAGCCGCTCGTTGAGCAGCTGCGGGGCGCCCTCCCATAGCTGCGTGAACACGTCGGCCATCACGCGCGCCTCGGCGGTCGCCAGCAGCTTGCGGTCGTCGTCGTCGAGCGCGCCCGGGTAAGGATCATCGGCCTTCAGCTCGTCGATGGGGTGGGCGGCCAGGAACGCGGCCACCTCCGCGTCAGGGGGGCCGAACACGCTGCACAGCTCGTACAGGCAGCGCGCTTGATCGACCAGACCCCGTTCGGCGAAGGCGTCGCCCAGCGTCTTGGCGTTGTCGACGTTCGTCGGATTGGTCTCCACCAGCCTGCGCAGGTTCGACAGCGCGGCGTCTGCGAACTCGGACTGATTGGCGTACAGGGCCACCAGCGCGGTGCGCGCGGTGGTCCGTTCCGGCTCGAGCTCGAGCGCGCGCTCGAAGGCGGCGATGGCGCCCACCTTGTCGCGCTTGCGCCGCACGTCGCCCAGTCGTTCCCACAGCCCCGCGCGCACCTGCCGCGCCTGCGCCGTGTCGGCGGGCGGGGGAAGCGTGGGCAGCACCTCGGAGAGCCGCTTGCTGGCCTGCTTGTGTTTCCCCTGGCTGACCAGGATGTCGCACAGGCTGGCCAGGATGCCGTCGTCCTCCGGATTGTCGGTGGCGGCCGCCTCGAGCAGCTCGAGCGCCTCGTCGCCGCCCCCGCGGGCGACGATCAACGTGGCCGCCTCGCGCCGCCGCCGCGCCCGCTCCTTGGGATCCTGCACCAGCTCGATGAGGCTGTTCACCGTGTGGGCGGCCGCCTCGACGTCGCCGCTCTCTCGCTGCAGATCGAGGGCCTTCTCGAGGACGCTCACCATCGATTCGATCGGCCGCTCGAACAGGCGGATGGCCGCTTCGTAGGACTCGCGTGCCCGCGGCTTCTCGCCGGCGTCGCGATAGAGATCGCCCAGGCTCTCCAGCACGGCGGCGCGCGATTCGCGATCGCCGGTGCCGTCGACCAGCCGTTCCAGATAAGCGCGCGCCGTGTCCTTGTCGCCGCGCTCCAGCGCCAGATTGGCGAGCGCCCGGACGGAGGGGGCGTGATTGGCGCGCAGGGCCAGCGCCGCTTCGTAGAAGGCGAGCGCGCGCTCGGGGCGCCGCAGCTTCACCTCGGCCTGCGCTGCGTGGGCCAGCCCGTCGGCGACCTCGTCGGCCTGCAGCGCCGCATCGGGGTGGTCGGCCAGCGGGGCCAGGTAGACGGCCGCCTCGCGCCACTTGCCGGCGCGGAACCTGTTCTCGCCCATCGCCAGCTTGATGGAGAGCTGCCCCGGCGTCAGCCGATCGGCATCGACGAGCTGGCGGAACGCCTCGTCGGTGCGCCCCAGGCGATCGCTGACCTCGGCGAGGCGCGTGTGCAGCCGCGCCGACTGCTCGGGGTTGTTGCGCAGCCGGCGCAGCGCCTCGGTCAGGCGCTTCTCGGCGGCCGCCCACTGCCCGTCCTTGTAGAAGATGTCGGCGGCGGCCAGCACGGCCGGCAGATGATCGGGGGCCAGCTCGAGCGCCTGATCCACGTAGGTCTGCGCCTCGGTGACGTCGCCCGACGACTCCCAGATCGAGCGGGCCAGCTCGAGCAGCACCCCGGCGCGCGCCTCGGGCGTCTCCGACAGATCGAGCTGGCGGCGCAGCTGCTCGCGCGCCTCGGTCCAGGCCCCGGCCGCCGCGTGCAGCGCGCCCAGCGCGCGCAGCGCCTCGATACTGCGGTCATCGCGCGCCAGCGCCTCCTCGAAGCAGGCGCGGGCCTCGTCGGTGGCGTTCGCCTGGTCGCGATAGACGCGCCCGGCGTCGAGGAACGCGGCCACCGCCGCTTCCTTGTCCGGCAACACGCGCGCTTCGCGGCGACGGGCGTCCGCGTAGGCGGCGAAGTGATTCTCCTTCAGCTCGAGACGGCCCAGCGCCGCCAGGGCGCTCGCGTTCTCCGGGCCCAGCGCCAGCGCGTCGGTGATGGCCTGCCGCGCGCCCGTCGGATCGGCGAGGTCGTCGCCCCGCACCGCGCTCAGATCGAGCAGCATGGGGATGATCTCGTTCGGCGTGCCGGCGCGCGCCTTGACCGCGTCGATCTGCTGGCCCAAGGTGCGGGCCGCCTCGTGGGCGAGGCCGGCTTGCCGCAGGTTACGGACCAGCATGTTCGTCAGCGCCTGATCGACGAGCCCCGACGAGCCCAGATCGCGCAGCGCCGCCGCCGCCTCGTCGGGGTTTCCCAGCCGCTCTTCCAGGATGCGCGCGCGGTGGCGCACGATCTCGACGCGCGCGGGGCCGGTCACCAGCTCGGCGCGGCGGGCCAGCGTCGCCTGCAGCTCGTCCCAGCGGCCGAGCGACTCGTACAGACGATCGAGGGCCGCCAGCGCGTGGTCATTCGTGGGATCGGCGTCGCGCACCGCTTCGAACGCCTCGACGGCGCGGCCGCTCTGCCCCAGCTCCCGCTCGAACACCTCGGCGATGCGCAGCCGCACCGCCAGCACGGCCGCCGGATCCGTGGCCAGCTCCGCCTGTCGCTGCAGCGCCTCGATGACCTTGGTCCACAGCCCCACGCGGCCATAGAGGCGCTCCAGGGACTGACAGGCGGCGATGGTCTCGCCGCGCGCCGTCTCGTCCGGGGTGGCGCCTTCTTCCATGGACTCCGACACCAGCAGCTCGAGCGTATCGATCGCCTCGTACGGCTTCTCGAGATTCTTCTCGTACAGCGCCGCCAGCTCGGCCAGCTTGGCGCGCCGGCCCGACCAGGACAGGGGACCCGCCGTGCCCGAGGTGCGGCGCTCGAGGATCTCGGCGAGATCGGCGGCGCGGCCTTCCTCACGCGCGATCTCCTCCAGGCGATCGAGGGCGGGCGCCTCGTCCGGCTTCAGCTCGACGATGGCGCGATAGCGTTCGGCCGCCTTGGGGATCTGGCCGAGCGACTCGCGCAGCCGCGCCACCTCGTAGTGGATCGACACGGTCTGCTCGGCGGGCGCGAACTCGTCGACCGCACCGAGGTAGATGTCGCAGACCTGATCCCATCGGTCGTGCTCGCGTCCGATGCGCTCCAGCTCGGTGCGCACGGCGGTGTCATCCGGATCGAGGCGGAATGCCCGCTCCAGCACGCCCAGCGCCTTGTCCAGGTCCTTCTGCCCGCGTTCCCACACCTCGGTCTGCTTGAGGAGGAAGCGTCGACGGGCATCGGTGTCGGCGGCGGGAAGGTTCTCGTAAGCCTGCGCCAGCTCTTCCCAGGGCGTCTCGAAGGAGGCGCCGAAGGGGGCGCGGCGGCCCGGCGTGGGCGGAGGGAGCCGCGGCACGGCCAGGCGCCCGGCGGGCGGGGGGGGCGGCGCGGCGTCGCTGTCATCGGAGACGTCGATGTCGTCGACCTCGAGCTCCTCGAGCACGCCGGAGGATTCGGTGTCGACGGCGATGGCGATGACCGATGAGTCGTCGACGTCCACCGTCGCGTCTTCCTCGTCGGCGTCAGCCTCGAACGGGTTGGCGCGCCCATCGGCGTTCATCACCGCCTCGAGCGGCGTCCCCTCGGCGATGTCGACGGGGGTCTCCGCCTCGCCGCCGTCGGCGAGGGGGCTCGGGCGAACCATGGTGGCGTCGTCGGCCAGCGCGGCTGCGTCGTCCGTGTCTGGCGGGGCAGCCGTCGTGGACGCGGGCGCGGGCTCGCCGCCACCGTCGATCGCGACGGCGTCGAGTGCTTCCTTCGCGCGGGGCGTGATGGGCGGCGCGCCGTCGTAGCGTCCGATCCGTCCCGCCAGCCGCCACAGGTGTCCGACGACCTCCGCATCTTCGGGCGCCAGGCGGAAGGCGTTCAGGTAGGCGCGGAACGCCCGCACCAGATCCTTGACCTCGTTCTCGACCAGCGCCGCCGCGTGGCGCGCCACGCCCAGCTTGCGCGGCAGATCCTCGGCCAAGGAGAACAGCTGCGCCTCCACCTTGAGCGCGTCCTCCCAGCGGCCGGTCACGCCCGCCAGCCGCAGGATCTCCTCGTGCGTCTCCCCGTTGTCGGGATCGAGCGCGAAGCTGCGCACAAGCTCGTCGAGCGCGCCCGAGGGGTCGTTCATCCGCTTCTCGCGGACGTCCGCCCGCTGCTTCAGCAGCTGGACCCGTTCGGTCAGCTCGGGCCGGCCCCGCGCCACCCGCGCGTACACGTCCAGCAGCCCGTTCCAGTCGTGCGTCCGCTCGGCGATGCGCTCCAGCAAGGGCAGCAGCTGCCGGCCCGCGGGATCGGAGGGCAGGGCGTCGCGCAACACGGCGAAGGCGCGCGTCGGGTCGCCCAGCTTCTCCTCGCAGATCGAGGCAATCTTAAGCGAGGCGGCGATCTGCTCGATGGTGTCGTTGGCCCGGGTGCGCGCCGCCTCGTAGACGGCGATCAGCTCCTCGAACAGGCCATGGCGCTCGGCGGCGGCGTCCACCCGCTCCAGCGCCTCGGCGGTGGGGTGCTCGACGTAGGCGCGGCGGTACCACTCGAAGGCGCTCCCGGGATCTTGCAGGTGCTGCTCGGCGACCTCGGCGATGTCCAGCATCAGCACGAAGCGATCGTCGGCATCGTCCGTCTGTTCGAGGATGCGCTCCGACAGCGCGATCAACCGCTCCCAGTCGCGCGTCGATTCGTACAGCGGCGCCAGCGCGCGCATCGCCTCCACGCTGCGCGGATCGATCTCGAGCGCGCGCTCGAAGGCGGCGATGGCCTTGTGCTCGTCGCGCAGCCGATCGCGGACCAGCGTGCCCAGCTCGAGGGCGCGGCGCAACCGCTCCGCCGGGACCTCGACCAGGAACAGCTGCCGCTCGGCGATCTTCACCACCCGCGGCCAGTCGCCTTCCCGTTCGTACAGCTCGCGCAGGCGATCGTGCGCTTCCCAGCTGCGCGGATCGAGCTCGGCGATCAGGTGCTCCAGCGCCTGGGCCGCCGGCTTCGCTTGATCGAGGTTCGTGTCGAGGATGTCGGCGCGACGCAGCGCCAGCTCGACGGCGCGGGCGGTGTCATCGACATGGGGGAGCTGGCGCTCGAGGATGCGCACCAGCGTGCCCCAGTCCTCGTTGTCGGCGTAGATGCGCGCCAGCGCCTCCAAGGTCGGCATGTCGTCGGGGACGATCTCGAGCAGGGCCTCCCAGGCGAGCTGGGCCCGGCGCTGATCGCCGAGCTGCGCCTCGGTCAGCTCCGCCAGCCGGCGCAGGTACTCGGCCTGCTGCTGCGGATCGGCGGCCAGTCGCTCGATCTGCGCGTCGAGGACGCGCGCCAGATCTTCGTAGCGCTCGAGGCGGCTGTAGATGCCCCCCAGCGCGTTCAGGGCGCGGGCGTCGTCCGGGTCGAGGCGGGCCACCTCTTCCCAGTGCTCGGCGGCGGAGGCGGCGTCGTTCAGGGTGCCGTCGAGGAGCTCGGCGGCGCGCGCCAGCACCTGGATCCGTTCATCGGGCGAGCCGGCGTGCTCGGCGTGGTAGTCGAGCGTCTGCACCAGGCCGGCGTGATCGCCCGCCCGCGCCAGCAGATCCTCGAGCCGCCCCAGGGTGTCGCGATCGCCGGGGACCAGCTTCAGCACCTCGCTGGCGGCCCAGGCGCCGTCGTCGACGTCGTCGAGCCGTTCGTCGTAGATGACGAGGAGCCGCCGCAGCAGGCTCACGCGCTCTTGCTTGGTCGCGGCGCCGTCCACCTGATCGCGCAGGGTGGTCGACAGGCCGACGAAGTCCCCTTCGCGCTCGTAGATCTCGACCATGGCCCGCAGCGCCACCGAATCGCGCGGGGAGATCTCGAGGATCTGCTTGTAGACCTCGAGCGCCCGCTCGGGCGAGGTGAGCTTTTCCCGCTGGATCTGGGCGATGCGGCGCAGGACGTCGATCTTCTGGGCCGGGTCGCTGGCGGCGTCCGCTTCGCGCTCCAGGATCGGCACGATCAGATCGAAGCGCTTCGCCTTCAGCAGAATCCGCTTCTGCATGTCGCGCGTGCGCGGGTGGGCAGGATCGAGCTCCTCGACCTGCCGCCAGGCCGACACCGCTCGCTCAGGATCGTTCAGGTTCTTCTCCGAGACGAGCGCGATCTCCTCGAGGCGAGTGATCAGCTCCTCGGGCTCGACGCCGGTGGCCCGCGCCTGTTGCAGCGCGAACTCGAGCAGATCGACCAGCGCCGGCCAGTCGCTCTTCTCCCGGAAGTGATCGGCGTAGGCGGCGAGGGCGGTGAGGTTGCCGGGCTCGAGCTGCAGGATCGCGTGCAGGTAGACGGCCGCCTGATCGCGATCGCCCAGGCGCTCTCCGTAGAGCTGCGCCAGCTCGTTCATCAGGCGCACCCGGTGGCTGGGATCCTCCACCACGCCCAGCTGCTTCTCGCGCAGCTCGGCCAGCTTTCCGTATTCGTGCGCGGCCGCGTACAGCTCGGCCAGCCGTTCGCCCGCGGGGCCTCCCGGCTCTTCGTGCGAGGCGATCTCGCTGTAGATGCGCTGCGCTTCGCCGGTGTCGCCCAGATCGCCCTCGGCGAGCTGCGCCCGCTTGTAGAGGAAGTTGATCCGGTCGTCCTGGTTCGTCGCGGCGGTGACCCGCTCGCGGTAATACCGATCGAGATCCTGCAGGCGGCGGGCGTCGTAGTAGGTGCGTTCGATCAGATCGGACGCCTCTGGATGACCGGGGACGGCGGCCAGGGCTCGCCGCAGCGCCGCGATGGAGCCTTCCGTGTCGCCGGCCTCTTGCCGGCGGCGGGCGATCTGGAAGTAGATGGCGGCCGATTTCTCGGCGCCGTCCGCGGCGACCCAGTTCGGGTTGGCGTAGATGGCGGCCAGCAGCTCCAGCGCCTTCTCGTCGCGGGGGCGCAGGCGGATCACCTCGGCCAGGCGCTGGGCGGCGGCGTCCAGCTCTTCCAGCTTCTCGGCGAGGACGCGGCCCAGACCGAACAACAGGTCGGCGCGCCGCTTGGGGTCGGACGTCCCCTCGAGCTCGAGATCGTAGAGCCGGGCCACGCTGCGGAAGTCGCCCAGGGCCCGGTAGATCTTGCGCGCCGACTCGATCGACTTGACGTCCTCGGGGGCGAGCTTGCTGGGACGCTGGGCGCTGCGAATCGACTTCTCGAGCCCGCCGAAATGGTTCACGAACAGCTGGCCCATCTCGCTGGCCAGCTCTTCGAGGCGTCCGGGATCCCGCGAGCGGGCCACCGCCACCGCCTCCATCTCGAGCATCTCCATGTAGTCGGCCGTGCGGCCCTGCTCGCGATAGAGATCCTTCAGACGGGCGGCGGCGCGGATGTGACCGGCGTCGCGGTGGACGGCGTTGGCGAGGTCGGCCTCGGCGCCCGCGGTGTCGCCGAGCTGATCGAAGCGCAGCTCGGCGGCGAGGTAAAACAGCTCGGCCGCCTTTGCGCCGTCCCCGATCGCCTGCGCGCGGGTCTCGTAGAGCGTGATGAGGCGGTCGAACTCCTTGGACTGCCGAAACGCCTTACGCAGCCCGACGAAGGCTTCGGTATCGCCAGGGTTCTTGCCCAGTACGGCTTCGTATTCGCGGACAGTTGGCATCTGCTCTACGTCACCCTCGGGGGTGATGGTCGGTGAGGCTGGGCGACCACGAACGGGGGAAGTTAGCACTCCCACCGCGAGAGAGAAAGACCTTCAATGACCGAAAAATTCCTTGTGGAATCTCACGGTTAGCCCGGACCGGCCCCCGGCGAGGCGGGCGGTCTAGGTGCACGAGCCGTCGACGTTGCACATGGTCGCGCTGGCCGCGCACTGCGCCAGGCTCGTGCAGAATGGGAAGCAGCTGCTGGTATCCGCGCACCCCAAATTCATGGGGCAGGGGGCCGCCGCCGGTTGGGTGCCGCAGGCACCGCTGCCATTGCAGGTGCCCCCAGGAACAAACATGTCGCTCGCGCACGAGGGGGCGCCGCATGCCGCCGCGACCGTGCCCGCCGCCGCCATCTGACACATTCCGGTGGCGGCGCACATGCCGGTGTTGCCACAGGCGTTGCTGGTGGGCGCGCAGGCCGCGTCCGATCCCGACGTGACCGGCGAACACGTTCCCACGGTGCTCGTCAGGTTGCAGGCCTGGCAGGCGCCCGTGCAGGCCGTGTTGCAGCAGACGCCATCAACGCAGGTCAGGGTGCTGCCACAAGCGCCGCCGGTGGCAGGGCAGGCGTGTCCGGCAACCCACCCTGTGCAGGCATGGGTGGAGGTATTGCAGCCGAGGCCGTTGGCGCAGTCGGTGTCGACCGTGCACATCGTCCGGCAGGCGGTTCCATTGCAGGTGAACGTTCCACAGGGGCTCGTCGTTCCCGCGGCGCAGACGCCCGCGCCGCTGCATGTGCCGGCGGTCGTCATCATGAAGGTTGGCGCGGTGCCCGTGCAGGAGGGGGCGGCGCAGGAGACGGCGGCGGGGGCCGTCGGACAGGTGTCGGTGCCATTGCAGGTGGTCACGGCGACCGACGAGGCGCTCGTGGCGCAGGAGGCCGCTCGGCAAACCGTCTCGGAACCTCGCTTCGCGCAGACACCACCGGCGGCGCAAGAACCGGTGTTGCCGCAGGTCATCGCCGCAGCGGCGGGACAGAGCGTATCGGACGTACCGACGGCCACACCTGTGCAGGTGCCGGCCGAACCCGTCAGGTTGCAAGCCATGCAAGCGCCCGTGCAGGCCGTGTTGCAGCAGACACCGTCGGCGCAGTTCGGCGCCGTGCTGTCGCAGTCGGAGGTGATGTTGCACATCGCCCCCGGCGCCTGCTTCGTCCCGCACTTTTTTGTGACGGTGTTGCAGGTCGTACCGACGCAGTCGGTGTCGGCGTTGCAGGTCGTCCCGCACTGAGTGGCGTTGAGACATTTGTACGCGCCGCAGCTCTGGGTGGGCGCGGCGTTGCAAACCCCGCCGCCGCTGCAGTTGGAGACCAGCTTCAACGTGCTGGCCGCGCCACTGGTGGCGCCGTCGGTGCACGACTGCGTGCCACACGCCGTCGAGCCGGGGTACGCCTGGCACCGGGCGGTTCCCGCGACGGTGTTGTTTCCGCTGCAGTTGCCGTTCGTCCCGCAGGTCGACGACGCCATCGCCACGCACATCATCGAGGGATCGGCCTGTCCACCGCCCACCGGCGTGCAGGTGCCGGCCGTGCCGCTCGGGGGTTTACATGTCTCGCACACGCCGTCACAGGCCTGATCGCAGCAGACCTTGTCGTGGTTGCAGGTGAGCCCCGACGAGCACTGGTTCGTGTTCGCGCAGGTGCCCCCCTTGGCGATGAGGCCGCACGAGCCGTTGACGCAGGTGTTCGGGTTCGTGCAGTCGGCGGTGGTGGTGCACGTGTTCACGCACATCAACGCCGTGGTGTCGCAGCGGCCGGGGGCGCAGCCCACGGTCGACGGCGTGACGCAGGCACCGTTGCCATCGCACTTCGATTGAGGAACGGCCGCGGAAGACGGTGGTCCGCCGGCCACGCAGCTCGCCGGCTTGCACACCGTGCTCGTCGAGAACTTCGCGCACTGACCGGCCGCGCACATGCCGGTCGTACCGCAGGTCGTGGCGGCGGTCGCCGCGCACAGACCCTGGGGATCTGTGCCGCTCTGCACGTCGCTGCACACGCCGGGCGAGGCGTTCAGGTTGCATGCCTTGCACGCGCCCGTGCATGCGGTGTCACAGCACTTGCCTTGCGCGCAGTGCCCGGTGCCACACTCGGCGTCGGTCGAGCAGTCGAGCCCCTGCGCTTTCTTCCCGCACGAGCTGATGTTTCCGTCCTGCCCGCAGATGTTCGGCGCCACGCACTGGTCGTTGGTGGTGCAGGCCCCGAAGCACTTGTTCGCGTTGCAGTGATAGGGATTGCAGGGGAGGGCGGTCGGCTTGATGCACTGGCTCGAGCCGTTGCAGGTCGACGGGCCCGTGTAGACATCGGTGGTGCAATCTTCGTCCGCGCACTGGGAGCCGACCGGGTACTTCTGGCAACCGCCCCCGCCATCGCACTTGCCGTCGGTGCTGCACATCGCGGCGGTCAGGTCCTTGCACATGCCGCGCGGATCGGCCGCGTTGTTCGCGACGAGCGTGCACTTGCCGGCCAGATTGGGCAGGGAGCAACTGCGGCAAGAGCCGTCGCAGGCGTTCTCGCAGCAGACGCCGTCGACACAATGCCCGTTCAGGCATTCACCGTTGATCTTGCAGGACTGCCCATCCTGCTTCGGGCCACAGCTCTCATTTTCGCAAGCGATGCCGTCGGCGCAGTCGGCCGCCGTCATGCAGTTCGACGTGCAGGCGCCGTCGGTGCAGCGGTACGGATCACACCCCTGTGCTTCGGGCGCCCCGCAGGCGCCATCGCCGTCGCAGGTGCGTGCCATCTCGAGCGTGTTGCCCGAACAGGTGGCTGCGCCACAGACGGTGTTCGCCGAGAATTTGGAGCACCCGCCGAAGCCGTCGCAGACCCCGGTGGTTCCGCAGGTCGACTGATCCGTCTTTCCGCAGTTGGGATGGCCCTGTCCCACGGGCGTGGCGGAGCAGGTGCCTACGTGGTTCACCAGGCTGCAGGTACGGCAGACGCCGTCGCACTTCGAGTTACAGCAGACGCCGTCGGCGCAATTCCCGGACGCGCATTCGGTGGCGACCGTGCAGGCGGCGCCGATCATTTTCTTACCGCAGCTCCCTTGGTCGCACTTCTGACCGGCGACACAGTCGCCGTCGATCGAGCAACTGCCGAAGCAGGCGTTCGTCGCGGGATTGCACGAGAACGGCGCGCAGACGGTCGACGCGCCCAGCTTGCACCCACCCACGCCATCACACTGAAACTGCCCGATCACGGCGTCGCCATCGCACGAGCCGGGCCGGCAGGGCGTTCCGGTCGGGTACATCTCGCACTTCCCCATGCCGTCACACATGCCGTCGAGCCCGCACGAAGACCTGACGCCGGCCACGCAGTCCGTGGTGTTGCGCGGGCGGACACTGGCGGGAATCATCAAACAGGTCCCGGGCGAGGGGGACACGGCGCAGGAGACGCAGGTGCCGGTGCAGGCCGTGTTGCAACAGACGCCGTCCACGCAGAACCCGCTCTTGCATTGCGTATCGCACGAGCACGACAGACCGATGTCCTTGTTGTGCGTGCCGTCGTCGGTGCAGGTGACCGACATATCGGTCGGTCCCCCCTCGGTCGGCGTCTTGTCCATCGCTCCAGCGTCGCTTTTCGGCGTCGAAGGTGACGAATGGCAAGCGCCCAGGCCCGCCGACAGCGCGATCACCATCACCAGCGTCGCCCATCCCCGCGCCGCCAACCTCTGTTCCCTCGATAAGTTCAAGATAGTTCCGCCAGCTTAAGCCGCCCCCGAGCCATTGCAATGCCCCCACCCCCGCCCGTTTTCGACCTCCCCGGAATGACGCACCAGGAACAGGGCCGTTCGGAGGCTCTCACTCAGACGATCTCAGCGTCAGAGCGAGCGCAGCGAGTCCCAGCAACGGGAGGCGGGGCTTCGCCCCGCCGGCCTACTGATCCGGCGGGGGCCCGTGGAGGGCTGCTTCAGCCCCCCGCGCGTCTTAGTGGTACAGAAAAATGATCTCGACGCGGCTGTTCTTGGCGCGCCCCGGCGCGCTCTTGTTGTCGGCGATCGGCTCGTTCGGGCCCTGGCCGCTCACCATCAACCGGCGAGCTTCGACCCCCTTTGACACCAGCGACGAGAACACCGACTGTGCGCGCGCCTGCGACAACGCGATGAGCTCTCCGGCCCGGCCCCGGTTATCCGTGTGACCGACCACCTGCACCGGGTAACTCGGGTACTTGCTGATGAGCTGCGCCACCGGCGCCAGCGAATCGTCGCGCCCCGGTTGCAAGGTGGTCTGGTTGCGCGAGAACAGATCCTGGATCGCGATCACGAGCCGCTGAAGCTCGCCGCGCTGTTCGAGGCGGACGGCGACCCCAGGCAGCGACGACGCATCACGCCGTAGCGCCTCGTCGCGCGCCTTGTTCTGAGAGGCCTGCGCCGCCTGCTCGTAGCTCGGCTTCGACAGCTCGGTGGCGTGGTCGGCGCGCGACTTCGCCACATCCAGGCTGGCCTGCGCCGCGCCCCAGTTCCCCTGCTTGATCTCGGCGTCGGCCTTGGCGAGCATGCTGGACGCCGCGCCGTATTCGGCAGCCGCGTACTTGCCGGCATCCACGGTGTCCGCGGTCCGCAGCGCCAGCTGCGCGGCGGCCCGCTTCTCCTCGGTGGTCAGCTGAGCCGACAGCTTCTCCCGTTCGGCGCTGGCGTTCTTCTGATCGGAAGCCAGTTGCTCCGTCAGCCGCTTCTTGTCGGCCTCCGCCTGGACGTTCTTCTCCATCAGCTTGACCTGTTCGGTCATCGCGCCGAGGTCCTTGTCGACGCTGGCCAGCGCTTCGTCCGCCTTGGCTTGGTCGGCGTTGACCGTCTGCAGCCGCGCCTTGGCTTGCTCCTGCGCGTCGCGAGCCAAAGCGGTCTTCAGCTTGATCTCGGCCAGCAACGCGGCGCGGGTGGAATCTTCCAGATTGTTGGACTGCCACTCCTTGGTGGCGCGCTCGCCGTACTGATCGCTCGCCCCGACCAGATCGGGGAAGCGCCGTCGCGTGTCCTCCAGACTCGGATCGCGCTTGAGATCTTCGTACGACACCAGCGCGGTGGGCTTGGGGGGCGTCGAGCAGGCCCCCAACCACATCGCCAGCGCGGGCGGCGCGGCCAACCAGCGAATCAACCGATACGACGCCGTTCTCATTTCTCCACCGCCGAATCGAGGGTCCGCTTCTTGACCTGGGCGTCCTGGAGGGCGCGCTTCTTCTTGTCGGTCTCGGCCTTGGTGCGGTCGAGCTTCGCCTCGCGCTCGGCCACCTGGGCCTTGAGCTGCGCGGCGGTGATCACCTGACGGACCAGCTCCGCCTGCGCCATGCAGCGCTCCAGCACCTCGCGCGACTCGTCGGCCTCGTGCTTGTTGCGCAGATCCCACGCCAGGCCCAGCCAGTCACGCAGTCGCTGAATCTCCGGCGCGGCGGCGTGCGAGCGATCGAGGTGCTCGAGATCGGGGACCCCGGCCTTCTGGATGTCGATCTGGCGTTGAATGTCGTCTTCTTCGTCGGCCCACGCGTGCGTTTGCATGGCACCCGCGAGCAGCAGCGCGACCAGGGCGCCAGCGACGCGCAACGATGTCTTCGGTTTGCGGTAAGTCAGGGTCATCAAGGAAAGGCCTCCCCCGTCTGTAAACTCGTCTGTGTACGGGGAACACGTATAAGATCGTCACACCGCAAGTTCAAGGGCCACCTCAGGCCACCGTGCGGACCGTGGTCCTTGACTCGCCGCCCCGGCCCGTCTCTGTACCCGTCGATTGCCGGGTGTGGCCCAGGCAATCTGCGATAAACTGTCGGCGTGGACAAAATGATCGAGGTTCGATACGCGGGTGCGGTGGTCGGACGCTCCGCCATCGTTCGCGAGCTCGACACGAACGGGCTGTTCCTGGGCATCACGGAGCCGATGCCGGTGGGCACGCCGGTGACCTTGAAGATCGGCGACCAGACCGCGGACGGCAAGGTTGCCGTGGTCTCGGAGTCTCAAGAGCTGGCGCGCGCCGGCATGCGCGTTAGGTTCTCCGATCCGGCCTCGGCGAAGCTGTTCGGCACGCCGACGGAGGCCCCCGCCGAGCCCGAAGTCGTCGTCGCGGCCGCGCCGCCGAAGGCGCCCGAGGCGGCCGCGCCGGTGGCCGCCTCCGCCGAAGATGCCTCGAAGGGGACCGCGACCCGCAACACGAGCGGTCCGCGGCGGATCATCGTGGACGCATCGACGGAGAACGCGGCCGCCCCCGCCCAGGCCGCGGAAGAGATCGACGCCTCTGGTCCGGTCTCTACCCCCGCCGCGTCGAATGACCCGCATCGGAAAAACCGTCGGACCAAGCGCCGGTGATCGTTCCGCCCCGTCTTCGTCCGGGTGATGTCGTCCGGATCGTCGCCCCCTCGGGCCCGGTGCCGCGCGCCGGCTTTCTTGCCGGGGTCGAGCGGCTGGCCGCGCGCTATCAGGTCCGTCACGACGAGGGCCTGTTCGCGCGTGAAGGCTATCTGGCCGGCGACGACGAGCGCCGCCTCCACGAGCTGCGCGCCGCCTTCGCGGATCCCGAGGCGCGCGCCATCGTCATGGCGCGCGGCGGGTACGGCCTGGGGCGAATCCTCCCGTTCCTCGATCTCGCCTGGCTGCGGGAGAGGCCGCTCCCGGTCGTCGGTTTCTCAGACGGGACGGCGTTGCTCGCCTATGCCGCCCGCGCCGGGGTGGTGTCCGTTCATGGTCCGGTGGTGACCCAGCTCGCGGCGCTGCCGCCGGAGGATCACGCGGGGCTCTTCCGGCTGCTCGAGGAGCCGAACCCGGGCGTCCTGCTGTCCGACCTGGAGGCGCTCGTTCCGGGACGGGTGAGGGGCCGCCTGCTGGGCGGCAATCTCGAGGTGTTCTCGCGGCTCGTGGGCACGCCGTTTCTTCCCGACGTCGAGGGGGCCATCCTGTTCATCGAGGATCTCGGCGAACGCCCGTATCGCGTCGACCGCCTGCTGACCCACCTCGATCTGGCGGGGCTGTTCTCGGCGGTGGAGGGGGTGGTGGTGGGTGACTTCTCGGGCTGCCTCGAACCGGAGGCGACGCGGGCGTCGTCCCCCACCGCCGCCGAAGTCCTGGAGGATCGGCTGGGACGCCTGGCCATCCCCGTGGTGCGGGGGGCGCTCGTCGGACACGGCAGTCGCAACGTCGCGCTCCCTTACGGCGCGCTGGTCGAGCTCGACGCTCGCTTCGGGACGCTGACGGCGCTCGAAGGCGCCGTCAGCTAGTTGCCCTGGGTGGGCGGCTCGATCTCCTGGATCTTGCCGAAGCGCTCTTCGTGGCGGCGGATGTTGGCCTCGAGCGCGTGCAGCAGGCGCTTGGTGTGGCGCGCCGACAGGATGATGCGCGAACGGACCCGGGCGCGCGGCGCGCCGGGCTGGACATAGGCGAAATCCAGCACGAACTCGTTGTCGTTGTGGTTCAGCAGCACCAGGTTCGAGTAGGCACCCTGGGCCGTGGCGTCGTC
>DASYCK010000290.1:0-17237 GCA_036500205.1 Polyangia bacterium | reverse complement strand
GGCGCGCGGACCCAGCGACTTGTGATGGAGGCGCGTATCGATCTGATTGGTGCCGACCTGAGCGCCGCAAAGACTGATATCGAGTCGAAGTACGGCTCAATATCCACCCAGGCCGAGACTGATCGCACAACGCTCCGGGGCGAGGTCGCCAGTATTTTGCGAAATCGGATCGAGAAGACCGAATCCGAGTTCAACAAAAGGTTCCTTAGAATGGAGACCTCCATCGACTCTGTCGGCTCCCGGGTCGATAGCCACGTAACGATTTTAACCGGTAGCGTCGACTGGCTCACCCGGGCTGTCAACCTGATCAATCTGGAACTAGGGAAGATCCCGGTTCGATCGGAGGAGAGCCTGAAGCTACTCCGTGGCCCGGAGCGGGTTGTGCACAGAAACGGAGAGCGCACAGTAAGGCCGCCGAGATTCTCGAATATAGAGGATCTGAGCGAACAACTGGTCGAGTTGTCACGTCGGGTCGACGCCATGGCCAGGGCAGGAGAAGAGAAGGGACTATCTCAGGAACTTGCCGGGGTCACATCGGCAGTAAAATCCCTAGACAGAGAGGTCGAGGTGCTGCGGTCTTGGGCCCAGACCGTCGTCTATGGTCGCATTGTTTCCGACGAGATGGTCCGCGAACCCATCGGACGGGACCTCATGATCGCGAGGATGCAGGGTCAGGTGCCGGTTGAGCTTCTCCCGCCGAAATGGCAGTTGTGGGCCGACGGGAGGATCGGATTGCTGGAAGCGGTGATCCTCTCCCTTGATGTAGATCCGCGAACGTTTCGGCCTAACGGAGATCCGGTGCTGATCACGGATCTATCCACGCTTCTCCCTGAAAATCAGGAGAAGATTAAGGCGAGGTTCTACAAGGCCAAACAGAAGTTCGGCGAAGCCGACGTCTCCTTTTCGGACTTTGTGAAGTGGGCCGTCGAAGAATCGCTACCCATTACAGAAGACGCGAAGCTGATTGTGGTCATTCTTGAGGTCGCTAAGACAAGGCCAAAGTTACCGTGAGCTTATCCCAGCCCATGCTGACTCTTCGCCGCATGCAGCGCTGCCAATCGCAGCCAGGCCGAAAGGGACAAGTGCTGACGGTCGGCCGCATCGGTGAACATCCGTTTTTCCTCGTCGGTGAGCCTGATCTGGATGGGCGTCTCCCGGAGCGCCTTGGTCTTTTTGGGTGCTTTTGTTGCCATGACCTGAAGGGTACACGACGAATGTGGTTTGTACATACGAATTCGCTTGCACGAATGTCACATGCGTTGTACATACAAACACATGGAGAACGCGACTTCGGACATGCGACAGGAAAAGGGCCGGGCGCTGGCTCGCGACAAGCGGATCAAGCGCATCGCTGGAGCGACTTGGGCGGTTCCTTCGCAGGGCGGCGCGACGGCCTACCTCGTGAACGAGATGGCCGCGACGTGCTCCTGTCCGGACTACGAAACGCGCCGGGTGAAGTGCAAGCACATGTGGGCGGTCGAGATCGTCAAGACGGTCGAGACGGCAGCCGACGGGACGCAGGTAACGACCGAGTCAGTCAAGATCGTGCGAAAGACGTACACGCAAAACTGGAGCGCTTACAACGCTGCCCAGGTCGCCGAGAAGGAGACGGCGATGACGCTGCTTCGGAGCCTGTGCGAAGGCGTCCAGACGCCCGCGCGCAAGGTCCGGGGCCGGAAGCCGGTGGCGTACTCAGACGCGGCCTATGCGATGACCATGAAGGTCTGGACAACGGTCTCCGGGCGTCGCGCGAACGGCGATATCAACGCGTGCGCCGAGGACGGACACCTGTCGCGGGAGGTCTCCTACAACAGCTTGTTCGACTACTTCGACAAACCGGAGATGACGCCCATTCTGACCGGGCTTGTCGAGGCCAGCGCCGCGCCGTTGGCGAGCGTCGAAACCGCCTTCGCGGTGGACTCCACGGGCTTCTCGACATCGGTCTACCGCCGTTGGTTCGATGCGAAGTATGGCAAGGAGATGGCCGAGTCGACGTGGTTGAAGGCGCACGCGATGGTCGGCACGACCACCAACGTGGTCACGTCCATCAACGTGACCGACTCCTCCGGTGCCGACTCGCCCGAGCTGCCGGCCTTGGTGGCGTCCACGGCCAGGCGGTTCACGATGGCCGAGGTGTCGGCGGACAAGGCGTACCTCGGCCACGCGAACTTGGCCGCCATCGAAGCGATTGGCGCCGTGCCGTTCGTGCCCTTCAAGTCCAACAGTCGCAGCGCCGGATCCCCGGCGTGGCGGCGCATGTGGGGCCTGTTCATGTACCGCCAGGACGAGTTTCTGGCCGCCTACCACAAGCGCAGCAACGTCGAGGCGACCTTCTCGGCCATCAAGCGCAAGTTCGGAGGGTCGGTCCGCTCCAAGAAGTTCACGGCGCAGGTGAACGAGGTTCTG
This sequence comes from Polyangia bacterium, assembly GCA_036500205.1. GTDB lineage: Bacteria > Myxococcota_A > Polyangia > Fen-1088 > Fen-1088 > DASYCK01. The sequence goes on along the minus strand of DASYCK010000290.1, from coordinate 14,831 downwards.
TGCAAGGTGCTGTGCCACAACTTGTCGTGCCTCGTGATGGCGATGCACGAACTGGGGATCGAGCCCGACTTCGGTGGTGGGAAGGTGGCGGCTTGATCGATCTGACCGCCCCGGAACAGGCGAACGTGCTGGTGGCACTGCGCCATCTTCGCGTCCAGATCGGGGGATGGAAGCCCTTGGCCGACTGGTTGGGGTTCTCGCGGCACACCATGCGGCACGTCCGGATGGCCGAGAAGGCTGTCAGCCCGACGATGGCTGTCCGGGTGGCCCGACTGGCGGGCGTGGGCGTTGACGAGGTACTCACCGGAAAGTATCCGGCGGCCGGAGTCTGCCCGCACTGCGGCCGGGTAGCGCATAGAATTCCGTAGGATACGTCGATACTTGTGTACTTGATCTCGTTCTGCGATCCTTGCGAAAAATGGCTCGCGTTAGACCGCCAAAGACGATGAGTGTGACCATCGCCGTAGCTGGAGATGGAATCACTCCGAAAGACGTGTCTTTACGACATCTTGCGGAACTGCTTGAGGCCACCGCAGCCGCCTTCGAAGCCGTCTCTGCCGAGAAGGGCGTGGCTGTCCCCGTGCTGAGCCTTGCCAAGGTAAAAACCGGCTCGGCCGCTTATCAATTCTATTCGGAGGACGCCCAGGCGGAAGGGGTAGCGAAGTCCCTGTATACCGCTGCGCGGAAGCGAGGGCGGGGCTCATCCCCTGCTGTTCGGCGTTCCATTTCTCGGATGTTGCACGCGTCGAAGGCGGGGCCCCTCAGGATCGAACCTGTAAACGACAACCCAAAAGAGAAGCCCGTGCTTATCGCAGAGCCGCTTCCTGATGAAGGCACCGAGATCGATGAAGGAACCGTAGTCTACGGTCGGATCGTGGGGGTTCGCATCGACACACATGATCGGGGAAAGGTATCCCTGAGATACGACGACGGAGGCCAAGGGGAATTTAATTCGCCGCCGGAACTGGTGGGCTCCTGCGCGACACTTCTCGGCAGGAACGTATCCGCCAGGGTTACATTCGTCCGTGGAAATGAACGCGACTGGGATGGTGACCTAGAAGAGGTAGTGGAGCGATCGAACGCCACGGATCTCCTCACAGCCCTAGAAGATGCGCGACGGGAGCTTACCGAAAAAGGTATTGTCATCGATGCGTCGCAATGGATTCTTGACGAGGATCGAGAATGACCGGTCCGATTGCAGTCATAGATACAGACGTGATTGTCCTGCTCTTGGACAACGCAAACGCCCCCGACATTCGACGACGGAAGTCGTACGTGGAGTTGGCATTTGAAAACCTCAAGAAGCAGCGTGCTCATTTCGTAGTTCCATCGCCAGTCATCGCCGAGCTATCGCGTACTGGCCCTGGATCGGAAGTCATCCGCGAGGCCGTCAAGAAGGCACTCGGGAGGGTGCGGATCGAGGTGCTCGACGCCGAAGCCGCCGACATCGCTGGGTCCATCTCCCGAATAACCCTACAGTCCAGGGCCGGGCGTGAACGTGGTGCTGTGAAATACGACTCACTGATAGCTGCGATTGCCCATCGAATCGGCGCCAAGTGGCTGGTGACCGGAAATTCTGGCGACTATCGGAAAGCTCTGGCCGTGATCAACTCCCCGGTTGATGTCATAGTCGCCACCGAACCTCCCGCTCGTGGTCAGCAGGTGATCTTAGAAGCGATGGCACGGCCAGCCCCGTCGCCCTCGCCACCACCGCCATCGAACGAAGCCAAGCCTTCGGGGCGAGGGGTAGGCCGAGGGGGAAAATAGTAGTCGGTCTGCCCGAGAATTCGACGACTTGCCCGAGATATACCCACGGCGCGGGACTTCTCGGGCAAAGCCCCGAGGGGGGCCCGTGGGGGGATGCTTCATCCCCCCGCGCTAGCGCTAGCGCAAAGACGCCCCCCACCTCGACAGGATGAACGCCGTCGCCCGATCCTTGCGCGGGTAGACCGAGAACTCGTCGTTCGTCTGCCGGACGTCGGGGAGCAGCTGCCACATGAGGCCGAGGGGACCGCCGCTCTCGTTGAACAGGTTGGTCAGCCAGGCGTCGTAGCGGGTGGCCCGCTCCGCGTCCGGCTCGGCGGTGCCGCACTCGCCCAGGTAGGCGATCTTTCCGTAGACCGCCGCCAGCGCCTGGTGGCGCGAGATCCAGAGCTGCGTGTCCCGCTCGGACTCGAGCCCATAGCTCTTCGGATAGTAGTGGTAGCTGAGCAGATCGAGCTCGTCGAGCGTGGCCAGCTTGGAGAAGCTGGTCCCCTCGTCGCCGCGCACGGGGTAGTCGTTCGACAGCCCCAGATAGGCGTTGGGATCGTCGTCGAACCCTTCGCCGCCATCGGCGATCAGGTGACGGGGAAACTCGTGCCGCAGGAAGTCCGCCAGCTCACGAATGGTATCGACGTAATGGCTGTTGCCGCGGCAGCTCGAGCAGCGCAGCTCGTTGCCGACCTCCAGGGCCAGGATGGCCGGCTCGTCACGGTAGGCCACCCCCGTGAACGTGTTCACGCGCGCCGCCAGCATCACGACGTAGTCCTTCCACCAACCTCGCAGGCGCGCGTCGTGGAAGAAGTCATCGTGCGTGTGGACGACGCCGTCTTCCTTCGAGGCCCAGGCGGCGTAGGCGGCCAGGCCGCCGTAGTCTTCCCAGTTGTTCACGAGCGGAACGATGACCCGGATGCCGCGCCGCTTGGCCTCCCAGATCGCCTGATCGAGCCCGCGCAGGCCGGACTCGCGGAAGTCGTGGGGACCCATGCGAATCGACGAGCGATCGTTCGAATCGTTGAAGCCCCACATCCGCGCCACCGGCAGCGACAGGCAGACCAGATCGTCGAGCACCTCCGTCACCGCGGCCGACACGTTGGCGTCGCGATCCTGCTGCGCGTAGGTCAGCAGCTGCTGCAGGTAGTAGACGTTCGAGCCGGTGGCCCGGTAGGGGGACAGCCACTCGGTCAGCAGCGAGCCGTCCTCGCGATGGATGAATCCCGCGATGGGGGGCAGGGGGGGGCAGCCGTTGGGCGGCGCCGACTCGGTGCTGCTGACCGGATCGGGCTCGCCTGGCCGATGGCGCCCGCAGCTCCCCGTCGTGGACAGGGTGGCCAGCGCGGTGACCAGCTGCAGAGCGCGTGAGTGACGGGGGTTCATCGGAATCAAGCGAGCGGTGGGCGCCGCACCGTCGCCGGGCCGCCGCCTAGGAAACGGGACGGATCGAGGTGGTGCGGAGCTCGGGCGTCCGATCGGGACGGAAGAAGCAGGCGGCGCGAAACTGTTCACCGAACGGCGTGACGAACAGCGACTTGTACTGGATGTCGGCGACGATCGTCTCCGACAGGGGGCCGATGCGCACCGCGGGTTCCGCCTCGATGCGCGTGCGGAGCGCCACCACGACGGGGTGATTCTCGAGCGCCTGGAACATCCGCACGTCGTCGGTCACGCGCGTGGGGCGAATCTCCAGCAGGCCCAGCCGGTTCAGGTTGTCGAGGTAGGCGGGCGTCCGCTCGGGGCGCTGGCAGCCGGCCTGCTCGCCGAGCAGGCTGAAGTGGTGCAGCTCGAGCCGGCCGGCGCCGCCGTGGCGTAGCCGCGACGACAGCGAGAGCAGCGGATACGGCCCCGGCCCACTCAACGATTCCAGCAGCAGCAGCTCGTCATCACCCAGCTGCCCCAGCAGATCGATGAACGCGGGATGCAGCTCGTCGGCCGCGGCGCGATCCATCGTGGCGGTCAGCAGCGACAGATAACCCTGGCGGATTCCGCCCGCGCTGCGCATCACGCCGCCGAGCGCCTTCAGCGCCATGGTGGCGTTGGGGGGGCGGCGGCGCGTGGCGGGAATCGCCGCCCCGCGCTGCCCCAGCGCCAGCAGCAGATCGGGCAGCCCCCGGGCGGCGCGCGGCAGCGCCGCCACCGGTCCCAGGGCGACGCGCGCCAAGGTGCGCAGGCCGGCACTTCGATCGCCGCTCGCGGCACCAGGCGAGGGGGACACGATCAGATCCTTCACGACACGGGTCAAGGCAAACATAGAAGACGACTATATCCCGTTCAGTCGACCCGTGTCGGGTCCCGCGCGCATCCGCGTCGCGCCCCCTCGTGATGTCGGATGTCCGCGCACAATGCGCGCCGAAACGATCGATTTTTTGGGGGTGTTCGCGTTCGAACCTAGGATGGTTTCCCTCGGTGCGAAACGCGGTCGACCTGACGATGGCCCGGTTGCTGGCCGATGTGTCGGCGGGGATTCGCGTGCTGAAGAGCCGGGACGGGGTGGCGCTGACCGAGAGTCAGATTCGCGAGCGGGCCCACAACATCGTCATGGGGCTTCTGATGAACTACCGGTTGGAGGCGCTGGACGACGAGGACGCCGCGACGCTGGACACCGAGTCGGACGCGCGCGTCTACGGCGAGTCGCCGGTCACGGGGCAGGGGTAGCGGGTGACGCCGAAGCCGCCCCCACCATCGCGATGGGGGTGGCCACGGGGGTTCCGGATACCCTGACCAGCGGTCCGCCGATGGACACGTGCACGTCGGCATTGCCGGCGCCGAGCGGTCGAACCGCCGTGGTCGTCCCGCAGCCGGCCAGCACCACCGCGGCGATGAGCGCGCGCGCCGGCCAGATGCCTTTCCTCACGCCTGATAGGCCCGTTCGGCGAGCGCGACCAGCTTGTCGGTCAATGCGTCCAGCTTGACGTCGACGATCCGGCGCGCCGGGTCGGCGTCGTAGTAGGCCATGATCTCCTGGGCGCCGCGCGAGAAAGGAATGTCGGCGCGAAAGTCGGGGACCAGGCGCTTTATCTTGCTGTTGTCGAAGATCATGCTGTGGGTCTTGTCCCCCAGGAGGCTGGCGCCCCACTCGGGATCGTGGGCCGCGATGACGGTCGAGGGGAGGTGGACGATATCGGCGCGCGTGCCCGCCGCCTGGGCCAGCAGCTCGTGGATCTGATTCCAGCTCAGCCATTCGTCGGAGGTGATGTGCACCGCCTCGCCGATGGCGCGCGAGTGGCCGAGCAACCCCACCAGCCCCTTCGCGAAGTCCTCGTGGTGGGTCAGCGTCCACAGCGCCGTGCCGTCGCCATGCACCAGCACCTTCTTCCCTCGCCGCATGCGATCGACGACGGTGTAGCCACCGTGGCTGGGGAACAGCGTTCGATCGTAGGTGTGCGACGGCCGGACGATGGTGAAAGGAAACTTCTCCTCCCGGTAGGCACGCAGCAGCCGCTCCTCGCAGGCGATCTTGTCGCGCGAGTAGGCCCAGAACGGGTTGTCGAGCGGCGTCGACTCCGTCACCGGCAGACCGGCTGGGGGCGTCTGATAGGCCGAGGCCGAGCTGATGAAGAGGTACTGGTGGGTGCGACCGCGAAACAGCGACAGAGCGGCTTCGATCTGCGGGGGCGTGAACGCGATCCAGTCGACGACGGCGTCGAAGCGATGCTCGCCGAGGGCGCGGCGCGCCGACTCCGGATCGCGGATGTCGCCGGACAGGATCTGGATCTCGGGGGGAACGGGGCGGGACGTCTTGCCCCGCCGCAGGTGGAAGAGCTCGATGCCGCGCGCCACGGCCAGCCGCGAGCTGGCCGAGCTGATGATGCCGGTTCCACCGATGAACAGGACCTTCATGGGACGCCTCCGGCCGGGAACCTTACCTCGACGGGGCAGCTACCGAAACGGCCTGGCGGCGTGGTGTTGAAACCGTCGTCCACCCGGCCGGCGCGACCGCCGTATCGATCTCGAAACCGTCCTGGCGCGTCGGTTACACGAAGGCACGCGTCCGTGACGTTCCGCTTCGTGAATTCGCGGCAAGCCTGCTGGCCTTCCCCTTGCAAACCCTGTTGGTGACCGAGCGGCAAAAACCGAGACACGACAGGGGGACGAAACATGCGACCAACATCGAAGAAACGTCAGTACAGCATCGGCGAGCTCGTGATGGCGGCTTACGCGACCGCCGAGAAGGTCAGCGATGATCCGCGCATCGTCTCCGTCGTGGCGAGCAGCACGTTGTCCGGTTGGTTGACCGGCGCGAATCAGCCCGGGCTCATCCGACCGCAGCGCACCACCGCGCGAAAGTAGCGGCGAGGGGGCCATGCGCGCCCCCGCGCTCGATGGCCGCCGGGTTCACGGCTTGCCGACGAAGGTCGTCACGGTCTTGCCGGCGAGCGTGGCCGAGAAGCGGGCGGCGCTGACGGGGAGCGCGGTCTTGGACGCCAGGTTGTCGGTCGCCGAGGTCACCCAGGGCGTCATCGCGCACGCGGCCGACTGTGACTGCGGCGTCTGCGTGTTCAACGCCTGCGCGGCCCAGCTGTGAATTGCTACACGGCGCCATCGTAGGGCTCCGCCATCGGGCCACCAGGATGAGTGGTCTCGTCACACGGCCTGCTTGGAGCGGGCCGCAGCCAGCAGGCTGTGTAGCGTGCGCTCCAGCCCCGCCCCGCTCTGCTCGTCCGCCGTGGGCGGGCGCGAGGCATCGGGGATGAGCGGGGGCTGGAGACCACGGGTGCGTTCCAGCTCACCCTCGAGCTGTTGAAGACGAGCGATCGTCCCTTGCAGCTCGGGCGCGCCAGGTTTGCTCCCTACGATCTCGTCCTCGAGCTTCATCACGGCGCGCAGAATCTCGTCGATCGTCATGGGATCAACCTAAGCATCCCCTGGAGGAACCGCCATCCGAAAAGCAGCTCAGGCGATGGCGCGAACGACGCCACCGTCCACCCGCAGGGCCGCCCCCGTGGTGGCCGAGGCGCGGGCGCTGCAGACGTACGCGACCAGCGCTGCGACCTCGTCCGGCGTGGCGAAGCGCTGGATGATCGACGAAGGGCGCGCCGTCGCGAAGAACTCCTTCTCGGCGGTGGCGGCGTCGACGCCGCGCGCGGCGGCCATCTGACCGACGAACGTCTCGACGCCCTCGGAGGCCGTGGGGCCCGGGAGCACGCTGTTCACGGTGACGCCGGTCCCCACCAGCGTCTCGGCCAGCCCGCGCGCCACCGCGAGCTGGGCCGTCTTCGTCACGCCGTAGTGGATCATCTCGGTGGGGATCTGCAGCGCCGATTCGCTGGAGATGAAGACGATGCGCCCCCAGTTGCGCGCGCGCATGCCGCTCACGTAGTGGCGGGCCAGCCGAATGCCGCTGAGGACGTTGGTCTCGAAGAACCGCAGCCAGTCCTCGTCGGAGATCTGCTCGAAGGGCTTGGGCTCGAAGATCCCCATGTTGTTGACGAGCACGTCCAGCGAAGGCAGGCGCCCGATCAGCGCGCGGCAGCCGTCCCCCGTTCCCAGATCCGCGGCGATCCCGTCGACCGTCGCGGCCGGATGCTCGCGCCGCAGGCGAGCCACCGCGGCAGCGACCCGGCCGTCATCGCGACCGTTCAGGGTGACGTGGGCTCCCTCGGCGGCCAGCGCCCGCGCCGTCGCGAAGCCAATCCCCGCGGTCGATCCCGTCACCAGCGCCTGCTTGCCTTCCAGCCCGAGATTCATGTTCGTGCCTTCCCTGCGGGCGTCGTGCCCGCGCGGTGCTTATTTTTTGAACGCCTCGGACGGCGGCAGCTCGAGCTGATTGCGGGGCAACCCTGACCACCAGCACAGCTCGATTCCGATCGAGCCTACGAAGGCCGACGCGGTCGTCCCCGGCACGAAGCGCGCCTCGATGCGTGGGGTGGCGGCCCAGCCGCCCGTCAGGCGATGCGTGAAGAACCAGCTGTAACCGAGCCCCAGGACGTAGCCGGCGCCGGCCGTGCCGCGCAACGATTGGTTCTTGCCGCTGTCGGCCCGGATGCTGAAGGTGTCGACGCCCGAGCCGGCGTGGAGGGTGAGATTGCGGACGATCTCCCACTGCCCCTCCAGCTCCATCCCGAACGTGCTGGCGGTCTGTCCGTCCCCCTTGGCCGCTCCGAAGTGAAATTGCAGGCCCAGCCCGAAGCGGCGGGTGACGAGCTGACCGAAGCGCAACGAGAACTCGCTCCCTCGCCACACGCCGTAGGAGTAGTTGTCCTCCCAGACCTTCACCGGCGTCACGTGGTACCCGAAGCCGACGTAGTACCCCTGGTGCTCGCGCGGCGGCTCGATCGACTGCGCGCGCGCCGTCCGCGTCGCCACGAGGACCGCCAGCAGCGCCACGGTGGCGACGACGATCGCGCGCGGTGAGCCTTTCGTCGGGCGCATCTAGAACTCCCCTCGCACGCCGAGAATGGGGAGGATGGGCAGCCCCTGCTGGGGGTTCGACTGGCGGAAGTTGAAGTTGTAGTCGAAGTCCTCGGTGTTGGCGCGGTTGTAGACGTTCTGCACGTCGAGGTACACGTTCAAGATCCACCCCTGGTAGATCCAGCGCTTGTCGACGCGCAGATCGAGCTGGTGGAACAGCGGCAGCCGCGCCGTGTTCACGTTGCCGTACGTCGGGTAGTAGCGATCGTTGCTGGCGCTGTAGACGGCGCCCGTCACCGGCGTGATGGGGTTGCCGCTGACCAGCCGGAAGCGCCCGCCGATCTGCCAGTTGCGCGGCAGCTGATAGCTGCCCAGCAAGGTCAGGATGTGCGTCTGATCGTAGTCGAACAGCCTCCAGCTGGTGGCGCCCGAGTCGAGGCGGGTGGCCCGCGACAGCGTGTAGGCCAGCCAGCCGCTGAACTTGTTGGTGAAGTCGTGCCGGGCCACCAGCTCGAGCCCGATGGCGCGCCCCCTGCCGCCGTTGTCGTACAGCAGCGCGTGCGGCTGTCCGTTGGCGTCGGTGACGGTCCGATCGGTTCGGCTGACGAGGTTGTAGATGTCCTTGTAAAAGCCGGTGGCGTCGAGGGTGATGTACGGCCGCGGCTTGAACTCGATGCCGGCCGAGTAGTGCAGCGCCTTCTCGGATTTCAGCGCCGGGTTGCCGAACGACGGATCGACCTCGTCGGGCGTGGGATCCTGCGCGAACAGGCCGATGCCCCCCTTGATGGTGATCTTTTCGGTCACCCCCCAGCGCGTCGTGATGCGCGGCTGGAACACCGATTCGTGCGACAGCGCCAGGTAGTCGAAGCGCAGCCCGGGCAGGATCAGCAGCTTCGCCGTCGGCTTCACCTCGGCCTCGAGGAACGCCGCCGGCGACGCCGCCAGCACGCCGTTCCGGTCGGTGGTGCGCGTGTTCGACAGATCGGGCGGGCCGGGCGGCTGACCCTCCTGCGGGGGGAGGGGCGCGCGCACGAAGACGTTCGTCTCGCTGAACAGGAAGTCGACGCCGCTGACCAGGGTCAGGTGCTCGCCCTCCTTGATGCGGAGGGTGTCGCGCACCTGGCTGACGTACGTGTTCAGGTCGAACTCGAGCTGGCCGAAGCTGGCGTTCAGCCAGTTGCGGCCCTGCGAGATCTTGAACGAGTTCTCGATGGTGTCGTTGGGGATGAAGTTGTAGGTGATGAGCGAGCGGTAGAACGTCGTCGAGAACGACAGGCTGTTGTTGCTGATCTGCGCCGTCAGCGCCCCCGGGTTCTTGAACAGCAGCTCGAGCCGATCATCCGAGCCGAAGAAGAACAGCCGGATGTCGTGCGCGGGCGCCGGCCGGTAGTTGGCGAGCAGCTGATAGTCGTAATAGCGCGGCGCCGTGATCAGGTTGATGGGCGCGTCGGCGGGGACGGCGGCGTTCAGCAGCACGTCGATGTAGCTGCGCCGGGCGGCGACGGCGAAGCCGCCTTTGTCGCCGAGGGGCGCCTCCAGATAGAACCCGGAGTCGAACAGGTTGACGTCGACGTAGCCGCCCACCTTCTTGGGCTGCAGCTTCTTGATGCGGATGTCGATGACGCCGCCCGTGGCCCGCCCGTACGAAGGCGAGAAGTTGCCCGGGTAGAACTCGAGCGAGTCGATCACGCCCACGGGCAGCACCGTGCGCAGCGCGCCGAAGTGATAGATGAGCGGGATCTCCGCCCCCTCGACGAACGTCTTCGAATCCTGGGGGGCCGAGCCGCGGATGATCAGCAGGCCCGACAGGGGCGGCGGCCGCGCCACGCCGGCGAAGTTCTGCACGACGGCCAGCGGATCGCCGAACGTGCCGGGGACCTTGTCCAGCTCCTGCGCGGTGATGACGGTGCGGCTCACCTCCTTGCGGGGGCGCGACGCCGTGACGGTCACGTCGTAGGGATTGTACGAGCCTCGCTCGATGTAATAGACGACGTCGACCCGCTCGCCGACCTTGATCGTCTCGGTGGTGCGATAAGGATAGAAGCCGGGCGGCTCGATGAGGACCTTCCACTCGCCCGGCGTCAGATCGAAGAACGTGAAGGCGCCGGAGGTGTCGGACGTCGCCTCGAACCCCAGCGGCTTCTCGCCGTCGTCGCGGAACACGGTCACCAGCATGCCCGCGAGCGGCAGCCGCGTGCCGCGTTCACGCAGGATGCCCGAGAAGTTCGCCACCGGCGCGGGGGCGACGACGGCCGGCGCCGCGGGGGCGGTCGGCGTGGTCTCGATCGGCGCGACGCCGGCGTCAGGGGCGGGCGGGGGCGGGGGCGCCTTCGGCTTCAACCGGAACTTGTACTTGTAGCCGATCTGAACGGCGATCTTCTTGCCGTCCATCTCGGCGGGCTCGAACTCGAACTGCTGCGCGGCGATCATCGCCGCCTCATCGAAGCCCAGGCCGGCCGGCGTGGCCGGCGTGGTGATGCCGACCGAGTCGACCTTCCCCTCGGCGTCGATGTCGAGCAGCAGCACGACGTCGGCCTCGATGTTCTTGTCGACGGCCTCTTTCGGATACTCGGCCTCGACGAACTTCGTCTGCTTGGGGACCTTGGTCAGCTTCTTCGCCTCGACGCCGCCATCGGGCGGGGTCTGGTCGGGGGGGGCCATCCCCAGCCCCTCCTGCGCTTGCGCCACACCGCCCAGCAGCGAGCCCAGGCAGAGGAGAGCGGAAACGACGAAACCCAGGGACGACCGCGGCCTCACGGGCTGGCACCCAGGGTGACGGAGCCCCCGAGCCACGACACGCCGCCGCGGTTGTCGTGAAGCACCGTGTAGATGCGCGCCGCGGTGCCCGGGTAGTTCTTCACCGCCGGCGGGGTCCACGAATTCGTCAGCAGGTCGTTGAAGTTCGTGCTGCCGTTGATGTAGCTGGTGCGCTGATCGTGGGTGTCGCCCGTCTCGACGAACCAGGTGGTGAACAGCCGCTCGAAGGACGTGACGGGCAGCCCGTTCGCGTCGGTGCCATCGGCGTACGCTTCCGAGGCGCTCGGGTCGATGTAAGTGACGAGCGATGTCTCCACCTCGCGCGGCAAGGTGACGAGGCCGAGATCGTCGATGGGCTGCGGCGCGCCGGCGAGCACCGCATCGAGGCTGTTGATGACGGGGTTCGTGTTCGCCGGCGTCGTGGGATCGAAGCGCAGCTTCACGGTCTGCACGGTCGTCACGCTGTCGGTGGCGGTCGTCACCGTCAGCGCCACCTGCGCGGGAAAGCCGGCCGAGCAGTCGATCTTGATCTCGCTGGGCTCGTTGGGGAGGAGCCCGCTGCAGGCGGCCTGCAGGGCGGCCGGGGCGATGGTGTTGGGCAGGGTCGCCGTCAGGTCGCTGCCCAGATCGAAGGGCGGCACGGGGGGCAATCCGCCGAGGGCCAGGTACCCGTTGATCTGATCTTCCGTGACCAGGCAACCGAAGCCGTCGTCGGCCGGCGCCGCCACGGGGCACCAGCTCCACTGGTACGTCAGCGTGGGATCGGGCGTGGGCGTGAACACCAGCGCCGACAGCGTGGCGCTCTCGCCGGTCAGCGGCGTGGGGGGCTCGCTTTGAATCCCCAGCACGCGCAGCGACGTCAACCGGTTGAACGGCGCGAAGTCGGGGCGACAGCCGGTCGCCCCGAACGAGGCGACGGTGGTCAGCAGCAGCGCGAGCGTGGCGCGGTTCATTCGTCCTCCAGCCTGAACCGATACGTATAGCTGAGGGTGAACGCCATCGGAACGCCCGCCCGCGTGGCCGGCTCCCATTCCTGCTCCAGGGCGGTCTTGCGGGCCGCCTCGTCGAACTCGGGGTACGACGACGCCTTCAGGATCTTCGCGCTCGTCACCTTGCCCGCCTCGTTGATGGTGACCAGCACGGTGACATCCCCTTCGATCCCCTGGCTGCGCAGCAGCGCCGGGTAGGGGGGCTGGTTCTTCTTGCCGCCGCGTGGGCTCGGTTTTCCGTACTCGACGCCGGCCACGGGAATGTGGGTGGCGACCTGGTTCGACTTGCCGGGACCCGCCGCCGGAAGCGTCGACGTTCCGCTCGGGGCCGGGCCGACTTCCTTCGGCGCCTTCGCGTGCGCGTCGGTGTCGCCGAGGCGCGTGTTGCCGACGGCGAAGCTCGGGCCCGTGCCCCCTTCCGTCGTCGATTCCAGGTTCAACCCGACCACGCGCACGGGCGCCGTCTTGGGCGGCGGGGTGGGCGTGGCGGGGGGCGGTGGCGGCGCCTTGACGATCTTAGGCGGCGGCGGACGCGTCGGCTTCTCGACGGGAGCCGGTGGCTCCGGCTTCTTCTCCGGCGGCGGTGGGGGCGGCGGCGGCGGTTGCCGCATCTCGATGACCACCTCTTCGTGGCGCGGCGGGCCGAGAATGTTGGAACGCAGCAGCACCCCGAGGCCGACCACCGACAGGTGAACGCCGGCCGAGATGATGAGAGCCAGCAGCGCGTAGCCCGCCTTCTTGCCCGGCGAGCCCTTGCCCCGATCGAGCGGCGCGAAGGCGAGCTGCTCGGCGGTCAGCGGACGCTTCGTACGGGCGACGACCAGCCGCCGGGCGTTCGTGCGCCGAACACGCTGCCGCTCGCCGAACGAGGACGCGCCCCGTCCCGCGGGCCGGCTGCTTCCGGAGCGCGGTGGGGCGACCGGAGCTTTTCGCGACGGGGTGTCCAAGCGGCGGCGTCCCGACTAGGGGGCTCCAGGCGTCGGCGCGGGGGGCGCCGCTTCAGCGGGGGCGGTGGGCGGCGCCGGTCCCCGTTCGATGTCGAGCGCGAACGCGCTGACGCCGTTCTGCTTGACCGTGTCGATGATCTCGATCACCTTGCCGTACTCGACCCCCTTGTCGGCGGAGATCACCGCCTGGATCTTCGGGTGAAGCGTCGATTCGTGGCGGATGATCTGCGCGGCTTCCTTCAGCGACGGCAGCTTGTCCCCGTTCAGGAACAGCTCGCCCGTCTTCGTGTACAGGAAGTTCAGGGTCGACTCGGTGGTGCTGCCGCCGTTGGCGGCCTTGGGCAGCTCGACCTTCAGGCTGGCCTTCACGATCGCCGCCGACGTCAGCATGAAGATGACCAGCAGCACCAGCACGATGTCGACGAACGGGATGATGTTGATCGAGGCCAGCAGGCCCTCGTCGTCCGCGGTGTCTCTCAGCTTCGCCATGGTGTCACGGCTTCGCGGGGGGGACGGTCTCGACGGCCTTCAGGCGCGACAGCAGCACGGCCCCCAGGGTCTGAGAGTTCGTCACGGAATCCTTGACCCGTCCACGGAACACGTTGAAGGCGATGACCGCCGGGATGGCGACCAGCAGCCCCATCGCCGTCGCCACCAGCGATTCGGCCAGGCCGGCCATGACCGCCGAGCTGGCGTCCGCCATGTTGGCCGCCAGGTCGCGGAACGACCGGATGATGCCGAGGACGGTGCCGAACAGGCCGATGTAGGGGGCGTTGCTGGCCAGGGTGGCCAGGAAGTTCAGCCGCCGCTCGTAGCGGGCCTTCTCCTGGCCGAGCGCCCCCACCAGCAGATCCTCCACCGACTCGGGCCCCAGCGCCGCCGCCTGCAGGCCCACCAGCGCCACGTTCGTCTCCAGCGAGTCGTATTTCTTCAGCAGCGCCGCGCCCCCCTCGTAGTCCCCCTTGTCGAGGAACTTCGCCAGGGCATCCCGCACCTGGCCCGAGTCGAGGCTACGCCGCCGGAAGAACACCCAGCGTTCGAGCATCACGCCGATCGAGGCGACCGACAGGAACAGCAGCAGGTAAAGCACCCATTCGGAACGAAAAATGGGGAGCCCGAGGATGGTCTGGATCAGGTTGCCGGTCTTCTCGTGCATGAGCGATTCTCGTCTTCCGGGTCCGGGTGGAATGGTCTGACAGCGACGGTCACGTGACCTCTCACCTTTATCATGGAGGCCGGGGGGGAATCTCGGCTTTGCACTTCTTCACGCGCCCGAGGGTAGTCCCTTAACGATCGGTGGACATCCTGGTCATCGCAGCCGCCAATGGTTGCGATCTTTGTACAGGAGACTCCTATGATTGGTTGCCTGATTCTCGGAACTTTTGGGGCGATGGTGGTGGCGAAGATGGTTCGCCACCGGATGGGCTGGGGGTGTCATGGCGGCGCCTTCCGCCATCAGTTTCACGATCAGGGCCCCTGGGGGGGCGGTGGCTGGCACGGGGGGGGCGGCTGGGGCCACCATCACCATGGCCCGGGTGGGGAGGGCTGGGGCGAGGACCTCGGCGGCGGGGGGCACGAGCGGCACGGCTTCGGCCGACATCGACACGGCTTCGGGCGCGGGCGCGGGTTCGTGGTGGGGGCGGTGCTCGACCGCATCGGCGCCACGCCGGTCCAGGAGCGGACCATCCGCGCGGCGTTCGAGGAGCTCCGCGAGGAGGCCAAGCAGGCCGGCGGGGGCGAAGTGAAACAGCTTCGCAAGGATCTGGCGACGGCGCTGCGCAACCCGTCGTTCGATGAGGTGCTGCTGGGCGAGCTGTTCGCCCGCCACGATCGGGCCATCGAGGAGGTGCGCAAGTCCTTCGTCGGCTTCATGGCCAAGACGCACGACGCGCTGGACGAGGAGCAGCGGGCCCATCTGGCCGAGATGGTCGAGAAGGGGCCCCGTTTCTGGCGGAGCGGCTTCGACTGGTAAACTGGTCCGCCGTGGCGCTTCGTGTGTTGTGCATCGACGACGATGATCGTCTGTACG
>DASYCK010000289.1:0-40007 GCA_036500205.1 Polyangia bacterium | reverse complement strand
CCGGTACGACCGCCGCCGCCGGTACGACCGCCGCCGCCGGTACGACCGCCGCCGGCGGTCTCGCCGCCGCCGCCAGTACGACCGCCGCCGCCGGTACGACCGCCGCCGCCAGTACGGCCGCCGCCGCCGACTTCGCCGCCGTTGCCCGTGCGACCGCCGCTACCGACCGCGCCGCCACCGCCGACGCGGCCGCCGCCACCACCTGTGCGGCCACCCAGGCCCGTCGCTCCGCCGCCACCGACGCGACCACCGGAGCCGGATTCTCCGCCCGAGCCGGTCGTCGTCGCGCCACCCGAGCCGGTCGTGGTGGTCGCGCCGCCCGAGCCGGTCGTCGTCGCACCACCCGAGCCGGTCGCCGTATTGCCGCCCGAACCGGTCTCGCCGCCCGAGCCTCCCGCGTCTGGGGTGCTATCTCCGCCGCCGTCGCTACCGCAACCGGGCACGCCGAAGATGGACAGAACCGCAACACCGCAAAGTGTTACGAACCACGTTGTAACGGTCTTTTTTGATACCGAGCGCAGACGCATGGAAAACCTCCCGAGGGTTTGAACTGGTCGGGTAGGTGGTCCCGTGTGAGCGTCCTCATTAAAAAAGCGACCTTCACGGACACGATAATGATGTGTTGCACGACAGGCATCCGGTCGAGACGACGAGATCGAGCGGCTGCGGCGCCGCCTGCACGGCCGCGCAATCGGCGCCGTTGATCTCGATGCGCATGGGGGAGGGGTAGCTGGGGTAGCTCCACCCTGATCTTCCGGTCGGGTCGTAGCAGAGCTCCCGACCCTGCAAAAAGACGGAAACCAACATGGGATCGCTGGGGCTGGTGAGCAGCTCGACGGTGCACGCCGCGGCCGCGGCGGAGTCGACGATCTGATTGATCGCCTTCGTCAGCGACGAAGGGTCAGCGACGTCGAACAGATTCGTCGAGGCTTGCCCCATCAAGGCGATGCTCTGCAGACACTGCTGGTCCTGCGCGGCGTCTCCGATCCCGATGACGTAGGTCTTGATGGAGGAGTGAGCCCAAGACGAGAGGACCTTCAACGCCGACGAGCATGCCTGCTGCGGGTCGTCCGTGACGCAACCGGGGGGCCCGTCCGTGATCAAGACCACGTAGCGGTCGTTGGGAATGTCCCGGGGGGCGCCGAAGAGATCGCCGGCCGAGCTCAGGGCCTGAGCCACCGAGCGAGAATCGTTCTGGGCGACACACCCGTTGACGGACGGGCCCGGGCCGCACATTCGGAATGCTCCGTCGATGGCTCCCGCGTTGAGCGGGCTGGGATAGACCGGAATGTCGGTGGACGGGCAGCAGGTAGTCCCGTTCGAACAGCCGTTCAGCGAAGGAAAATCTTGAAAGCCGAAGTTGACGGCGTCCTGGTTCGCCGTCGTCGCGGCGTGCACGACCGACTGTACCGCGGTCATGCGGGTTCCGTTGTCGCCGAACTTCGTCGACATCGACTGGTTGCGGCCCACCACGAAGATCATGTCCGAGGTGGGAATGTCGTAGCGGAGGCGCCCCGTGGTCGTGCACGCGCAGCCGTGGCCTCCGCTGCCCGAGCCACCTTTTCCCCCTTGCCCGAAAAAGCCCGAGCTTCCCGACGAGCCCCCGCCGCCGATCGCGATTTCGCCGCCGGCTCCGCCGGCGCCGAGGTCGCCTCCCAGTACCCAAGTCTTGGTACAGCTCGCCCCGCCGCTCGCCAGCGCGAGGACGAAGACGAGCAGGGCCAGTCGGTATCGTTCGGCATCGAGCCGCCGCATGACTCCCACTCTATTACGGGCGATGCGCCTGGGCCGTGCGCGATTGATCCACCAGCAATCGGTCGGCCTGCGAGCGAAAGTGGCCCGCGGGGAAGACCTGCAGATAGGCGCGCAGCGCCGACTCCCCCAGATCGCGATCGAGGTGAAGGACGCAGACCGAGCGATGGAACGAGAGAGCATCAATCACCTCTCGCCGTCCCCGGCCGCTATCGAGCGCCCCATCGTACTCGGTCAGCGCGCCCCGGAAATCTCCCTGCTCGCGCAACAGATCGCCCGCCAGGCCACCTAGCTCGCCGCGCCGCTCGTTGTCGGGGAAGCGATGAACGAAGTCCTGGGCCTCGCTCAGCGCCTCGGTCTTGTCGTTCACGACGACCAGCGTCTCGATGAGCGAGATGTCGGACTCGATGCGAAGGAGACCGCGCGGGTGCTGCGCGCGGTAGCCGCGCCAAACGGCGATCGCTTCACGCGGCTGATGAAGATCGTCACGCAAGATTCGACCGGATTCGTACTCGGCGTTTTCTCCCGCCGCGCCCCCGCGCTGGGCGAGCAGACGGTAGATGCCCAGCGCCTTGCGCGAATCGCCAGCGGCGCGCGCGGCGTGCGCCTGGGCGCCGAGCGCGGCGGCATCGCTGGGAACGGGCGTCGCCGCGGTCGGTGTCGCCGCGCCGGGCGGCGTCGCCGTCGTGGCGTTCTTCGTGTCACCGACGGTCGGCGCGGACAGCCGCTCGGACGTCAGCGGAAGCGTCTTGTCCGAGCTCCCCAGCAAGGCGTTGTCGTTCGTGCCGCTCGATGAAGCCGGAGACCCGGCCACGGCGCCCAGCGACGCGCGAAGGCCGTGGGTCGCCCGCAACGGTCGGGACGACGGCACCAGATGCCTGGAGGACGGCGCCTTCTCATCGTTGCCATTCGTCTCCGACGCCTCGGTGGCCGACGGAGTGCCGCCGTTGGGGACCGCGGACGTGCTTTCCCACGACTCGCCGGGGGTGAGGCGCGCCAGTCGACGGTCGCTGTTCCAGACCTCGACGATGCCTTCCTCTACACCCACACCAACTACACCCACACCCACGCCGTCCGAGACGCTGACGCGAAAGCGGGTGCCGACCACCACGACACGGTAACCGCTGGCCCGCACGGAGAAGGTGTGGCCCGCCGGCTGCGGAGGAACGTGAAACTGCACCTCGCCCGCCGAGACGGTCGGCCGCTCGTCCTCGTCGAGAACCAGCGTGGAGTTCGAGGTGACCGTCACCTCGGTTCCGCCCTTCAACGCGAGATGAAGGACCTCGCCGTTCGCCGTGCGGACCGTGGCCGGTGCGACCAACCTGGACCGTTCGGCGTCGCGACGAAGTGGGGCACTCACGGAAGGGGCCTGGGCCACGACGTTGCGCGCGCGGTTCAGTGGCGCCGGGCCGAGCAGCATGAACGTGACGGCGGCGGCGGCACCCGCCAGCGAGGCGGCGGCGATCCAGGGCCAGCGCGCCCGTCGGGGCGGCGGCATCTCGGCGCGCGCGGGGACCAGCTCGGGGATCTGCGCCAGGCGCGACCAGACCCTTCGCAGGGCCACCTCGTCGGTATCGGCCGCGGCCGCCTGATCGAGCGCGCGGTCGAGCTCCGCCTCGACCTGATTCAGAGGCGGGGTGAGCCACTGTCCGGCGCCTTGCCGCCGCTCGGACACGCCACCCGTCACGGAACCGGAGGACTTCACGTCGTCCTCTCCCCCGCCTTTGCCGTTCCCGCTCACGCCGACCCTCCCATCGGAGTGTCGTCCGTGGAGTGCACGCGCTGGCGGCGTTTCTCTTCTCGCGCCGCCATCTTCGTCAGATCCAGGCGAGCGTGATGAAGACGCGACCAGACGGTGTTGGTGGGGCACTCGGCGATGCGAGCAATCTCTTCCACCGGTACCCCTTCGAGCTCGAACAGCACGAGCACGAGGCGCTTCTTGGGGTTCAGCCGATCGAGCATGCGATCGAGCAGCAGCGTGCGCGCCGCCTGCTCGGTGGGATCGGAGAGCGCCGGCGCCGGCTCTTGGGTCAAGGTGTTCGTGAGCGCGCTCCGCAGCTTGCGCTTCTGGATCAGCTTGCCGGTGGTGCGCGCCGTGATCCGATAGATCCAGGTGGAGAGCTGCGCCTCGCCGCGAAAGCTGGGCAAGCTGCGGTAGACGGCGAGGAACACGTCCTGACAGGCATCCTCGCGCTCGGGATCGCGAACACCGAGCGCCGAGAGGAACCGGAACACCAGGGCCGCGTGGCGTTCGTACAGCGCGCGCCAGGCCGAACGGTCCCCGGCGCAGCAGCGCGCGACGAGCTCGTGATCGGAGACACGGGCGGGAGGGGCAAGACGGCTTAGACCTGGTGTGTTCACATACAACTCGAAGTAACTGTGAGCATTAGTGCCCCGAGCACGGAAACATCATCTAAAAACAAACCCAGCATCCAGACCGAACGTCGAAAAGCTGGCGGGTGTGTGGAAAACGACCTCATTGCCTCCCCCCACCGCGACGTCGTACCTGACGATAGCAAACCCCAGACTGGCGCGCGGGCGAATGAAAAGGCGTCTTCCTAACGCGACGCGATAGCCAGTCTCGGCGCCGACGACCGGGCTCCAGCGCGCGGCGCGCTCGCCTCGGTCGGACACCGTATCGGTCGAGCTGCCGAGGAAAATGTCGAAGCCTGCCTCCAGCGTCGGCTCGAAAGAACCGGGACCGGCGGGAAGCTCGAGAAATAGACCGAGCCGCGCGGGAAATCGTCGCAAGCTCGCCATGCCCGTGCTCAAAGAAACGCTCTCGTCCTGGGCGGCGCCGCCGCGCAGAAAGCCCACCAGCGGGCGCGCCGAGCGGGTGAGCTCGACCTCGACGCCCACGTTTGCTTCGAAGACCGACTGACTGCTCGAGGACATCTGCCAGGCGCCCCCCGCGTAGACGTACGTGGCGCGCCCCGCCGCCGCCGGGCCGCCGGCGGGCGGTGGGGACGGTGCAGCGATGTTGGCGAGAGGCGGCGCCACGGGCGGTTCGGATTCGGCCGCTTGGTAGGGGACCGAAGCGAGATAGCGGTCGACGATCACGGCCAGCGTCTCGGCGAGCGCCAGACACTCCGCAGAGGGACGCCCGCGCCCGGGCGCCGGGATCGACCGTCGCAGCTGCACCTCGCCCCGCGCGTCGACGAGGGAGAAGTGAACGACGGTGCCGTCGGCGGGAACGTCGAGCAACGCGCGGAGCGCATCGGGTCGCGGGGGAACGCCGCCGCGATCGACGGCCTGGATCTGGCCCGGCAAGTGGGCCTGCAACGCCTCGGTGACCTGGCGCGCGCTGGGGCAGGTGTCGTCGGAGCCCGAGGGGGGGGTGATCGCCACGGCGGGCGTCGCCGCGAGCACCGCGACCGTCAGCAAGGAGCCTGCGCCGACCACGAACATTCAGGTCATCCTAGCCGGACCGGTCGTCCGTCGCGCTTTCCACGCGCGCCGTCAACCGCTCGACGCCCGTGGCGAACGCGCGCGGCTCGGGAAGCAGGCTGAGAATCAGGAATGCCCCCCCCTCGAGATCGAAGAAGAATCCCGGCTGAACGAGCACACCGTCCCGTTCGATCAGCGCCATCGCCCAGGCCTCGTCGGTCTGCGTGGCGGGGAGCCGCACGATCGCCAACCATCCGCCGTCGCTGCGCAGCAGGCTGATGGGCGAGCGCGGACCGAGCGCGCCGGCGAGCTGCGCCTCGTTCTCGCGCAGCCGCGCCGTCAGGTGCGTGCGCGTCTCCGCGCCGAGGCGCAGCAGGTCGGGCAAAGCCTCCAGCGCCAGCGCATTGACCGACAGATAGGTGTCGGCGATCAGCTCGAGCCGCGCGCGCGCCGCCGACACCAGCGCGGTCGGTCCGCCCAGGACGATCCATCCGACCTTGAGCTGGGGGAGGCCGCAGCTCTTGGAGAGCCCTCCCAGACTGAACGTCGGGACCTGCGTCGGTCGCGCCGCCAGGCAGCCGACTTGCCGGGGGGACGGTCGGCGAATGAAGTCACGGAACACCTCGTCGGCGATCAAGGCCGCCCCATGCGTCGCGCAGCGCGCGTCGAGCGCCGCGGCCTCGTCCTCGTCGAGCACCGCGCCGGTCGGGTTGTTCGGGCTGACCACCACCACGGCGCACACGCGCCGGCCATCGCGGTTTGCGGTGGCCCAGGCCCGATCCACGCTGTCGAGATCGATGTGCCAGCGCCCCGTGGCCTCGTACGACGAACGGTAGGGAAGCGGCGTCAACCCCTCCAGCCGCACCAGATAATCGAACAGCGGGTAGCTGGGCGCGGGGACCAGCACGACGTCTCCCGGGTCGCCGAGCAGCTTGAACAGCCAGGAATACGACTCGCTCGAGCTGGCGGTGACGACGATGTTCTCCGCGTCGATCGGATGCTGGGCGGCCCGGTAGGTCGCGGCGATCGCCTGCCGCGCCGATTCACCGCCGCGCGGCGCCGGCTCGTAGCGGCCGGCGCGCGCCTGTCCCAGCGCGCCGGTCAGCGCCTCCGTCATGTCGGGCAGGCCCAGGCCGGGGAGCGTGGGGTTGGACACCGTCAGATCGATGAGCCCCGGCCGCGCCCGCGCGCGCGTTTCCGCCTCCGCCAAGCTGTTTTCGACGGAGCTCCACTCGAGGCGGCGGGAAAACGTCCAGCTCACGCGGAGCGCATCCTAGCGCGGGTGCGCGCCGCCGACCGCGATCGTCGTGGCGACTTTTCGCCGATGCACCTACAATTTGGCGCGCCCATGGGTTTAGACCTGAGAGATCTCCTGAAGGAGCAGCTGATCGTGCATCCCCGGCTGGCAGGGCAGGCCGAGCTGGCCACCGCCACGAACGGCCCGCGGCTGGCGGCCGAGCTTCCGCCGCTCGTTCCCTTCGGTGACGCCGCGTACGTCGGTGGCGACTGGATCCTCGATTGGGACCATCGGCTCCCGTCCAAGAACGCCATCCTGCGGCTGTCCGCTTACTACAGTGACGAGCGCCGGGAGGCGGCGCGGGCCATCCGCGACAAGCGCCTCGAGGAGATCCGCCGCGACGATCTCTATCCCGAGTTCGACGTCCCCGATCTGGCCGGGATGCCGGCGGACGAGGCCTACGAGGCGGAGATCGAGCTCGGCGGCGCGCCGGCGCGCCTGCGGCTGGTCAGCGAGTGGCGCCGCGAGATCGCGCCCGAGGCGGCGGAGCGGGCCGTGGCCATCGTCCGCGCCTCGCCCTCGTTTCACGACGTGATCGCGCAGGGGACGTTTCGACCGCCGGGTCTCGGCGATCTGGAGGCGGCTGAGTGGTCGCCCCCGTGCGAGAGCGGGCACGCCCGCTGGGGGATCGACGTCTGGTATCTGTTGACCTACAACGGCATGGTGGGCGAGGGGCGGGCCTTCCTGGTCGACGGGCGCGAGCCGCTGGTGGTTCGCGAACGCGATTTTCAGTTCAGGGCCGGATGACCGGGCGGGGCGGCAGCGGGAAAATCACGCCGTTCGCGCCGAATAACCTCCCTTCGTTAAGCCGTTTTCCTTTCCGATTGACAGAGCACGTTCCGTCGGCGCAGATCGTCGTCCCATGACCTCGCTTCGTTTTCGCCGCGTGTTGTGCGCCAACCGCGGAGAGATTGCCATTCGCGTCTTCCGCGCCTGCTCCGAGTTGGGCATCCGCACCATCGCCATCTTCTCCGAAGAGGACCGCGTCCACCTGCACCGCTACAAGGCGGACGAAGCCTACATGGTCGGGCAGGGGCTGGAACCGGTGGCCGCCTACCTGGCCGAGGACGAGATCGTCGCCCTCGCCAAGAAGCATGACGTCGACGCCATCCACCCCGGCTACGGCCTGCTGTCGGAGCGGGCGTCGTTCGCCCGCAAGTGCCGCGACGCCGGCATCAAGTTCATCGGCCCCACGCCGGAGACGATCCTGGCGCTGGGCGACAAGATCGCCGCTCGCAAGATCGCCGAGGCGGCCGGGGTTCCGGTCGTCCCTGGCACGCCCAACGCCATCACCCGGGTCGAGGACGCGCGCGCCTTCGCCGACAAGGTGGGATACCCGGTGTTCGTCAAGGCGGCGGGCGGCGGCGGCGGGCGGGGGATGCGCGTGGTGCGCAGCGCCGACGAGCTGGAGGAGTCGCTGCTCCGCGCCCAGTCCGAGGCGCGCAAGGCCTTCGGCGACGACTCGATCTTCATCGAGAAGCTGGTGGTCCGTCCCAAGCACATCGAGGTGCAGGTGCTGGGCGACGAGCACGGCAACCTGGTCCACCTCTTCGAGCGCGATTGCTCGGTGCAGCGGCGGCACCAGAAGGTGGTCGAGTACGCGCCGGCCTGGTCGCTGCCCGTGGCGCTGCGCGAGCGGATCGCCGCCGACGCGCTCAAGGTGGCGCGGCAGGCCAACTACACGAACGCCGGCACGGTCGAGTTCCTGGTGGGCGCCGACGGCTCGCACTACTTCATCGAGGTCAACCCGCGCATCCAGGTCGAGCACACCGTCACCGAGGCGATCACGGGGCGCGACCTCGTTCAGTCGCAGATCTACGTGGCCGAGGGGTACAAGCTGTCGGATCCCGAGATCGGCATCGCGAACCAGGCCGCCATCGAGCTCCGCGGGTTCGCCATCCAGGCCCGCATCACGGCCGAGGATCCCAAGAACGACTTCCTGCCCGACACCGGGAAGATCAACGTGTACCGGCCTGCCGTGGGGATGGGTATCCGCCTCGACGACGGCTCGGGCTACGTGGGGGCGCGGGTGTCGCCGTACTACGACTCGCTGCTGGCGAAGGTGACGGCCTCCGGGCTGGACTGGGAGTACGTGCGCCGCAAGCTGGGCCGGGCGCTCCGCGAGTTCCGCATCCGCGGCGTGAAGACGAACATCGCCTTCCTCGAGAACGTGCTCGATCATCCGACGTTCGTCGCCGGCCAGGCGCACACGACCTTCGTCGACGAGACGCCCGAGCTGGTCAGCTACCGTCCGCGCAGCGATCGCGCCACCCGCATGCTCCGCTACGTCGGCAGCATGGTGGTGAACGGCCACCCCACCGTGCGCGGGAAGCCGAAGCCGGCCCAGGGGGCGCTGACGAAGGCGCCGCTGGTGCCGACCGTGCCGGCCGGTCCCCCGCCGCGCGGCAC
Source organism: Polyangia bacterium (assembly GCA_036500205.1). Lineage (GTDB taxonomy): Bacteria > Myxococcota_A > Polyangia > Fen-1088 > Fen-1088 > DASYCK01. The sequence goes on along the minus strand of DASYCK010000289.1, from coordinate 31,162 downwards.
GAAGCAGCTCCTCGACGAGCAGGGGCCGGAGGGGGTCGTCCGCTGGCTGCGCTCGGACAAGCGGCTGCGGCTGATGGACACCACCTGGCGTGACGCCCACCAGTCGCTGCTGGCGACCCGGGTGCGCACCTTCGACCTGGAGCGCATCGCCCACGCGACCGCCCATCTCTGTTCGGACTTCTTCGCCCTCGAGATGTGGGGCGGTGCCACGTTCGACGTCGCCTACCGCTTCCTGGCCGAGGATCCCTGGCGCCGCCTGGAGGCGCTGCGCGCCAAGGTGCCGAACCTGCTGTTCCAGATGCTGGTGCGCGGGGCGAACGCGGTCGGCTATACGAACTATCCCGACGATGTCGTGCGCGGCTTCATCGAGGAGGCGGCCGCGGGCGGCATCGACGTCTTCCGCATCTTCGACGCCCTGAACGACGTCAGCAGCATGAAGGTCGCCATCGCGGCGGCCCAGAAGTCGGGGAAGATCGTCGAGACGGCCATCTGCTACACGGGCGACGTCAGCGATCCGGCGCGCACCAAGTTCGACCTCGCCTACTACGTCAAGATGGCGAAGGAGGTGGTGGCGCTGGGGACGCACATCCTCGCCATCAAGGACATGGCGGGCCTGCTGAAGCCGCGCGCCGCCACCATGCTGGTGCGGGCCATTCGCGAGGCGGTCGACGTCCCCATCCACCTGCACATGCACGACACGTCCGGGAACGGGATCACGTCGTACGTGGCGGCCATCGAAGCCGGGGTCGACATCGTCGACGTCGCGTCGGGCTCGATGTCGGGCATGACCTCGCAGCCGTCGCTCGAGACGTTGCTGTTCGCGCTGGACGGGGCGCCTCGCGATCCCAAGCTGAACCCGGCGGCGCTGGAGAAGCTGTCCGTCTACTGGGACACCGTCCGCGAGTGGTACGCCCCCTTCGAATCGGGGCTGAAGGCGCCCGCAGCCGACGTGTACCAGCACGAGATCCCCGGCGGGCAGTACTCGAACCTGCGCGCGCAGGCCGAGGGGCTGGGCCTCGGTGCCCAGTCGTGGGAGGCCGTGAAGCGCTCCTACGCCGAGGTGAACCAGCTGTTCGGGGACATCCCCAAGGTGACCCCGTCGTCCAAGGTGGTCGGCGACATGGCGATCTGGATGGTCAAGCAGGGGCTCGACAGCCGGGGCGTGCTCGAGAAGGGCGCCGAGCTGACGTTTCCGGGCTCGGTCATCGACTACATGCGCGGCGGGCTGGGCCAGCCGCCGGGCGGGTTCCCCGAGCCGCTGCGCAGCCTGGTGCTGAAAGGGACGGCCCCCATCGAAGGGCGGCCCGGCGCCACCTTGCCGCCCTTCGACTGGGAGGGGGGCAAGGCGGAGATGGAGCGGCTGGCCGGCGGTCCCGTGCAGCGGCGGGACGTCGTCTCGTTCGCGCTCTATCCCAAGGTGCTGCGCGAGTACATGGAGCACCGCGCGCTTCACGGCGACACCTCCGTGTTGCCGACGCCGGCCTTCTTCTATGGCCTGCGGGTCGGCGAGGAGGCCTGGATCGACATCGAGGCCGGAAAGACGTTGATCGTGAAGCTGCTGTCGGTGGGGGAGGTCGAGGCGGACGGCGCGCGCGTCGTCACGTTCGAGCTGAACGGGCAGCAGCGGTCGATCCGGGTGTTCGACGAGTCGGCGAAGGTCACCGGACCGAAACGGCGCAAGGCGACCCCCGGCCGCAAGAACGAGGTGGGCGCGCCGATGCCCGGCCGGGTGATCGATCTCGTCACCAAGGTGGGCGAGAAGGTCACCGCGGGGCAGAAGCTGCTGGTCACCGAGGCGATGAAGCTGGAGACGGTCGTGAAGGCGCCCGTGAACGGCATCGTGCGCGAGATCCTGTCGGGCGCCGGCGAAAGCGTCGAGGCGGGCGACCTGCTGGTGCTCATCGAGGAAGGGACGGCAGCATCCTGAACGGGGGCGCCGCGCCTGCAGCCATGGGTCGCGGCATCACCGTCGTCGGTAGCCTGAACGCCGATCTGGTCGTGGCGGTGCGGCGGTTTCCCGCGCCCGGCGAGACCGTGACTGGCCACGACTTCCTGGTTTTTCCGGGCGGCAAGGGGGCCAACCAGGCGTTCGCGGCCGCCCGCCTCGCGGCGGGTCAGCTTCCCGTCCACATGGTGGGGCGCGTGGGGAACGACGCCTACGGAGCCTGGCTGCGGCAGAACCTGGCCGGGGCGGGGGTCGATGTTGCCCACGTGACGACATTGCCGGCTGTACCGACCGGCCTGGCGCTGATCACGACCGACGCGGCGGCGCAGAATCAGATCGTCGTGGTGCCGGGCGCGAACGGGGCCTTCGCTCCGGCGGGCCTCAGCGAGGCGCACCACGCGGTGGCGGGCGCGGCGGTGGTGCTGCTGCAGCTGGAGATTCCGCTGCCCACCGTGCAGACGGCGGCGCGGGTCGCGAAGGAGAGCGGAGCGGTGGTCATCCTGGACCCAGCGCCGGCCCGCGCGCTCGCTGACATGTTGCTTCGCGTGGTCGACTATGTGACGCCGAACGAGAGCGAGCTGTCGGTGCTGACGGGCGGCGCGCCGCAGTCCACGTTACGTCGTGGCGAAGCTGTCACACGGGCCAGACAGTTGATCGCGCGCGGCGCGCGGCGTGTGCTGGTCAAGATGGGACGACAGGGCGCCTTGATGGTAACGGAAGCAACCGAGCATCTTTTTCCAGCATTTCCAGTCGAAGCGATCGACACGACTGCTGCCGGGGATGCGTTCAACGCCGGCTTCGCGTTCGCGCTGGCGCGTGGACTGGGAGAGGCCGAAGCCGTCCGTTTCGCGGCGGCGACGGGCGCTCTCTGTGTCACCCAGCGGGGCGCGCAGCCCAGCATGCCGACCCATGAAGCGGTCGCGGCCCTCATCGCCGGCACGCCCGTTTCCTAGCGAAACAGCGTGCGGTCTGGGTCACGGAGGCGTGAGATCCTTATTGATTCAGTGAACTTGGGCAAATATTTCCAACAAATTTCCGGGCGATTTCTAAGAGGCAAAATCGGTGTCTCGCCGGCGCAAAATACTTTACAGGCCTTCGACCTCCCGGCTAGGGTGTGCGCCAGTCAACGACATCTCCGCAGTTAAGGAAAAAGGGGGTTACGAATGCGCCTCGCCGTTTGCGCCAGTGCTCTAGGTCTCTTGGTTGCCGCTCCAGCTTTTGCTCAGGTGCCCCCCGCGGCACCTCCTCCTCCGGCTGCGCCGCCGATGGTCGAGGCGGTTCCGCCTCCTCCGCCGCCCATGGCCCCGCCCGTCGTGGAGGTTGCTCCTCCCCCGGCCGTCGCCGTCATGGCCGCGCCGCCGGCCCCCGCATCCCCGCCTGCCGCCACGCCGGCACCGGCCTGGAACACGGTGATGAAGGAGGAACTGCTGGTTGACTCGTACTACATGTTCAACTTCAACGGCCTGAAGTCGGGCCAGAACAGCCTGCTGCCGCCCGCCGGCCGCACCTTCGACAACCAGTCGAATAGCTTCACGCTCAACTACGCCAAGGTCGGCCTCGAGGTCGACGCCGATCCGGTCACGATCCGCGCCGACTTGGGCTACGGCTACATGGGCGGAATCCTGACGGGCACCCCGGGCCAGGCCTTCGTGGCTCAGCAGGCCTTCGCCAGCCTGAAGATCCCGGGCACGCAGTTGACCCTGGACATGGGCCGTTTCGTGACCTCGGCGGGCGCCGAGGTCATCGAGGCGAACAAGAACTGGCTGTACTCCCGTTCGTTCCTGTTCGCGATCATCCCGTTCTATCACACGGGCGCGCGCCTCACTTTGAAGGCGAACGACATGCTGACCGTCCAGGCCAGCGTGGTCAACAGCCAGGGTGCGCCGGATCCGGATATCAACTCCGGCAAGGTCGTCGGCCTCCAGGCGGTCATCACGCCGCTTGCGACGACGTCCATTCTCGCGACGGGCTACTTCGGCCGTGAAGGCGCCCAGGGCAATGCTGGGCCGGAGAAGATCACCTTGGATCTCGTCGTGGCTCACAACGTCAGCGATGCCTTGGGACTCAACCTGAACGTCGACTACGTGAAGTACGATCAGGCACACGCGATTGGCGCGGCTCTGATGGCTCGTTTCGTGGCCTCCGAGCACCTGAACCTCGCAGCTCGTGGCGAGTTCCTCAGCGACAAGGGCATCCTCATCGCGCCTAGCCCGCTCACGGGACTCGTCTCGCGGACCCTCATCGAGGGTACCGTGATGGCTGGTGTTCCGTTCGCGGGTCACTTCGAGGCCCGCGCCGAAGTTCGTGGCGACTTCTCGGGTGATGCGATCTACCCCGGCGACGCCGCTGGCTCGAAGAACCAGTTCACGGGAACGATCGCGTTCCTCGGCTTCATTTAAAGCCAACCTCAGCACGACGAAAAACGGGAGCCCTTCGGCTCCCGTTTTTTTTTGCCCGAGCGGTCCGCCGGGGTCAGCCGGCGAGGCCGAGGATGTCGTTCAGGACACCCGCCGCCGTGACGGCCAGGCCGGCGCCCGGACCGGTGACCACCAGCGGATTCTCCTTGTAGCGGTTCGTGGTGAAGGCGATCTGGTTGTCGGTCCCCTTCAGCCCCGCGAACGGGCTCGTCCCATCCACGGTCTTCAGCCCCACGATGATGCGGTTCTTGGTCACCGAGGCGACGTAGCGGAGCGTCCCCCCCTTCGCCTTCGCGGCGGCCACCCGGACGGCCCACGGGTGGTCCAGCTCGTCCAGCTTGGCGAGGAACGTGGGGAGCGGCAGCTTGCGGTAGGCCTCGGGCACCAGCGACTCGACCTCGACCTCGGCCGGCTCTCCCTCGAACCCCAGCAGTCGCCCCAGGATGAGCGCCTTCCGCCCCACGTCGGCGCCCGACAGATCGTCGCGCGGGTCGGGCTCGGTGAACCCCTTCTCCATGGCCTTGCGCAGCGCCTCGGAGAACGGCCGCCCCCGCCCGATTTCCGTCATCAAGAACCCGAGCGTACCCGAGACGCAGCCATCGATGCGCAGCACGCGATCGCCCGACTCGGCCAGCTTCTTGTAGGTGTCCAGGATCGGCAACCCGGCGCCGACCGTCGCCTCGAACAGGATGCGCTGCCCGGCCTTGGCGGCCAGCGCGTGAAGCTCGGCGTGCGAGTCGCGCGAGCCGGACAGAGGCCGCTTGTTGGCGAGGACGACATTCATGCCGCTGCCCAGCGCCTCCTTGATCAGAGCGGTCGTCTCGTCGGCCGTCACGTCGACGAGGACCGGGCGTGACAGTGCGTGCTTGGCCAAGGTGGCGATGGCGTCCGCCGCGCGGGCAACGCGGCCCGAAGGCGCGTCCGCGAACCCCCGTCCGGTCTCTTTCAAAGCCACCAGCGCGCTGACGTCGCGCGCCGACAGACCGTCCGGATCGAACAGGAAGCCGCTGCGATCGATGACGCCGACGATGCGGACCCCCCGAACGCCCTTGCGGGCGGCGGGGCCGCGCCCATCCCGGCCGCCCCCCTTCGTGATCATCTCGGCCAGGGTGCGCCCGATCTGGCCGAAGCCCAGCAGCACCACGTCCACCTCGTCGCTGGTGGTGGCGGCGCCACCGCCGATCTTGGCCAGCTGGAACGTGTCGTGGATGGCCCGCTGCGCCACCGCCGAGCTGGACGAAGCGACCACGAACGAGATGTTCAGCTCGGACGAGCCCTGGGCGATGGCGACGATGTTCACGTCGGCGTCGGACATGGCGCGAAACACGCGGCCGGCGATGCCGGGATGGCCGGCCATCCCGATCCCGACGACCGCCAGGGTCGACAGGCCGGTCTTGACCTCGACGCCGTCGATCTCCTCGCGCGCGATCTCGTCGCGGAACTCCTCGGCCAGGCGCTTCTGGGCGGGCTTGGCGGCCGACTCGGGCACCGACAGGCAGATCGACTGCTCGGATGACGACTGCGAGATCAGCGACACGCTGATCCCCTCGTCGAACAGCGCCGCGAAGGTGCGGGCCGCGATGCCCGGCACACCGAGCATGCCGCTGCCGGCGACCGTGATCAGCGCCTGCCCGGGCATCGACGACAGCGCCTTCACCGGATAGCGATCGAGCGTCCGCCGCCCCGAGATCTCGGTGCCGATGGCCGACGGATCGGCGAACGGACGCACGAACACCGGAATGTTCCGCCCCGAGACGGGGATCAGCGCCCGGGGGTGCAGCACCTTGGCGCCGAAGTAAGCCAGCTCGGCCGCTTCCCGCACGTGAAGCTGCGGGATGATGCGGGCGTTCGGCACGACGCGCGGGTCGGCCGTCAGCATGCCGGGGACATCCTTCCACAGCATGACCTCGCGCGCCCCCAGCGCCCGGCCCAGCAGGGTCGCCGTCAGATCGGTGCCGCCGCGCCCCAGGGTGGCCGCTGGACGGACCAGCCCCGGATCGTCATCGTCGTTGGCCGGCACCGCGCCCAGGAAGCCCGGGACCACCGGCAACATGCCGCGGTCGAGCAGCGGGCGCAGCACCTTGCGCGCCGACATGTCCGTCAGCATCAGGTTCGGCGACGCGCCGCCGTAAGGGCCATCCGTGATGACCACGTCGACGGCGTCGACGTAGCGGGCCTTCTCGCCGGCCGCCTCCAGCCCCGCCGCGAACAGCAGCGCCGACAGCCGCTCGCCCCGGGCAGCGATGAAGTCGCTCGTGCGCGGGGTCAGCTCCTTCAGGACCAGCAGGCTGGTGACGAGCGAATCGAGCTCGTCGATGGAGCGGTCGATCTCGTCGGCCACGTTCCGCCGCGCCGCCTTGGTCGGGACGATCGCTTGCAAGATCGTCTGGTAGCGGCGGCGCAGCGCGATCGAATCGGCCGCTAGCCCCACTTCCTGGCCGCTGCGGGCCCGCTTGGCCATTCCCAGCAGCACGTCGGTGATGCCCGAGGGGGCCGAGCAGACCACCACCCGCGGACCCATCCGCTTGTGGACGATGTCGATGGCGTGCCGGAAAGCGGCGACGTCGGCGAGCGACGCACCACCGAACTTGTGAATCTCGGGTGTAGGGCGCTTCTGGCTCATGGCGAGGCGAAGTTCTTATCACGAACCGGCGGGGCGGGCGCTGCAAGTCGTCCCTCCTTCGGTTACATTGAAGCGCCATGCCGACGCGTTCCGTCTTTCGTTGCATCTCCGGTTGCGCCGGGGATTACCCGCTCGATCAGGTCATCTACCGCTGCCCGAAGTGCCACGACCTGCTCGAGGTCGTGCACGACATCGAGCACCTGAAGGCGCGCAGCGCCGCCGCCTGGATCAAGCTGTTCGACGAGCGCTACCAGCGGACGCAGTGGCCCTACGGCTCGGGCGTGTGGGGGAAGAAGGAATGGATCCAGCCCCACATCCTGGACGAGAACGTCGTCTCGATGATGGAGGGGGGGACGAACCTGCTGTGGGCCGAGCGCTACGGGCGCGAGCTGGGGCTGCCCGATCTGTGGATCAAGCAGTGCGGCGTCTCGCACACCGGGTCGTTCAAGGATCTAGGCATGACCGTGCTCGTGTCGACGGTCAAGCAGATGATCGCAGACGGCCGCCCCATCCGCGCGGTCGCCTGCGCCTCGACCGGCGATACCTCGGCAGCGCTGGCGGCGTATGGCGCGGCCGCGGGCATCAAGACGATGGTGATCCTGCCGCGCGGCAAGGTGTCGACGGCGCAGCTGGTGCAGCCGCTGGCGAACGGCGCGCACGTGCTGGCGATCGACGGCGACTTCGACGCCTGCATGGCCGTCGTGCAGCAGCTGGCCGAGGAAGAGGGCGTCTACCTGGCCAACAGCATGAACAGCCTGCGCATCGAGGGGCAGAAGACCGTCGCCATCGAGATGGTGCAGCAGTTCGACTGGGAGGTTCCGGACTGGGTCATCATCCCGGGCGGCAACCTCGGCAACGTCAGCGCGCTGGGCAAGGGCTTCCTGATGATGCGGGACCTGGGCCTCATCTCGCGCATGCCGCGCATCTGCGTGGCCCAGGCCGAGGCGGCGAACCCGCTCTACACCAGCTTCCTGACCAACTTCGAGACCTTCAAGCCGGTCACGGCGAAGCCGACCCTGGCGTCGGCGATCCAGATCGGGAACCCTGTCAGCATCAAGAAGGCGGTGCGGACGCTGCAGCAGTTCGACGGCGTGGTCGAGCAGGCGTCGGAGTCCGAGCTGGCCGACGCCTCGGCGCGCGCCGATCTGACCGGCCTGTTCAACTGCCCCCACACCGGCGTGGCGCTGGCGGCGCTGGAGAAGCTGGTGAAGCGAGGCGTGATCGAGACGCGCCACCGGGTCGTCGTGGTCAGCACCGCGAACGGCCTGAAGTTCACCGACTTCAAGGTCCAGTACCACGAGAAGAAGCTGGCGGAGGTCCCCAACCCCCGCTACGCCAACCAGCCCTACCACCTCCCCAACGTCTACTCCGACATCCGCGACACCGTTCGTCGAATCTTGGGTTGAGATAGAGCGTGGTCTCGCTGAGGGACGCGGGCGGGGAGACGTGAGCGATTTGGATTGATTCGGCCCGACCGGTAGAATCCGCTCGTGCCGTTTCGGATCTCCGTGAAGAACTATCGAGGTCTCGCCCAGGCCGAGTGGGAGCTCACTCCAGGTGTTTCTCTCTTGGTCGGACCAAACGGCTCTGGCAAGACGACCTTGCTGGATGTTCCGGCGCTCCTTCGGGACAGTGAGAAGAAGGGAGTGCCCGAGGGGGTTTCACTACACGGGGGCCCGGGCACCCTGATGAACCTTCGGGCAAAGACCGGCACATATGTGGAGGTCGAAGCGAAGCTGGACGGATACCACTGGCGGCTTCGACTACATCCTCAAGGGGGAGGCCTGGCGGTTGAGAACGATCGGTCCAACGATGCGCCCCCGAACTGGCTCGCACCTATCCTCGGATACCGATGTTACCGTGACTATTGGCTCCGCGAGCTTCGTGTCAACGGATCAAAGGTCGCGTCGGACAAGGAGTTGAACGGGGACGGTACGAACGCTTTTTCCGTCTTGCGGAACTGGAGGGACGCGCGCGCGACGCGACCGCGCTGGGATTTCGTGATGCGCGGACTGAAGGCGACTTTTCCAGATTTTTTCGAAGAGCTCGAATTCGAGTCGGCCGGGCAGACGGTTGCCGCGCGGACTGTCGCGCCCTGGATGCAACCCGGCGATAGCGTCGGAACGTACTTCGCTCCGGACGGTTTTCTGGTCGGGCTGCTCCATCTCACCGCTGTCGCTTCAGCAGGTGACGGCGGGCTTCTGGCGATCGACGAATTCGAGAACGCGTTGCACCCGTTCGCCATTCGCTCGCTGCTGGAACACATCCGTGAATGGGCGACGGAGAAGAGCATCTCGGTGACTCTGGCGACGCATTCTCCAGTCCTCATCGACTGTTTCAAGAGTGAGCCGTCGCGCCTGCTGGTCATGGATCCCGGAGTTCCCGTCGTGCCTATCCCCCTCGACCAGATGCTGAACAAGGAGTGGTTGGCCCACTTCAGCTTGGGCGATCTCTACGCACACGGCGACTTCGGTTCTCAGGCCACGGGGTGATGGCGCGCGTCGCGCTGATCGTGACGGGCAGTGTGGAGAAGGCGGGACTGGCCGCTTCGCTCCAGCGGGCCTTTCCCGGAACCGAGTTCGAAACTCAGCAGGTCGATAGCTTCACCTCGTCGCGAGTAGGGTCTCGTCCGTCGGGGACTTCACTTCCTGGGGTCGTGGACAAGCTGGCTCGCGCTCTCGTCGCAGCAGTCGAGCCTGGTCGAAATGGCACCCCTCCCGATCTGGCGATTGCGGTCGACGACCTCGAACTCGTGAATCTCGACCAGCCGGGAATCGTCGTGGAAGAATTTCGCAAGGCCGTCGACCGACACGTGAACGAGCATGACTGGAATGAACCGAGGCGTAGCCGGGCCCGTGACCGACTGCGCGCTCGTGCTTCGTTTCACCTGATGGTTCCGATGATCGAAGCCTACTTTTTTGCGTCATCGGTCTCTCTGGCGGCTGCCGGCGTGATCGATGGTTCCACCTCGATTCCGGACGGCGATCCGGAAGCTTTCGCCGCCACCGATCCTGTGTACCTCGGTGCGAGTCCAGGCCAAGATCCGTCAAGGTGGCCGAACTCCTCGAACTGGGCGAAAGCAGGCCGTGAGGGGCATCCGAAATGGTATCTCCAGTACCTCCTGGAACCGACGTCTTACCGGGAGACGAAGCAGGGACTGGCTGCCTTGAAGGCGACTCACTGGCGATCGATCGTAGCTAAACAGGCGAGTCAGCTCTGTTTTGCCCGCTCGCTGCTTTCGGACCTCGCACGTGGCCTCGACCTTCCGGAAGGAACGATCTCGGGAGACGTGCACCCTTCGACGTCAGGCGTCGGACGGGTCCTTCGTAATATCTGAGCCTCCGGGGAGTCCCCCTGAGTTCCGCGGGGGGCGGTAGGTTTTGGCGGGGTGGCGGTCGACGGTGCTTGCCTCGGTCCCACCTGTTGATAGAGTCGGGAGTTTCAGCACTTGTAGTGAAACGCCCTTAGAAACAAGCGAGAAACAAGCAAGGATCGCAACACCATGACACGGAACCACGACGTCCCGGAATCCCAAGGTCTCTACGACTCCGCCCACGAGCACGACGCGTGCGGCGTCGGCTTTGTCGTCGACATCAAGGGGCGGAAGTCGAAGCAGATCGTTCAAGATGCGATCCAGGTTCTGTTGAATCTGCAGCACCGCGGGGCCACCGGCTGCGAGACGAACTCGGGTGACGGCGCCGGGATCTTGCTGCAGGTCCCCCATCGTTTTCTGGCCGAGGAGTGCCACAAGGCCAACATCAAGCTGCCGGCCGCCGGCCAGTACGGCGTCGGGCTGGTGTTCTTGCCCACCGACGCGGGCAGCCGGGAAGCCTGCGAGCTGATGTTCGAGCAGGCGGCGCGCGCCGAGGGGCAGACGTTCCTGGGCTGGCGCACGGTCCCCACCGACAACCGGATGCTGGGGCCCACGGCGCGCTCGTCGCAGCCGATCCTCAAGCAGGTCTTCATCGGCCGCGGCCCCGAGCTCGTCGACGACATGGCGTTCGAGCGGAAGCTGTACGTGATCCGCCGCTCCGTTCGTCACCAGGTGCGCCAGTCGCCCATCCCCGGACGCGGACAGTTCTACATCTCCGGCCTCTCGGCGCGGACCCTGGTCTACAAGGGCATGCTGAACTGCGACCAGCTGCGCGAGTTCTATCCGGACCTGCAGGACGACCGGGTCGAATCGGCGCTGGCGCTGGTCCATTCCCGGTTCTCGACGAACACCTTCCCGAGCTGGCAGCGCGCCCATCCTTACCGCCTGATCGCCCACAACGGCGAGATCAACACCCTGCGCGGCAACGTCAACTGGATGCACGCCCGCGAGAGCATGTTCGGCTCGAAGCTGTTCGGCGACGATCTGAAGAAGTGCCTGCCGGTCATCGACACCACCGGCTCCGACTCGGCGATGTTCGACAACGCCCTCGAGCTGCTGTACCTGGCGGGGCGCTCGCTGCCCCACGCCGTCATGATGATGGTGCCCGAGCCGTGGTCCAACCACGAGTCGATGAGCAAGCAGAAGCGCGACTTCTACGAGTACCACGGCTGTCTGATGGAGCCCTGGGACGGCCCGGCGGCCATCACGTTCACCGACGGCATCCGCATCGGCGCGGTGCTGGACCGAAACGGTCTGCGGCCGTCGCGCTACTGGGTCACCAAGGACGGGCTGTGCGTGCTGGCGTCGGAGGTCGGCGTGCTCGACATCGCGCCTGATCGCATCGCCGAGAAGGGGCGCCTGCAGCCGGGCCGGATGTTCCTGGTCGACACCGAGCAGGGGCGCATCGTCCCCGACGAGGAGATCAAGAACGAGATCGCGGGCGCCGCGCCCTATGGCCAGTACCTGAAGGACTACCTGGTCAACATCTCCGACCTGCCCAAGCCCCCCACCGTGATCGAGCCTGATCACGAGACGGTGCTGCGCCGGCAGGAGGCGTTCGGTTACACCACCGAGGACCTGAAGATGCTCGTCGGGCCGATGGCGGCCGACGGCGTCGAGGCGACCGGCTCGATGGGGAACGACACGCCGCTGGCGGTGCTGTCGAACCGGCCCCAGCTGTTGTTCGGCTACTTCAAGCAGCTGTTCGCCCAGGTGACGAACCCCCCCATCGACGCCATCCGCGAGGAGATCGTCATGGCGGTCGACACCGCCATCGGCCCCGAGGGGAACCTGCTCGAGCCGACGCCCGAGGCGGCGCGCCAGATCACGCTGTCGAGCCCGGTGCTGCGCAACGAGGAGCTGGAGCGGCTGCGCCACCTCGACGGCAACGGTCACTCGCACGGCTTTCACGCCATCACCATCCCCATGCTGTTCCCCATCAAGGGGGGCGGCGTGGCGTTGCGCGGGGCCATCGAGGAGCTGCGCAAGAAGACCAGCCAGGCGATCGCCGCCGGCCACGACATCATCATCCTGTCCGACCGCGGTCACGACGCCACCTTGGCGCCCATCCCGGCGCTGCTGGCGGTGGCGTCCGTGCAGCATCACCTGCTGCGCGAGGGGACCCGCACCCGGGTCGGTCTGGTGCTCGAGACCGGCGAGCCGCGGGAGGTGCATCACTTCGCGCTGCTGCTCGGCTATGGCGCCTCGGCCATCAATCCCTACCTGGCCTTCGAGAGCCTGCACGACATGATCCGGCAGGGGCTGCTGTCGGGCGACGCCGACAAGGCCGAACAGAAGTACGTCAAGGCGGTCAGCAAGGGCATCGTCAAGGTGATCTCGAAGATGGGGATCTCGACCATCCAGAGCTATCACGGCGCCCAGGTGTTCGAGGCCATCGGGCTCGCCAAGTCGTTCGTCGACGAGTACTTCACCTGGACGGCGTCCCGCATCGGTGGCATCGGCATCGACGAGGTGGCCGAGGAGGTCCGGCAGCGTCACCTGCGGGCCTTCCCGGAGCGACCGCTGCCGGCCGAGACGCTGGACGCGGGGGGCAACTACAAGTACCGCCGCGACGGCGAGTACCACCTGTTCAACCCCGAGAGCATCCACAAGCTTCAGTACGCCTGCCGCAGCGGCAACTACAGCGTGTTCAAGGAGTACGCGAAGCTGATCGACGATCAGTCCGAGCACCTGACCACCTTGCGCGGCCTGATGGAGCTGCGCCACGTTCGCCCGCCCGTTCCCCTGGAAGAGGTGGAGTCGGTCGAGGAGATCGTCCAGCGTTTCAAGACGGGCGCGATGTCCTACGGCTCGATCAGCAAGGAAGCGCACGAGACGCTGGCCATCGGCATGAACCGCATCGGCGCCAAGAGCAACACCGGCGAGGGGGGCGAGGATCCCGCCCGCTACGTCGCCGACGCGAACGGCGATTCGCGCAACAGCGCCATCAAGCAGGTGGCCTCGGGGCGCTTCGGCGTCACCAGCCTGTACCTGACCAAGGCCAAAGAGCTGCAGATCAAGATGGCCCAGGGGGCGAAGCCGGGCGAAGGGGGGCAACTCCCCGGGTCGAAGGTGTACCCGTGGGTGGCCAAGGTCCGCAACGCCACGCCGGGCGTGGGGCTCATCTCGCCCCCTCCCCATCACGACATCTATTCCATCGAGGATCTGGCGCAGCTGATCCACGACCTGAAGAACTCGAACACCGAGGCGCGCATCAGCGTGAAGCTGGTGGCCGAGGTGGGCGTGGGCACCATCGCCGCCGGCGTGGCCAAGGCGCACGCCGACGTGGTGCTCATCAGCGGTCATGACGGCGGCACGGGCGCGTCGCCGCTGACCAGCATCAAGCACGCGGGCATCCCCTGGGAGCTGGGGCTGGCCGAGGCGCACCAGGTGCTGGTGCTGAACGATCTGCGCAGCCGCATCCGCGTGGAGACCGACGGTCAGCTGAAGACGGGGCGCGACGTGGTGGTGGCGACCTTGCTGGGGGCCGAGGAGTACGGCTTCTCGACGGCGCCGCTGGTGACGATCGGCTGCATCCTGATGCGCGTCTGCCACCTCAACACCTGCCCGGTGGGCGTGGCCACCCAGGACCCGAAGCTGCGCAAGAAGTTCACGGGCGACCCGCAGTCGGTGGTGAACTTCATGCGCTTCGTGGCGCAAGAGGTGCGCGAGTACATGGCGGCGCTGGGCTTCCGCACCATCAACGAGATGGTCGGGCACACCGAGTGCCTGGGCATGAACAAGGCCATCGACCACTGGAAGACGCGCGGGCTCGACCTGACGCGGATCCTCGAGCAGCCGAAGATGCCCGCCACGGTGGGGCGGTTCCAGACGGCGGCGCAGGACCATGGCCTCGAACGCGCCCTCGACAACACCACGTTGCTGGCGCTGGCCAAGCCAGCCATCGAGCGCGGGGAGAAGGTCGAGGCGACCATCCCCATCCGCAACACCAACCGGGTCGTCGGCACCATCACGGGCAGCGAGATCACCCGTCGCCACGGTCCGGAGGGCTTGCCCGAGGACACCATCAAGTTCCATTTCCAGGGCTCGGCCGGCCAGAGCTTCGGCGCCTTCGTGCCGAAGGGCATGACGCTGACACTGGAAGGGGACTCGAACGACTACGTGGGCAAGGGGCTGTCGGGTGGCAAGATCGCCGTGTTCCCGTCGACGGCGGCCAGCTTCCCCGCGGAGGACAACGTCATCATCGGCAACGTGGCGTTCTACGGCGCCACGGCTGGCGAAGGCTACATTCGCGGCACGGCGGGCGAACGGTTCTGCGTCCGCAACAGCGGCGCCACGGCGGTCGTCGAAGGGGTGGGCGATCACGGCTGCGAGTACATGACCGGCGGCCGGGTCGTCATCCTCGGCAACACGGGCCGCAACTTCGCCGCTGGAATGTCGGGCGGCGTCGCCTACGTCCTCGACGAGGGAACCGACTTCGCTCGCCGCTGCAACAAGGAGATGGTGAGCCTCGGCAAGCTGGAGGACGCCGACGAGATCGCCGAGCTGAAGACGTTGATCGCCCGGCACCTGCAGCACACCGGCTCGAAGCGGGCGGAGGAGATCCTTGGCGCCTGGTCCGAGTGGGTCGGCTTCTTCGTGCGGGTCATGCCGAACGACTACAAGCGCATGGTCGACGCCCAGAAGGAGATGCGCAAGGCGGGCATGTCGCAGGACGAGGCGGAGATGGCCGCCTTCGAGAAAAACTCGCACGACGTGGCGCGAGCTGGCGGCAAATAGCGGCTGGCGCCGGGCCACGGGACTCAACGGAAGGACGCTTCGGAAACGATCATGGGTAAGACCACGGGATTCATGGAGTACGGGCGGGTGTTGCCGGTTCTGCGGTCACCCGAGAAGCGCATTGCCGACTGGAGCGAGTTCCACGAGCACATGCCGGACTCCGCGCTGAAGGAGCAGGGCGCGCGGTGCATGGACTGCGGCGTTCCCTTCTGCCACACCGGCGCGATGATGACGGGCGGCGCCAGCGGCTGCCCCGTTCACAATCTCATCCCAGAGTGGAACGACCTCGTCTACCGCGGGCAGTGGCAAGAGGCGCTGGCGCGGCTGCACAAGACGAACAACTTCCCCGAGTTCACGGGGCGCGTCTGCCCCGCCCCCTGCGAGGGTTCGTGCGTGCTGGGGATCAGCGAGCCGGCGGTCACGATCAAGAACATCGAGTCCGCAATCATCGACAAGGGCTTCGCGGAGGGCTGGGTCACGGCGCAGCCTCCGGCGCGCCGAACCGGCAAGAAGGTGGCGGTGGTGGGCTCGGGGCCCGCCGGCCTGGCGTGCGCCGCCCAGCTGAATCAGGCCGGGCACATGGTCACGGTGTTCGAGCGCGATGATCGCATCGGCGGCCTGCTGATGTACGGCATCCCGCAGATGAAGCTGGAGAAGGCGTTGGTCGACCGGCGGGTGAAGCTGCTGGCGCAGGAAGGCGTCGACTTCGTGGTGAGCACGAACGTGGGCAAGGACTTCCCGACGGAGCGGCTGCGCAGCGAGTTCGACGCGGTGGTCCTGTGCGGCGGCGCCACGAACGCGCGCGAGCTGCCCATCGAGGGCCGGAAGCTGAAGGGAATTCATCTGGCGATGGAGTTCCTGCTGCTGAACACCAAGAGCCTGCTCGACAGCAATCACGCCGACGGCAAGTTCATCAGCGCCAAGGGGAAGAACGTCGTCGTCATCGGCGGCGGCGACACCGGCACCGACTGCGTGGGGACGTCGATGCGCCACGGCTGCAAGACCCTGGTGCAGCTCGAGATCTTGTCGCGGCCGCCGGACGAGCGGGCGTCCGACAATCCGTGGCCGCAGTGGCCGCGCATCTACCGCATGGACTACGGCCAGGAAGAGGCGGCAGCGGTGTATGGCGCCGACCCGCGCAAGTACGCGGTGGTCACGAAGCGCTTCGTCGACGACGGCGCCGGTAACGTGAAGGCGTTGCAGACGGTCGAGGTCGAGTGGAAGGCGGAGGCGGGGCGCACGGTGATGCGCGAGCTTCCCGGCACGGAGAAGGTCTGGCCGGCGGACCTGGTCTTCCTGGCCATGGGCTTCCTCGGTCCCGAGAAGCCGGGCCTGCTCACGCAGCTCGGCGTCACGCTCGATGGTCGCGGCAACGTGGTCGCCGACGCGGAGAAGCAGACGTCGGTTCCGGGGGTCTTCGCCGCTGGCGATATGTCGCGCGGACAGTCCCTCATCGTGTGGGCGATCGCCGAAGGGCGTGACGCCGCGCGGGGGGTCGACAAGTTCCTGATGGGCGAGACCCTGCTGCCTTAGCTACCGGGCGGGCGGCTTCGGTCGCTTCGAACGGGGGCGGCGGGAGGAGGGTGTCCGCTTGGCCGGTCGGGGGCGTCGCCTTACACCGGCGGTGCTCGCTGCCCCCCTGCGCTGGGCAACTGCGCTCCGTCGGTCCTGGCGACTCAATCGGGCTTGGCGTCCGGCGGCGGGGCCGCCGGAGCAGCCCTCAACGACCCGCCAAGCGGACACCCTCCTCCCTCCGCCTCCCTTGTCTCCGCTCGCTGCGCTTCGGGCCGACGTCGCCGGAGGCGGCTCCAGGATCGCGGGCTGAACGAGCATTTCCGGTCCCTTCTCCCCGCTTGCGGGGAGAAGGTTAGGATGAGGGGGCCGCGGCGTGCCGGTGAGAGGGCGTCAGTAGCGGATGTCGACGAGGGTTCGCTTGCGGAGGTCGGCCAGGTAGCTCTTGGTTTGCTTCTCCATCTCTTTTTGACGGAGCTGTCCGCGGATGTCGTCCTCGACCTCGGTGAGCGGCTTCGGCGCGATCGTCTTGCGGTCGATCAGCTTCATGACGTGGAAGCCGCGGTCGGCGCGGACCGGGCCGGCAACGTCACCCACCTTCATCGAGAACACCATCTCCTCGATGGCCTTGGGGAGGATGTCCTTCCCGAAATAGCCCAGATCGCCGCCGTCTTTTCGGGTGGCCGCGTCGTCGGAGTACTCGCGGGCCAGGCCGGCGAAGTCCTCGGTGGCGGCGCGCTCGACCAGCTTGCGACCGAGCGCCTGCTTCTCGGCCACCACGCCCGCGTCGGCGCCGTCCGGGATGGCCAGGAAGATGTGGCTGGCCCGCACCTCCGTGTTGGTGCCCGACTTGTAGTGCCGGTTGTAGTAGGACCGCACGTCCTCGTCGGTGATGGTGACCTTCGCGCCCACGGCGATGTTCAGCACGCGAAACCGCAACAGCTGCTTCTTCAAGTCGGCGCGGTACGCCTCCATCGACATGCCCTGCGCGCGCAACGCGTCCTCGAGCTGCTTGTCGTCGATGTTGTTCTGCCGCTTGATCTCGGCGATCGACGCGTCCACCTGCTCGGGCGTCACGCTCAACCGCAGCTCCGACGCCTGCTCGTTGATCAGCTGATCGTCGATGAGGCGCTCCAGCGTCTCCCGCCGCAAGGCGGTGGCGCGGGCGGCGCGCTTGCCGGGGTCGGTGATGCGCGACAGATCGCCGAGCATCGGGGCGGCCTTCTCCTCGACCTCGCTGGCCAGGATGATGTTCGAGCCGACGACCGCCGCGACCTTCTCGACGACGCGCGCATGCGCCGTGGCCACCGGCAACGAAAGCGCGAGCGCCAGCATGACCGTCGCGAACCGCGAATGACGCGGGTTACTCATGGCGACCCCGGGTGTGCGACGGCGGCCGGTGCCGGGGGCATCGGGCCGTGTCCGGGAACGCCGGGCATGCCGGGAATGTTCATACCGGGAGGCATCCCCCCGGGGCCCGGAGGCGCGCCGGCCGGCTGGCTCATGCCGGTGTCGATGGCGATCTTGGCCAGGTTCCCCTCGTCGATGGTGACGGCGTACTTCTTTCGCAGGTCGGCCACGAACGCCTCCATCGATTTGGTGCGCAGGTCCTTGAACAGCCGCTGCTGGATCGTCCGCTTCACCTCGGCCAGCGGACGCGAGAACCCGGGGCGCTTCCCCGTCAGCTTGATGATCGCCAGCCCCTGCTCGAGCTTGATGGGCGGCGAGATGTCGCCCACTTCCTTCAACGCGAACGCCGCGTCGACGATGGGACGCGGCACCGTCTTGCTGTCGCGATCGAAGGACGTCAGATCACCACCGCGCGACTTCGAGTCCTCGTCCTCCGAGTACTTCGTGACCAGATCGCGGAACGCCTTGGGATCGCTGCGGCTCGCGGCGTTCGCCTCGCGCGCGACCTTGTCCGCCTTGGCCTTGTCCTTGACCAGGATCTCGCTCACCCGCACCTCGTCAGGTCGGTTGAACTCCTCGGGATGATCCTTGTAGTACTTCTCCACGTCGGCGTCCGCCACGTCCTCGACCTTCAACTTCGATTCGAAGTCCTTCTGCAGGAACTTCGAGATCATCTGCTGCTTCATGACCCGCACCACCTCGGGATCCTTGTCGTACCCGCGGCGCTCGGCCTCCTTCGCCATCACCTCGATGCGGATGAGGTTGTCGACGAACTCCTTCTTCTTCTCGGGCGCCGAGAAGCGGGCGCGCACGAAGGGGGCCTGCTTGTTGATCCGCTCCTGAACATCGCCCACGGTTATCACCGTGTCGTCGATCCGCGCCACGACCTGACCGAGCTCGCCGGTCTGGACGGGCGCCGCCGCCTTGGGGGCTTCCTTGGTCTTGCAGCTCGCGAGCGACAAGCCGACGGTCGGCAGGGTGACGACCAGCAGGACGTTTCTCAATCGCCTCGACAACCACGGGCTTCCCAGGGGACGCATGGGCGAAGACATTACACAGGAGTCGCCCCCTGGCAACGGAGGCGGCCGAGGGGGGACGCCCATCACCCGTGCGCCAGCGCGTGGGCCCAGGCCGCCGCCACCGCCGCCGCTGTTCCCAGCACCAGCGCCGACTGGGTCAGCCACGCGACCAACGTCCCCCGCCGACCTGCGGCCCCGCCGGCGACTTCGGCGGTCGGGTGGTCGACGATGCCGGCGACGATCCCCAGCAAGGTGCCCAGACCCAGGCCGAAGGCGTGCGCGAACACGTCCGCCTTGGCCCCCATCCCCAGCATCGCCAGCAGCGCGAACCCGGCGCCGGCCGCCACCCAGGCGCGCCGGCGGATCGCGCCGCCGCCCCGCCAGCGCCGCACCACCTGCAGGCCGACGACCAGGCCCAGCCCGGCGAACGTCGCCGTCGACGCCCCGACGGAGAAGTGGTCGGACCGCTCCACCCACGCGGTCAACACGTTGGCCCCCGTGCCCGCCAGCAGGATCGCCGCCGCGCCCACGCCAGCGCCCAGCCAGCGCCCGGCGGCGCTGATGAAGATCACCGAGGCGGCCACGTTTCCCAGCAGGTGCATCACGTCGGCGTGCAGGGTCATGGCGGTGATGGCGCGCCACCATTCCCCGGCGCGGATGCGGGAGGCGTCGGCCACGCCCGCGGCGAACCAGCGCGACGCTGGCTCGGTCTCCCAGTAACCAGTCACGAAAACGAAACCGATCAACGCCAGGGCGACGCCGATGCCGAGCGCGTTCGATCCCCGATCAGGCGCCGCTGGCGCCACGCGCGCCGCCGACTGCGACTCGATATCGTAAGCGCGCAGGGCTCGCTCGGCGGCCGTCACGTTCTGGGGCGCGACCCCCAGCACGTAACCTCCGTCGATCTGCCGATCGACCCGGTTGGGAATGCCGGTCGCGGCCAGCACCAGCACCCACTCATCCATTCGTTCCAGGCTGGGCGCGCTGCGAATCCAGGCAGGCGCGGCGCCGTCGGGGGCTTCTGAGTCGTCGCGGGCGGCCGCGTCGGTGTCGTTCACGATCGCAGCATAGTCCGCGGTCTGCTCGCGCGCCCGTGCCGGTTTACAGTCCCGCCCGGACGCTCGGGGTCACGGGAAACCAGTTTCCCTGGGCAAAATTTGTGATTTACTTCCGCCCCATGCGTGTTGCTTATCTTACTGTTGCTGTTGTCCTTTTTGGTGTGGGTGGGGAAGTCTCCAATGCCGCTCCCGTGCCTCCTCCGTTGCCCACGGTGGCGTGGCTCATCGGCACGCCGTCGCCGCGTTCCGTTCTGGTGACACCACCGGCGCCCCCGCCGGAGAACGACGCGCCAGCGAGCCCGCCGCGATCGGAGACGCCCGACCTGCCGTTCGGCGTGACCGGTCAGGCCGCGGCCCCCGTCGAGCGTTCCTCGCAGGCGAGGCCAGATCCGGTCCTGCCGCCCATCGCCCCGGCCGAGCTTCACGCGCTGGTGGCGCCGGCCGTCGTCGCGCTGGTCGTCGCGGGCGGCAGGGTGGCGCCGCGCATCGTGACCGGTGTGCTGACGACGGCGTCGGGGTTGGTGCTGACCAGCCGGCGGGCTCTCGCGGACGTCGTCGAGGGAAACGCCGGGCTTTCCATGGTTCGCGGGGGGCCGCACGGTCGACTCGGCGCGCACGAGCTGGCGGACGCGGTGCCGGCCCGGATCATCCAGCTGTCGATCGAGCTCGACCTGGCGCTCGTCGAGGCGCTCCCCTCCACGTCGGTCTTCTATCCTCATCTCCCGGTGGCGCGCCGCTCGTCGGCCGCCGACGCGGCGGTGCTGGCCGTGGGGCACTCGCCGCAGCGGGGCCTGTGGGCCGCCACGTCCGCGACGCTGGCGCCTGCTGGGGGGGCGCGTTGGCTACGCGCGGTTTCGCCCGCCGATGCGACGCCGCTGGCGGAGCTCGGCCTCGGCACGCCGCTCGTCGATGCGGTGGGACGCATCGTCGGGCTGATCACCGAGCCTCAGCCGGGAGCCCCCCGCGCGGTCGATGCGGCGGGGTTGCTTCGTTTCATGCTGACGGCGGATGCGCCGGCGCGGCGGTTCGCGGGCGTGCCGCCGTACAGGCGCTCGGCCGTGCGCGCCAGCCAGACGCTGACGTCGTCGGACGGGGCTGCCGTCGGCCCGTCGGCCGGGCCGGTCGAGGCAGACGCGGCGGAGTTGCCGAAGGTCTCGGACAAGGGCGCGCTGGACCGCCGCTTTCAAGCCCGCCCGGTCGAGACACCCCGCCCGTCGCCGCACGCGAAGAAGGCATCCGGACCGACGCATGTCTCCTTCGACGATGCCGCCAACGCGGCCGTCGTCACGGCCGTCGACCTCGATCGGCATCCCCCGGTGGAACTGGTCTCGGTCGAGGTGGACGACGTCCCGGATCGCGGCCCTCGGGGCGCGCTGGTGACCATCATCGAGCTCGGCGACTATCACGCCACCGAGACCCGCAACGTCGAAGCGACCGTGCGCGCGTTCGCCGAGGGGCCCGACGCCCACGCGCGCGTGCTGTGGAAGGACGCCGATCGGGGCGATGGCGCGGCCTATCAACTGGCGGCGCGGGCGGCGCGCGCCGCGCGCGAGCAGGACGAATTCTGGGCCATGCATGACCGCCTGATGAAGGCGACGGCACCGCCGCGGGCCGAAGACGTTCGCAAGCTGGCGCGCGCCCTCGAGCTCGACATGAACGACTTCCAGACGGTGTTCGAGAGCGATGGGTTGCTGGACGTCCTGGAAGGGGAGGCCGACAAGGCGTCGCGCGTCCCGGCGCTCGCCACGCCGAGCTTCGTGGTGAACGGACACGTCGTCGACGGCGGCTCGGTGGCGGGACCGGCCCTGCGCGAGGCCGTGAACGAAGAGCTGGCGATGGTGGAGGCGCGGCTGAACAAACAGCCGGTCGCCGGCGTGGCGACAGCGCGGTGCCGTCAGATCGCGGCGGGGAAGCCGATCGCGGGCACGACCTTCGACGCCGAGGTGATGGCGCGCACCGTAGCCGCCGCCGCGTCCCGGAACGCCGCCCGCGGACAGCACGCCTCGGCCCGCTGAAACCGGCGCGGTAGTATGGCCCCATGTCGAAGAACATGGGGATTTCCGTCGTCGTCGTGCTGGCCCTGGGCGCGTCGTGCGCGACCAACCAGGGCAAGGGCGCGGCGATCGGCGCTGGCGGGGGCGCCGCCCTGGGCGCGGGAATCGGTGCTCTGGCGGGCGGCGGCAAGGGGGCCCTGCTCGGCGCGGCGATCGGTGCCGGGGTGGGCGCCGGTTCGGGCGCGCTCATCGGCCGCTACATGGACAAGCAGCAGGCCGAGCTGAAGAAGGTCAAGGGCGCGAACATCGAGCGGCAGGGCGACAAGCTGGTGGTGCGCTTCGATTCGGCGATCCTGTTCGACACCGGCAAGAAGGTGCTGAAGCCGAGATCGAAGACCGACTTGACCGAGTTCGCGCACGTGTTGACGAAGTATCCCGAGACCGATCTGATCATCGAGGGGCACACCGACAACAAGGGGAAGAAGGTCACGAACCAGAAGCTGTCGGTGGCGCGTGCCCAGTCCGTGATCGCGTTCCTGTCATCGGAAGGCGTGGCCGGCCCGCGCATGACCGGCCGCGGTTACGCCGACGATCGTCCGGTCGCAGACAACAAGACCGACGCGGGGAGAAAGAAGAACCGCCGGGTCGAGGTGCAGATTCAGGCCAACGAGGCGCTGAAGCAGCAAGCGGCGAAGTAGAGCCGGTAGGCTAAGCTTCGCCAATGCTCACCCTCCTGCATCTGACGGCCCTCACTCTGGCAATCCTCGTCCTGGCGCGGGTGCTGCCCGGATTCCGGATCCGGACCCCGGGCACCGCGCTGCTGGTCGCGGTGGTGTTCAGCTTGCTCAACTGGTCGCTGGGGTGGTTCATCAAGGTGCTGCTGTTCTTGCCGGCCCTTCTGACCCTGGGGCTGCTGTTCCTGATCTTGCCCTTCGTCGTGAACGGCATCGTCCTGTGGTTGACCGACAGGTTCGTGCGGGCGTTCGAGATCGAAAACGGGCGCACGCTGTGGCTGGCCGCCGCGGCCATCACGCTCGTCAATTTTCTGTTTCAGATGGCGTTGCGGGCGCACTACGCCCACAGCTGGCAGCCCAACGCCGTGCTGCACGTCTGAGCCGCGAAGGCTTTGACGCAAAGGGGGTCGCCATGCGAAGAGCATCGGATGGCGACCGTCAGGATGGTGGGGTGGGTGATGGGGCTTTGCGTGCTGGGATCCCTGGTTGGCTGGGCGGGAGGCTGCTCCGACGACGACGGTTCGGCGCTTCCGTCCTTCCATGACTTGCCGAGCGCGCCGTCTCCCATTCAGACCGCCGCCGGGGCCGTGGTCCGCATCAGCACCGCCGGTCAGTCCGGCACCGGCGCGTTCATCTCGCCGACGGGCCTGCTCCTGACCAACAACCACGTCCTCGGCGACACCGTCTGTCCCATCGAGGGATGTACCGTCCAGCTGACGTTCGATTTCCAGCGCGGCAAGACGTCCCAGCCGCCCTTGAACCTGCTCGCGGTGCCGGTGGCGGTCGACGTCGGTCTCGACATGGCGGTGCTGCAAATCAATATCGCCACGCCCAGCTTTCTCACCCTGGTGGAGCATGACGCCGCCTCGCTGCTGGGGCAGCACATCACCATCGTCGGCCATCCCGAAGGGCACCTGAAGAAGTGGACCTCCGGTATCGTGGTCGATGCGTTCGGTGACTGGTTCTCCAGCACGGCCTACGTCTTGCCGGGAGACAGCGGCTCGCCGGTGCTGGACGACCAAGGAAACCTGGTGGGGCTCATTCACCGCTCGCCGACCGGTGAGGACCTCATCACGAACGATGGTGTCAATGTGACGTCCATCGGGAGCGCCTCCGCGCCCCTGCAGGCGGCGATGGCGGTCGGGACGCTTCCCACCGCGATGATCTCGACGGCGGCGGCGACCACGGCCGACGCGGTCGTGAAGTCCAACCTCGTCTATCTGAACGGTCACGCGACCAGGGTCAACGTGGGCGGCGTGCCGACGGACATCCTGTCGCTGCTGGGGACTACCTGTGATGCGGCGTTGGCGCGCAACGACTTCGCTTCGCCCGACGATCTCGGGACCGCGCTGCAGCCTTGCAATGACGGCCTGACCTGGATCGAGTGTCGGGTCGACGAGACCCCCGCTTCCTACGGAACCGTTTGCCCGCCCGACCCGGCGGCGTGGACCGCCCGGTTCAAGACGATGAACGATCTATGGGTGGCGATGAACGGGAACACCAACCTGACGCCGGTCGGATTCGGCGCCGCGGCTCTTTCTCCCAGCAAGCTGGCCGGGGTGGCGGCGGGAAGCGCCGGCGTTCAAGCGGCGCTGGCGGCGGCGGGAAATCCGCTGGTCGACTTCGGGCTGGAGAATTACCTGGCCGCGTTCGGTGTCGCCAGTTACGCCGGGACCGACACCTTGGCCTGGCTGCGCGCCTATCGTCAGCGGCCGGGCTACCAGGACTTCGGGACGTCGATCGCCTCCGCCTATCTGTGGTGGTACGACAACCACGCGGTCGGCGGGACGGAAGCTCTGTCGGCCCTGCAGGCTCTCGCGCACGATCCGAACATCAGCGTGGGCGCGAAGCTTTACGTCGACCAGGAGCTATACGAGTCCGGCAAGTAGCACCCGAACCGCCCGGATCTATATTGCGGGCATGTCGACCACACCGCCGCTCGCGACCGCCCGTGACTTCCCGCCAGAGGTGCTCCGGCTCTTCGATCAGTACGTGCACGACCTGATCGACCGGCGCGCGTTCCTCGATGGCGCCGGCCGGCTGGCCGTTGGGGGGCTCACGGCGACGGCGCTGCTCGATGCGCTGAGCCCGCGCTTCGCCGAGGCCCAGCAGGTGTCGCCTCACGACGAGCGGTTGCACACGCAGAGCCTCGAGTTTCCATCGCCGCAAGGTTACGGAAAAGCGCGTGGCTATCTGGTGCGACCCGAGAAGAGCGCCGGCAAGTTGCCGGCGGTCCTCGTCATCCACGAGAACCGTGGGCTCAATCCGCACATCGAGGACATCGCACGGCGGCTCGCGCTCGCCGGTTTCGTGGCGTTCGCGCCGGACGCGCTCTTCCCGCTGGGCGGGTACCCGGGCGACGAAGACAAGGCGCGGGCGCTGTTCGCGAAGCTCGACCAGGCGAAGACGCGTGAGGACTTCGTGGCGGCGGCCGGAGTGCTGCGCGCACAGCCCGGCGGCAACGGGCGGCTCGGCGCCATCGGGTTTTGCTACGGCGGCGGCGTGGTGAACTTCCTGGCGACCCGGCTGCCTGACCTCGACGCGGGTGTGCCGTTCTACGGCATGGCGCCGGCGCTCGAGGACGTGCCGAAGATCAAGGCGCCGCTGCTCCTCCACTTCGCCGGGAACGACGAGCGCATCAACAGCTCGTGGCCGCCCTACGAGAAGGCGTTGGAGACGGCGCACATCTCGTACGAGGCGCACGTCTATCCGGGAGTCGAGCACGGTTTCAACAACGACACGACTCCGCGTTACGACGCGGCGGCGGCCAAGCTGGCCTGGCAACGGTCCCTCGACTTCTTGAGCCATCACTTGCGCACGTGAGCCGCTGGGTACGAGCGCTCGGCCATCGGGGGCTGACGCCGGGCTTTAGTTCGTGGTGAAGACGGTGCTGCCCAACCGGGTGGCCATCGCTCGCGGCGTCTCGCCCGCGTTGTTGGCCAGGTCGGGGTTCGCGCCGGCCTTCACCAGGATCTGCGCGACATCGCGCGCCTCGCGCTCGAAGAAGATCGCGCGACCGAGCGGCGTCGTGCCGTCCTCGTCGCGCGCGTTGGCGTTCGCGCCCTTGGAAAGCAGCAGCCGCGCCATCTCGGGCAGCTGCTCCTCCGCGGCGAAGTGCAGCGCCGTGAAGCCGCGGCTGTCGCGCGCGTTCACGTCCGCGCCCGACTCCAGCAGCAGGCCGACGAGGCCGATGCTGCCGCCCAGCACCGCCGACACCAGCGGCGTTCGCCCGTCCTCGTCGCGGGCGTCGGGATCGGCGCCCGCCTCCAGCAGGGCGCGCGCCTTGATCAGATCGCACACGAAGGCGGCCGCCACCAGCTCGGCCGAGGCCTCCGCGTTCGTTTTGTGAGTCGCCATGCGCCCTCATATAGCAGGCCGGCCGCCGTGGTCGACCTCAGACGGTCTTGCCCTCGCGCGTGCTCAGCAGCGCGGCCGGCAGCAGCGGCACCAGCAGCAGCACCGCCAGGGTCGAGCCGGCGTTCGCCAACACCAGCTTGTCGAACCCCAGGTGATAGCGGCCGTACAGCATCGACCCCAGCGGATCCGAGATGGCGAAAAGCGAGATGTTGCGCACGCTCATCATCAGCGCGAAGCCGAAGCTCTCGCTCCCCTTGGGCGTCGCGCGCGCCGCCAGATCGTATAGTGGCAACGTCGCGATGGCGCCCATCAGGCCGACGGCCGTCTCGATCAACAGCGCCGCGGTGGCCGAGTGATAGGCCAGGTACAGCAGCGCGCAGGCCGCGTTCAGCACGATGCCGCCCACCAAGGTCCAGCGCAGCGGCAGGCGCCGGCAGACCCAGGTGTAGATCGCCGCGCCGACCAGCACGCCCGCCCCGCCCGCGAACTGCAAGAGCCCCATGAAGCGGGCGTCCAGCTTCAGCACGTCCTGCTGGTAGTACAGCAGCGGCGTCTGCAGCCCCGGCGCCAGGTACACCAGAAAGAGCAGCAGCGATGTCATCCACATGGGGCGCGAGCGCACGATGTGCCGCAGCTCGCCGAGCGCCGTCGACCACACAGCGCCGTCGGCGCGGGCGCGCCGCGGCTCGCGGTGCAGCAGCAAGGTCACCGGCAACATCACCGCCACCGTGAACGCCCCCGAGAACGCCGTCACGCCGAACGACACTACCGCCAGCACCCCGCCCAGTGGCCCCGCCACCAGCGACATGACGCCTTCCAGGGCCGTTCGCATCGCACTCAACCGCCCGGTCGCCCCCTGGCGCTGCCCCTCCTCGACCAGCATGCCGCCGACGGAGACGCTGACGACGACCAGGCCGATGTTCAGCGCGGTCATCGTCGTCATCAGCGCCCCGAACGTGCGCGGCAGGATCGCGAACGCCGCCCAGGCCCCGCTGGCCAGCAGGCTGCCCAGCAACAGATAGCCGTGACGGCGCGTTCCGAAGATCGGCCAGGCGTCGCACACCAGCCCGAACAGCGGCTTGAGGTACCAGGCGATCGTTCCCACCGCCCAGAACGCCGCCACCTTCTCGGGCGCGAAGTGCAGCTCGTTCTTCAGCAACAGCCCGAACGGCAACCGTCCGATCAGGCCCGGCCAGCCCAGGCCGGTGATGAAGATGCCGACCGCGATGACGACGGCGATGCGCCGGAACGAGGCCGGATCGTCGGTGCCGGGAGCGGGTGCGGGGCCGGCCATGGTGTCGCCGGCGTCAGCCTACTGACAGGTGGGGAACTGCTTCCCGGTGTCCTGGTTTTGCCCCATGGCCGTGCCCGGGACCTGGAGCATCAGCGTGCGGTTCGAGGCGTCGGTCAGGGTCAGCGTGTCGCCTGTGTTCAGCGCGCCGCCGAAGTGCCAGGCGCCGTAGTTCTGCATCGTCGCCGCCTCGCTACCGCGCGAGACCGCCTTGATGGCGAGGATCGAGTTCTGCAGGAAGAACTCGTTGTTGTTGCCGTTCTTCACCTGCAGCACGATGTTGCCGGTGACGGGGCAGGGGACGAACTTCCAGTTCGTGTTGCTGGGGTTTCCCACCGGGTAGCCGAGCTGGTCGAACACCGCCGTGCTGAGATCGAGGTGGCCGTTGGGATTCGCGCCGCACACGGTGTTGCCGCCGTCGTTGCCGTAAGGGCATTCGTCGGCGATGGTGGCGATCACCATCTTGCCGTTCTGACCGGTGATCTGGACGCAGGCGCCGCAGTTGAACCGGCTGTCGAAGCCGTTCTGGCCCGGGATGGCCGCGAAGTACATGGCGCTGGCGGGGGACATGCTGGCGATGTTCTGGACGGTGTCGTTCGGGCCGCTCGCCGACGAGCCCCCTTCGGTGCCGTAGTAGCCGCAAGCGGTGCGATAGCCGCTGCCGTCCTTGCCGGTGCCCATGCCGAAGTTGTAGTGCGTGAACGAGCCGCTGCCGCTGTGATTGGTCAGCGTGCAGGCGGTGGAGGTGACGGCGCCGCCCGTTCCGGAGATACCGCCGCTGCCCGTCGCGACCGTGCCACCTCGGCCGCCCGCGGCGCTGCCGCCCGAGCCACGTCCGGCCGTGCCGCCGCTGCCGGTCGAACCACCGCGCGCGGTCCCGCCCGCGCCGCCGCGTGCGCCACCGCTGGCGCTTCCACCCGCGCTGCCGGTCGTTCCGCCCGTGGCGGTCGCGCCGCCCGAGCCACTGCCACCGCTGCTGGAGCCGCCGCTGCCGGAGCCACCGCTGGCGGATCCGCCGCTGCCCACGTTGCCGCCCGAGCCGTTACCGCCCGAGCCGCTGCCGCCAGTAGCGTTGCCGCCCGAGCCGTTGCCGCCGCTGCCCATCTGAACGACCGCCGGTTGGGGCGCGCATGCGACGATCCCGAACAAGAACGAAACGGTTGCGGCACGTGCCACGCGGCTCAGCATGATTTCGAGGCTCCTGACCCCGGAGAAGGGGAAAATCCGTTGCGGGCTCGTTCCGGGGGAGGTCATTAAAGCCAGTCACCACGCCGTTGGCCAGGATTTTTCGCGGCTCGGCCGTGGGGCAAGGCGCGTGAGCTCACCCATGTCGGGGGGCGTTACGCCGTTCTTGATCGGGCGGCCCTGGATGGTATGAGCTTGGCCATGTCCGCTCCGCTGGTCGTCGGCAAGAAAGCGCCCGCGTTTTCCCTTCCCAACCAAGATGGCGAGACCGTGAAGCTCGCCGACCTGAAGGGGCGCTGGGTGGTGCTGTACTTCTACCCGCGCGACAGCACGCCCGGCTGCACCACCGAGGCGTGCGACTTCACGTCCGGCATCAAGGGCTTCGAGAAGCTCGACGCGACGGTGCTCGGCTGCAGCGCCGATTCGATGGAGAGCCACCAGAAGTTCATCGCCAAGTACAAGCTGAAGGTGACCCTGCTGTCCGACAGCGATCACGCGGTGATGGAAGCGTACGGCGCGTGGGGCGAGAAGAACCTCTACGGCAAGACCGTGGTGGGCGTCATCCGGTCGACGGTCATCATCGATCCGCAGGGGCGCGTCGCCTTTCACTATCCCAAGGTTCGCGCGGCCGGCCACGCGGACGCCGTGCGCGAGCAACTGGCCGCCCTCCGCGCCGCGGCGGCATGACCGCGCGCGAAGGTCGCCTTCGCGCCGGTCTTCTGCTTGCCCTGGTCGCGACCTGCCTGCGGATCGCCTGGGCGCTGTCGGTGCCGACGATCCCGGTCGGTGACTTCGCGATGTACCGCGAGTCGGCGAACTACCTGGTCGAGTTCCGCCGCTTCGATTCGGGCTTCGTGTACATGCCGGGCCTGGTGCTCCTGCTGGCGGCGCTGCAGACGCTGGGCGGAGAGATCGTCGCCGCGAAGCTGGCCGGCGCGCTCTTCGGCGGGCTGGCCGCGCTCCCCCTCTACATCCTGACCGCCCACCTGATGCTCCCTCTTCAGCCTCTCCCCGCTGAGGGGGAGAGGCCGCCGACCGCAGGTCGGCGGGTAAGAAGTCTGCCAGCCTTCGCCCAACTCTTCACCACTTCCCCCGTCGCCCTCGCCACCACCGCCCTCTACGCGCTGTGGCCCGCCGGTATCTCTCTCGCGTCCGTGATCGGCACCGACGTGCCGGCCGGCGCGTTGTTGCTGCTGGCGTTCGCCTGTCTCTTCGGCTGGGGGCGGACACGCCCGCTGCTCGCCACCGTCACCTTCGGCGCGGTGACGGGGCTGGCCGCCTATTTTCGCGCGGTGGCGCTACCGCTGGCCGCGCTGTCGGCCGGGTACTGGCTGGCTTGCCGCGCCGGCGCACGGGCGCTGGTGCTCCGCACGGCGCTGGCGGTGGCGGTGACCTTGCTGGTGCTGACCCCGTGGGCGATCCGGAATTTCCGCGCCAGCGGGGAGCTTCACTTCACCGACAGCCATGGCGGCATCACCGCGCTGATGGGCAACTACCCGAACAGCGAGGGGACCTACGCTCGCTCACTCGGCATCATGTTCAAGCAGCTGACGGGGCGGACGTTTCTCTCCGAGCCACACAGCGAGACCGATGGCATCGCCTACGGTATCGCCAGGACCTGGATCACCTTCGAGCCGGGCTGGACCGCCGGCATGATCGCGCTGCGTATCGAGCGGCTGTTCGCGCAGGAGCGTGGCTTGCTGTACTGGTCGCTCTATCGCCCGGGCGTCTTGCCCCGGCACACCGCCGACTGGTTCGGGCAGAACCGCCCCGCGGTGACGGGGCTCGTCGACGGTTACTACCTGTTCCTCGCGCTGTTCGTGGCGGCCGGGCTCGCCTTCTCGCTGGCGGAGCGCCGGTGGTTGATGTTCCTGCCGGTCGCGTGCGCGGTGGCGCTGGCCGCGACCTATGCGCTGTTCGTGGCCGAGCCCCGGTATCGCCTGACGACGGAGATGTTGCTGTTCCCCGTCGCTGGCCTGGGGCTGGTGCGTCTGGGCGCGTCGGCGGGCCGATTGGTGATGACGGCGGCACGGCGCCCCTCCGCGACGTCATTCTCCGTCGTGGAGAGACAGGGGTTGCTCCTGACGGTGGCCGTCGTCGCGGCGCTGGCGCTGACGGGGACGGCGGTCGTCGAGGGGGGCCGGGCGCTGCGCGATCGGCACCGCTGGGCCGCCACCACCTGGAGCGTGAATGGACAGGCCCAGCAGGCGCTGTGGCGGGGCGTGGGGGGCGGCGTCTCCGCCGTTCGGGGTACGGCCGGCGGCGCCGAGGTGAGCCTGGCGGCGGGCCAGAGCGAGGCCGACGCCGAGGTGATCTTGCCCGACCTCGTCGGCGCGCCCGAGCCGGGAGAGCTGGCCTGGGAGGCGACGCTGGCGTGGCGTGGCGACGGCGATCCGAACGTGCGCCTCCTGCTCGGACCGGGCGTCATCCCCTCGGGCGCCGACCATCCGCACGCCGTCATCGTGCCTTCCGGCAGCTCCCCGGCGCGGTTCATCCTGCGGTTG
>DASYCK010000288.1:0-9216 GCA_036500205.1 Polyangia bacterium | reverse complement strand
CGCGCGAACCTCGTCGCTTGCGTGCCCCGCGCCCTGCGGCTCGACGGGACCTGCATCGATCCCGTCGCCCATCACGTCGCCATGATCGAGGAGGTGGCCCGCCGGGCCGACGACTTCGACCTCATTCACTTCCACGACGGCTACCTGCACTTCCCCCTCATGCGACGCCTCGGCGTCCCCCGCCTCACCACCGTGCACGGGCGGCTCGACGTGCCCAACCTCCAGAAGATCTACCGGACCTTCCCCGACGAGCCGCTGGTCTCGATCTCCGACGCGCAACGGATCCCGCTGCCGTCGATCGGCTGGCAGGGCACCATCCATCACGGCCTCCCCCCCGACCTGCTTCCGTTTCACCCCGGGCCGGGCCGCTACCTGGCCTTTTTGGGGCGCATCTCGCCGGAGAAGGGGCCGGACCAGGCCATCGAGATCGCCAAGCGGGTAGGCCTTCCGCTCAAGATCGCGGCCAAGGTCGACCGGGTCGACGAGGAATACTTCGCGTCGCGCATCAAGCCGCTGCTGGACGGTTCGCTCATCGAATTCGTGGGCGAGATCGATGAAGCGCGAAAAGGCCGGTTCCTGGGCGAGGCCGCCGCGCTGCTGTTCCCCATCCAGTGGCCCGAACCGTTCGGCCTGGTCATGATCGAGGCGATGGCCTGCGGGACCCCCGTCGTCGCGTTCGCGCGCGGCTCGGTCCCCGAGGTCATGCGCCCCGGCGTCTCGGGGTTCGTCGTCGAGAGCGTCGACCAGGCGGTGGGCGCCGTCGAGCGGGCGCTCCAGCTTTCGCGCCAGGACTGCCGGGCCTACTTCGAGAGTCGCTTCACCGCCGCCCGGATGGCCGCCGACTACGTCCGGATCTACGAGAGGGCGATCCGCCTTCAGCGGCCCCGGCGCGTGACCGATGTCGTCGAGGGCGCGGCCCACGAAGAGGTCGCAGAGAGCGCGGCGCAGGGCTGACCGCGCTTGCCGCCTCGGAACGCGCCCGAGCGGCCGCGACGCGGTCAGATGGCGGCCGCTTGCTTGGACGCCCGCTCGCGGAAGGCTTTCGCGACGAGCTTCTTCGCGGCGAGCGAGGCCGCCGTTGCGCCGGCCGCCGCGACGATCTTGCGACCCACGCCCTGATCGGTGGCCACCCGATTCGGCTTGGCCACCATCCGGTCCAGCGCCTCCCGCAGCCGCTCCAGGCGGGGCCCGAGCTGTTGCTGGTGGCGCCGCCGCATCACCGCGAGGGCGATGCCCCCCGCCGCCAGCGCCAGGAAGGCCACCGCCGCCAGGGCGAGGGGCAACGGGTGGCGGCGCAGCTGCCCGCGCACGTCGAGCAGGTCATGGCGGCGCCGGTCCAGCTCTCCCACGGTGTTCGCCAGCTCGCCGCGGATCTGTTCGATGTCCCGCTGCAACGCCTCGGCGTGGTCCTGGCTGGCCCCGTCGCTCCGGGCCTCCTCTCGATGACCACCGTTCATGCCAACCGCTCTCGTGTCCATTTGACGTTCTCCTTCATGCTCTGGCGCGTCCGCGCCAAGGGTTCGCGCACCCGCCGCCCCCAGCTGGCCAGCGCGAGCACCACCGCCACCAGGAGGGTGGCGCCGCTGACGATCAGGCCGGCCGCCCATCCTGGCAGCACCAGCGCGAGGGCGAAGATGGCGGTGACCAGGAACAGCGCGACGGTGATGATCCCGACCACCGCCGCGATCCCCAGACCGCCGGCGGCGCGCGCCTCCTTGTGGAGATCCGCGCGAAGCTCGGTCTTGCCGAGCTCTATCTCCTTCTTGGCCAGGGTCTCCACCTGGGTGACGAGGCGCCTGACCAGGGCGCTGGTTCCGAGGCGGTCCAGAGGCCGCCGCTCCAGTGATTCGTTGGGCGTCATGATCGCTCCCCCCTCCTTCGTGGCATTGCCGATCTCCTTCGGGGCCGCCTGGTCGAGCACCTGCCGCTCCCCGCGGAGGGCCCGGCCCACCTGCAAGATCTGCCGGTAGAGCACCTGCCAGTCCTCGAACGGCACGGCCAGCTTTCCGAGGTCGCGCGTGACCTCGTCGAGTCGGCCCAGGAGCACCGTCGACCCGGCGTGCGCGCCAGGGCTCACGTCGTAGACCTCCCACAGGCGCCGTAGCTCCGACTCGAGGGCCTGCGCCCTCATGTCGGAGGTCTGCAGGCCCCGGGTATGGACGACCGTCTCCGCGATGAGGCCGTGGGTCCAGGTGACGCAGTCCTTCTGCCCCCGCAAGAGAACGCCGCTCGGGTAGAACGACAGCTCGAGCTCGGGCGCGACAAAGTGCGCCGGGCGGCTCGGGACATAGGCCCGGAACGCCTCGCCCCCGAACCAGGTCAGGATCCGGATCGGGGCGGCGACCCACCAACCGGGCGGCACCCGCCGCAACGCCAGGCCGTGGCGCGAGAGCGCGCCCGTGACGATCTCGGTGACCTCCTCGTAGCTGTCGGCCGTGGTCACCAGGGGAACGTCGGCGCTCTGCAGGCGGCGCACCAGCGCCGCGAAGCGCATGACCGGGACCGACACGAACATGATGATGAACGCCGCCGCCAAGCCGATGGTGATGGGGAATCCCCGCAGCGTCCGCTTGGCGAAGGACTCCGGCGGCGCGTGGCGCGGCGCCTTGGCCGCCACCGCCAACCCGACCGCCAGCGGCGTGAGGAGAGCGAGCCCCAGCCAGACCAGCCGTACGGCCCAGGCTGGGATGAAGTGCGGAATCGGCACGAACGCCAGCAAGAGGGCCGCGAGCTTGGGGGCGATCAGCCCAACCAGGAGAATCGGCCAGGCCACCGCCGCGGCGACCACGGCCGACAGGAACGTCTGCGCGCGCGAGGACGTCTGGCCGAAGAGCGCCCGCACGGCCCAGCCGAAGATGGCGTTCAGAACCTTACCCGCCGACCTGCTGATGAGCGTCAGGATCGCCTGCAGGATCGCCACGAACTCAAGGTAAGAGCGTCGGCGAGGACCGGATAGTCACCACGTTCCGCTCCCCGCGAGCTGAGCCGTGGTCGGCGATGAGCCGGCGCCGCTCTGAGCGGCTCTCTTCCCGGGTTACCCGTCCGGCCTTACCTGAAAGGTATGAAAGCACGTGTAGAGGTCGCCGGGCATGCGGTCCATCCCATGCTCGTGGTGTTTCCGTTGGGCCTGCTCGCCACCTCGGTGGCGTGGGACATCTGCCGCCTGGCCACTCAGAACGCGGCCTGGGGCACGGTCGCCTTCTGGACCATCCTCGCCGGCGTGATCGGTGGGCTGGTGGCGGCCGTTCCCGGCTTCATCGACTGGCTGGCAATCCCCAGCGGCACGCGGGCCAAGACCATCGGGCTCACCCACATGGTCTTGAACCTCATCGTGGTGGGCCTGTTCGTCGTCTCGCTGATCGCCCGCTGGGTGGCGCCCCACGGATACGGAATGGTCGGCGTGGGCCGCATGATCTGGGGCTGGATCGGGGTGGCCATCGCTCTCGTCAGCGGCTGGCTGGGCGGCGAGCTCGTCGAGACCCTGGGCGTCTCGGTCCGCGAGGGCGCGAACGTCAACGCGACGTCGTCGCTGCGCAAGGGGACCGCGAGGACGATTCCGGTCCACCGCCAAGCCTGACGGCATCGGGCTGGGCGGTGGCCCGGAGGTTGGGCGTGGGCGCGGGCGCCGGGAGGCAGCCGGCCGTTCTTCGAGCTTCAACGGGCCGCCGGCGCGCCGCCAGCCAGCGGTCGCCATCAAGGTCGTGGGCGCGACGGTGGCCGCCGCGTCGCCTTTGGCCGTGTCCGCCGCCCCGGATGCAACATCCGCGGAATCAAGTCGGGCGCGCAGGTGCCACCCCGAAAAAGGGGGGCCTTGAGCTCCGCGGGTCGATGCAAGCCGGCACATTGAGGTGCTTCCGGAAGTTGAGCAGCACGTAGACCATGCTCGCTCGCATCTGCCGGGGCGTCGTGAGCGGCCGGACGTGGTACCGATCGCCGACCACCTTCCCCTTGCGGCGGCCGAGCGCGCGATTGACCGCCAGCGCCCGCCGGACGGCGAGACCGACCGTGCATGCCGCCGCGGGCCAGCTGCGCCTCGTCCCCCGCGACGATGAAGGGCCCGTGATCCTGCTGGATGGAGAAATGGATCACCCGGTCCGATCTCAGCGACGGAAGCCCGGAGACCGCTCGGATGGTCACCTGCAGCGGGTCGTGGGGGTCGACCTTCGCCCGCGTGTCGTGCCATCGCCGGTCGCCCTCGTGGTTTTCGCCCGCGCCTCCACCAGGACATGGCGCAGATAGGCGTCGATCGCGGCGACCGGGTCGGCGCACCGGCGAAAGCGCTCGAGCTGGGGGTGATAGCGGTAGCCGCGGGTCCTCCCGCGCAGCACGGCGCGGGCGAGCAGCCCTTCCCGCCAGAGGGCCACCAGCCCTTTGCCGTCGAGGTGGCGGGGATGAACGGACCACAACCTCACGGGATCCCGCCTGGCGCCAAGGGGTTGATGATAGGGTGCGCCCACAGGCGGGAAACGGCATGAACGTTCGTCGAACTTGTTCGAAGCGGCTTCTCTTGTCGGCCTGTCTCGCCGTCGCCGCCTGCGGCAGCGGCAACTCCCGGAGCCTCGGGACCGGAGGCGCGAGCGCCAGCGGCGGGAGCACGGACGCGGGAGGTGCGGCGGGCGCCGGGGGCGCGGCCGGAGGTGTCGGCGCCGCGGGAGCTCCCGTCGCCTGCACCGACGCGGGCGCTGGCACCGGCACCTCGTTCGTTTCGACGGCGGAGGACGACGGCGTGAGCTGCACGGTCGCCGCGCTGCCGGCCGCGACCGGGCTGCCGTCCATCGCGCTCTTGCCCGATCCCTTCAAGAAGCTCGACGGCACGGAGATGACCACCAAGGCCGAGTGGACCTGCCGCCGGGAAGAGATCCGGAAGCAGGCCGAGCTGTACGCCTACGGGACCAAGCCGGCGCCGCCCACGGTGACGGGGACGGTGACCGCCACCGACATCACGGTCAACGTCACCGCCAACGGGCAGAGCGCCACGTTCACCGCGGCCGTCACGCTCCCCACCTGCGGCACCGCGCCCTACCCGGCCATCATCGGCTACAGCGGCGTCCAGCCGCTCGACACCTCGGTCATCGACGGCGAAGGGGTGGCGGTCATCAACTTCGATCCGCTCTCCGTCGGCGCCGAGGGCCACGGGCGCGGTCCCACCGAGGTGGGCGCCTTCTACAACCTCTATTCGGGCGGCTCCCAGACCGGCCTCCTGGTGGCCTGGGCCTGGGGGGTGAGCCGCATCGTCGACGTCATCGCGCAGTCGGACGGCACGCTCCTCCGGGCGGACGCCATCGGCGTGACCGGCTGTTCGCGGTACGGAAAGGGGGCCTTCATCGCCGGCGCCTTCGACCAGCGGATCGCGCTCACGCTGCCGGTCGAATCGGGGACAGCGGGCGTTCCCGTCTGGCGCGGCATCGCCAAGGGCGAGGTGGGCGCCAACAGCCACCCCTCGGAGACGCTGCTCAGCGACTACGGCGAACAACCCTGGTTCGCCGACGGGTTCATGCCGTTTCTCGCCGACCCGACGACCAACCCGATCGATACGCACGAGATCGTCGCCATGATCGCGCCGCGGGGCCTCTTCATCATGGACAATCCCTTCATCGGCGAGCTCTCGCCCCAGTACGCCGACCTGGCCACCCTGGCCGGCGCCGAGGTCTACAAGGCGCTCGGCGCCCAGTACAACATCGGCTACGACTCGGCGATCTCGAACGGTACCCACTGCGCGATGCGCCCAGAATGGTCGGCGCCTCTCAAGAGCAGCATCGAGAAATTCCTGACCAAAACCGGCCACCTGGCCGAGTCGATCACCCCCAACTCCGTCCAGAACGAGACGCTCGCGGATTGGCGCGACTGGACGACGCCCACGCTGAACTAGGAAGCGACCCGCTCCGTCCAGTCTTCGGGTTGACCCAATGTTCGGTTGGCCGTAGCCTTGCTGGGTCCGGTCAACGGACCTTTACGTTTCACGCGGAGCTCGCATGCAACGTTCGTCTAGCATTTCGACTCTCTTAATGACCACCTGGCTCGCCGGCCTGGTGGCGGCGGGCTGTGCGGGGCGCGACTACCAGGGCAACCCCTCGGGCAGCGGCGGGAGCGGGAGCGGGGGGAGCGGGAACACCAGCGGCGGCGCGGACGGCGGCGTCCTCGGCCTGTCGACCACGCTGGCGGCGGCGGACCCCTGCACCAGCAACGCGCCGGGTCCGCGCAAGCTCTGGCGGCTGTCGGCGCCGGCGTTCGCGGCCAG
The DNA here is from genome assembly GCA_036500205.1 of Polyangia bacterium. Lineage (GTDB taxonomy): Bacteria > Myxococcota_A > Polyangia > Fen-1088 > Fen-1088 > DASYCK01. The sequence goes on along the minus strand of DASYCK010000288.1, from coordinate 2,978 downwards.
CATCCACAGCATCTTCAACGACACCTCCAGCGCGGCGCCGGTCGCCACGGTGTTCAGCGATCCGACCGTGCTGGGGTTCTCCATCGACGCCAACGCGCTGCTCGTGCAGGACCTCAACGCCTCTCAGCTCGAGGACAACGCCGAGGCGATCGCCGCCTGGGCCGGCTCGAGTGGCCAGCTCACTCAGTTCGCCAGCTGCGCCAGCAGCACGACCGGCGCGCCCAGTTCCAGCTGCGCGACCTCGTTCATCCAGGCCTTCGGGCGAGCGGCGTTCCGCACCAGCTTCACCTCCAGTGACGCGCGCATCGCCAGCTACAGCAAGATCTTCATGCTCGGCAGCTCGAACTCCGACGGCGCGCAGGCGGTCGTCTCGGCGATGCTGCAGTCGCCCTACTTCCTCTACCGCAGCGAGCTCGGCACAAAGGACGGAGGCAGCACGTTCACGCTCACCCCTTACGAGGTGGCCAGCGAGCTCGCCTACACCCTGACGGGGACCACCCCCGACAGCACGCTGCTGGCCGCGGCCGATTCGGTCAGCGGCGGCAGCCTGTCGATGTCGGACATGATCGACCAGCAGGCGTCGCGCCTGGTCGCCTCCAGCGGGCCCAACAGCTCGGTGGCAGTGATGGGCTTCATGAACGGGTGGCTGGGGCTGCCGCGCCTCTTCACCACCGCCCACGACGCGACCGTCTATCAGATCGCGTCGACGGTGCAGAACGAGATGCAGACCGAGTCGCAGGACCTGATCATGGAGGCCTTCAACGGCAGCGGGACCTTCGGCTCGGTACTGACGGCCGACCACTCGTTCCTCAACGCCGACCTGGCGACCTTCTACAACATCCCGACCAACGGGCTCGGGACGTCGTTCACCAGCGTGAAGTACGCCGGGCTCACCTCGCGCGATCCGGGCCTGCTGGCGACCGGGACGATCCTGAACGGCTACGCCCGCCCCGACGAGGACTCGCCCACCCAGCGCGGCCACCTGGTCCGCTCGCGCATGCTCTGCCAGGACATCCCGCCGCCGCCGCCCGGCCTCAACACGACCTTCATGCCGTCTTCGACCCCCGAGTCGACGCGCGATCACTTCATCAACGAGCACGAGAACGGTGTCTGCGGCAGCTGCCACAAGGCGATGGACTGGATCGGGTTCGCCTTCGAGAGCTACGACGGGTGGGGCCGCTACCGGACGACGGACAACGGGTCCCAGGTCGACGACAGCGCCACGATCTTCAGCGACCCCGAAGGAAAGGACGACAGCGTCACGGGGCTCTCGGGCTCGGGGAGCCTGCCGGCCTTTCTCGCCGGCAGCGACGACGTGACCCACTGCATGGAGCGCTACTGGACCTACTACACCTACGGCTCCAGCAGCTGGACGCAGGACGGCTGCACCTACGACTCGGTCTACAAAGAGTCGCAGTCCAACGGGTTCGCGCTGAAGAGCACGCTGATGGCCATCATCCACGCGCCGAACTTCACCACGCGCGTTCAAGACCAATAGCCTAGGGGAGATGCCGCATGCCGAGCCGCAGGCAGTTCGTGGGAAGCGTGGGCGCCGGGCTCCTGCTGGCCCCCTTCATCAACATGGGCCTGCGCCACCGGGCGCACGCCTCCAACCAGGCCAAGCGGCTGCTGATCTTCTCGACGATGGGAACCTACCCGCCGCTCTGGACACCCCCGGGCATCTCCGGCGAATCGATCACCGGCTGGAGCGACATGACCCAGCCGCTCTCGACGGTCGGCGACAACGTGGTGCTGGTCGAGGGGATGCCCACCAGCAACCCCAACGAGGGACACGGCTCGCCCGGCGGCCTGACCGGACAGGACAGCAGCGGCTACTTCACCGACGCCTCCGGCAAGCAGATCATCAGGAGCTCGGTCGACCAGTACATCGCCAAGATGACCTCGGCGGGCTTCGGCCGGCAGATCGCCTCGCTGCTCCTCGGCGCCAACACCAACCTGAACGGAAGCAACAGCCAGTACTACGGCGGGGCGGCGGGCACCCCCCTGCCGACCATCGGCTCGCCGCTCAGCGCCTACAATACAGTCTTCGGCACGACCATGGCGAGCGGGACCACCGCCGACACCTTGCTCAAGCGGCGCCAGAGCATCCTCGACACGATCAGCTCAGAGATCACGGGGCTAGAAGGGCAGTTGGGGAGCCACGAGAAGGCCAAGCTGGACGCCCACCTCACCTCGATCCGAGCGCTGGAGAACAAGCTGACCTCGGCGCCGACCGGCGCGTGCACCAAACCCGCGACGCCACCCGCCGACAGCTCGCTGCAGTTCATGATGCAGCTCGATACGCTGGCCTGCAATCTGCTGCACCAGCAGATCATCCTGGCTGCCTTCGCCTGCGACATCACCCGCATCGCCTGCCTCCAGTACGGCAACGACCAGTACCTGCTGGTCAATCAGACCGGGTTCAAAGAGGCCGACGAGCACAGCGGCTACATCCACAGCGAGGTGACGACGAACTTCCCCGACCTGGTCAAGTTCGAGGGCTACCTGGCCACCCAGTTCGCCAACATGGTCACCGCGCTGGCGACCACGCCCGATCCGCTCGACAGCACCAAGATGCTGCTCGACAACACGTTGGTGCTCTGGTCGCGCGACATGGGCGACGCGTCCGCCCACAATCAGCAGTCGATGCGCTTCGTGCTGGCCGGCGGCAACGGCGGCTACCTCAAGACCGCCAAGGGCGGCCGCTACGTCAAGTCGACCGAGCGGCACGAGCGCATCCTGCTCAACGTCTGCGACGCCTTCGGGATCACCAACTTCACCGGCTTCGGCGATCCCGCCCTCACGGGCACGAGCAAGACGCCACTCCCCGACATCGCGGCGTAAGTCGCCGAGGTCCGTTCCCCGGGCCTCGGCCGGAGCCGAGCGCGTGTTAAAACCCCAGTGTCATTCGGTCGACACTCTCGGTCATCGTCGTCTGCCTGGCGCTCTTGCTGGCGCCGCGGTGGGCCAGCGCGCAG